>CAZZMY010000008.1:0-12519 GCA_964655385.1 uncultured Akkermansia sp.
TGCTGCGGCTCCAAGGCTCTTCCCTTGATCTTGGCCGCGGGGGTCGGCTTCATCGCCGCCTTCCTCTTTTTGCGGGGTTGCCCCATGTCTTCCAGCGTATGTCCCATCTACTCGGAAGCCTGCCCGGTCACTTCGACCCTCCAAAAAGCCAGGGTGGCTGTTGATAAGGGGGATCTGCCCGAGGCCAAAAAACAGGCCGAGAAGCTTGGGGATCAGCTCCGCTCCTCCATGCCCGATCTTGCCGACCTGGCCGTGAAACTCTCCAATGCCCGTGATCTAGCCGAGGCTCGCAACACGCTCCAGGCTTTGGAGACAAAAATGATCTCGGACGTTTCCCACCCTCCGCGCAAGTGATCCGCGCCCTTTCCTCTCTCTTGCTTACCATGGGATGGCTATTTGGCGCCCAAGCCGAAGATGGAATCAAGATCGGCGACCCCCTGCCCGCCTTAACCGCACTGGATCAAGACGGGAAACCCTTGGATTTGGGCACCTACGGTTCCCAAGGTTTTCTTTTGGTTTTCTTTTACCCCAAGGCCAATACCCCGGGATGCACCGCCCAAGCCTGCAGCCTTCGGGATAGCCATTCCGAGTTGACCCAGAAGGGGGTGAAAATCATTGGGGTCAGCGCCGACAAGCCGGATTCCCAAAAGGAATTCGTCACCCGGCAGAAACTTCCCTACCCCCTGCTCGCCGATCATGAAGGAAAGATCATCAAAGCCTTTGGCGTGGAGGGGATGGCTTTCGGTTTTGCCAAGCGTTCCGCGTTTCTTTTCCGTGATGGCAAGCTCGTCTGGAGGGATCCCAAGGGCTCCACTTCAGACCAAGGTGCGGTGGTGCTGAAAGCCGTCGAATCGCTTTCTCGTCCGTGAAGTCCTTTCGCAAGGAACTCACTTTCCGTACTCCGACACGTCGCGCTTATCACAACATCACCCCGGAGGTCGAAACCGCTCTCAAAAGCTCCGGCATCCAGGAAGGCCTTTGCCTCGTGAATGCCATGCACATCACCGCCTCTGTCTTTATCAACGATAACGAATCCGGCCTACATGCCGACTTTGAAACGTGGCTGGAAAAACTTGCCCCGGAAAAACCCCACTCCCAATACCGGCACAACGGGGCCGAAGACAATGCCGACGCCCATCTCAAGCGTTCCATCATGGGCCGCGAATGTGTGGTCGCCGTGACGGGTGGAAAGCTGGACTTTGGTCCTTGGGAACAGATTTTCTACGGGGAGTTCGACGGTCGAAGAGCCAAGCGCGTCCTCATCAAGATCATCGGCGAATAACCCGGTCTTTCCCCCTTTTCCGCCCTTGCGGATGAACCTATAAAACATTCGTGTCCTCGATTTTTGGCAACAAGCTCCAGATCTTTACCGGCAATGCCAACCGGGAACTAGCCCAACGGATCGCCGATCGAATCAAGGTTCCCCTCGGTCGAGCCACTGTCACCTCGTTCCCTGACGGGGAAACCTTCGTTAAGTTTGACGAAAACATCCGTGGAAACGACATCTTCATCGTCCAGCCGACCTGTCCGCCGACAAACCAAAACCTGATGGAGCTTCTGATCATGGTCGATGCGGCCCGTCGGGCCAGCGCTTTCCGGATCACCGCAGTACTTCCCTTTTTTGGCTACGCCCGGCAGGACCGCAAGGATCAGCCCCGTGTCCCCATCACCGCCAAACTGGTCGCCAACCTTCTGGTGGCGGCGGGGGTGAACCGAGTTCTGGCCATGGACCTCCACGCCCAGCAGATTCAGGGCTTCTTTGATATACCGGTCGACCACCTTTTTTGTGCTCCGGTGTTTTATAAATACATCGCGGAAAAGAAGATTCCCGATTTGGTGGTGGTCACACCCGATGTTGGGGGGATGAAGATGGCGGCCGCCTACGCCCAGATGTTCAATTGCGGACTCGCCATTGTTAGTAAACGCCGGCTGAACGCCACCCAGACTGAATCCATGAATTTAATCGGGGAGGTCAAAGGAAAGAATATCCTATTGGTCGACGACATCACCGAAACGGCTGGAACCATCTCTACGGCAGTCGACCTTCTTCGCAATGAGGGTGCCAAGGACTTTTACGTAGGCATTCCCCACGTCGTGCTCAGCGACATGGCCTTAGAGAGGCTGCAAAAGGCGAAAATTAAGGAGCTGATTACGACCAACACCACCCCGCAGACCGCAATTCCAGGGGTGGAAACCAAGGTTCTCTGTGTTGCTCCCCTACTGGCGGATGCAATCCAGCGAATCCATAACGGGGAATCCGTCTCCTCCCTGTTCGAGATCCGTGCCGGCGTCAAAACGTAGAACTAGACCCGTATTTGGACCCCGCCCGTTAAGTACGGCTCCCTTTGCCAGCGAACTGAAAACAGATTGATTGGGGAGCTTTTTATTGCCCCAAAACGTAGGCAAAGAGCAGCGGAGCCACGATTGTCGCATCTGACTCAATCACGAACTGCGGGGTGTTCACCCCCAACTTGCCCCAAGTGATCTTCTCGTTGGGAACTGCGCCCGAGTAGGAGCCGTAGCTCGTGGTCGAATCACTGATCTGACAAAAATAGGCCCAAAGCGGAACGCCCCCCTTCTTTAGATCCTGATGAAGCATGGGAACCACGCAGATCGGGAAATCTCCGGCAATCCCGCCACCAATCTGGAAGAAGCCGAGCGGGGTTTTCTGGGTCTTCTGATACCAATCCGCAAAATGAATCATGTACTCGATGCCGCTCCGAATCAGGGTAGGTGACTTCACCTCTTTCTGGATACAGGCTGCCGCAAACATGTTGCCCAAGGTGGAATCCTCCCATCCCGGAACAATGATGGGGAGATTCTTTTCGGCCGCCGCCATCATCCAAGAGTCCTTGGGGTCGATTTGGTAGTATTTTTTCAAGAGACCTTTTTGCAGCACCTCATAGAAATACTCGTGGGGGAACTTGCGCAAGCCGGCCTTTTCATCCCGCTTCCACAAATCCAGCACCGTTCCCTCAATCCGTCGCATGGCCTCATGCTCCGGAATACAGGTGTCGGTCACCCGGTTGAGGTGATCCTTCAACAGCTTTTCCTCGTCTTTGCCGGTCAGATAGCGATACCCGGGAATCCGGCGGTAATGGTCGTGCGCCACCAGGTTGTAGACATCCTCCTCAAGATTGGCGCCGGTGCAGCTGATGGCATGGATCTTTTCCTGCCGAATCATTTCCGCCAGCGAGATGCCCATCTCGGCGGTGCTCATCGCCCCCGCCAGGGTAACCAACATGCGTCCTCCGTCATCCAGAAGTTTGCGATAGGCCACGGCGGCGTCTTTCACCACGGCGGCATTGAAATGCCGATAATGTCTGTCGATGAATTTCGAAACCGGTCCAGCGGGCATGCAACTCTAGTTCAACCCTCCCGCCGACAAGATGACAAGGCTAATCCGCTTTTTTTTCCTTTTTTTGTGTGCGTAAGTGCGGGTCAAAAAAATGATCCAAAGCCAAAAACATGGATTTGGCGTGTCGGGCAAATAAAATACTGGCCAACGGGGCGGGCAGAACGGTTCCACAAAAAATCCACAACGGATTCCAGTCCGTGTTGATTCGTAGGACGAAATAAAGAGACATCGCGCCCAACCCGATTAGGCCGTAATTCACCCCCCAGATGGCCATGAGAAAATAACCCGCCTCCCTCTCATAGGGATATCCGCATTGGGAACATCCATCCAAAGGAGTAAACCAGTCTGACAACGATCGAGTCTGCCGTGCCGGGGGAAAGATTGGCTTCTCCCCACATGTTGGACAGCGCAACCTCATGGAACGGAAAAAATAAAGCAGCCCCTTACCGATCGTCCGGGGGGCCCGGGCCGTTTCATCACCGACTCGCCTGTTCATGCCCGATGGTAGGGGTGTCCCGTCCTCCAACTCTCCAGTCGATAGATCTGCTCCAGCAAAACGACCAACGCCAAGTCGTGCGAAAGGGTTTGTGGTCCAAGGGACCGGACAACATCGCACTGCTTGCGGAAGTCCGCGCTATGACCATCGGCTCCGCCGATCATCCAGGCAATTCTTGTCTTCCCTGCACGTTCCCACTTTTCCCAATCCTTCAGCCACTCAGCCGTGCTTTTGGCCTCGCCGGTTTCATCCAGGCAAACCCTCCAACATTCCTTGGACTTCTCTTGGAGTTCCGACTCTTTTTTGGAGCCCTCTGGAACAGAGAGGATTTCAATACCGGCAAAACGCTGGATCCTTTTCATGTACTCGGCCACTGCTTCCCCGGCCCAGCCACCGGCACGACCCACGGTGCAGATTCGGTGTTTCAAGAACTGAACCGTCGTGGAAAACCAACGGAGACCGAGGAACCATCCGAAAATATCACGGAATCAGGCTCGGTCCGAAAAATAGACCCATAAGCAGCCCCGAACGGGGATCCCGTGGAGCAATCAACCGCGAAACGGCGCACTTCTCTGATTCTCCACGCCTCATGGTTTACCGCATAGGTGGTTCCCCCCTTTCTCGCGTTGTATCCACGGTGGCGGCTCAGCAGAAACTCTTCCAAGCCACCAGGAGGCACTTCCATGGACTCAGCGGCCACTTTCATGGAGAAACGATTCGACCGCTCCTTGGTCTCCCAATGGTAAGTGACCTCAGGTTCCCCTAAACGGACTCGTTTTTCCGTCCACACCTTCACCTTTTCATACGGCTCGCCAAAACTTCGTTTTGCCATCCAGGCCACCCAATACTTGGGCACCAACTCCCCCAGAAACGTCACCCCGGGACCTTGAGGGCCCTGAACATAGGTCCGAAGATTCACCTCGGGAAACCGGTCATGCCACGGCCAACTCATCCCCTTGACCGCCACCTGGGTAAAGTCCACCCCGACCAAACTCAGGGGAACCTGGCCATTCCAGAGATCCGGTTCACAACCTGAGGGAATTTTCCCGGCCACGAGCGCAGGATCCACCAGCCAGGAAGCCATGATCAGGTTTCCCCAATGGGCTCGTAGCCAGATGGGCTCATGTTTCACCCAGCCAGCCTGTCTCTCCGTTTCCCGAAGAGCAAGTGGACGAAAAGGGGTTATCCCAGAATCTTTTCCAGTTCTGCCACCCTCTGGTCAAATAACTCCAGAGCGGCCTCGACCGGCTCGGAACTCTCCATATCCACCCCGGCCATTTTCAGCGTTTCCAGCGGAGGCCTCGAACCTCCCGAGCTCAGAAAGGCCGTCACTCTCTCCACGGCTCCGTTTTCCCCGGCCAGAATCTTGCGGGACAACGCCAACGAGGCCGAGAGCCCGATGGCATATTTGTAAACGTAGAAAGCGCTGTAAAAATGAGGGATCCGCAGGCATTCCAGCTCCAGAGGGGCCTGAATTTCCATCTCCTCCCCTAGGTAAACCTCCAAAAGCTTGCGATAGGCGATGCGAAAGAAATCAAGGGTCAAGGCCACCCCCTTCTCTTCTGCTTCATGGACCACGGCCTCAAATTCAGCAAACATGACCTGCCGGTAAAGGGTCCCTCGAATGTCATCGATCTGGCGATTCAGGATGTAGGCCCTCAGCCAAGGGTCCTTGGAGGCCTCGCCCTGCAGAAGATGATGGGTCAAAAGCTCCTCATTAAGGGTGGAGGCCACCTCGGCCAAAAAGATCGGGTAGTGCGCGTCCTGAAACGGTTGGGTGCGGTGACTTAGCCAAGTGTGCATGGAATGGCCCGCCTCATGAGCTAAGGTGTAAACATCACCCAAGACATCCTCGCGGTAGTTCATCAGGATGTAGGGAGGGCTTTGATAACTTCCGCTGGAAAAAGCCCCGCTCCGTTTGCCTTTGTTCTCATAACGATCCACCCATCGGTCTTGGACCAAACCCTTTTCCAGAATCCTCTGATACTCGCCCCCCAGGGGACGACAAGCTTCCGTAACCAGCCGGGCGGCCTCCACATAAGGGGTCTTCCTCTGGGCTTTCTGCACCAAGGGAACCTGCAGATCCGCCGCCAGCAACTGATCCAGCTTAAGATATCGTTTCCGTAGCCGGTGATATCTCTGCAGAGGGCCGAGGTTTTTCCTTACCGTCCCCACCAGATTGTCATACACGCGGTCCGGAACCCGGTCGTGAAAGAGGGAGTTTGCCCGGGCGTTGGGATACTTTCTGGCCCTTGCCCGGAAGACATCCGCCTTCACCGAGGAGGCCAAGGTCGCCGCCAGCGTGAAAGCGTGCTGTTCAAACTCCGTGTAATACTGCTTCCAGGCCGTCCTTCTCACCTCGGCGCTCTTTCTTTGCAGAAGGGAGGCAAAAGTACCATGACTCAGTTCGATCTCCCGCCCATCCTCATCCCGCACGGTCCCGAACTGAAAATCCACGTTGGTCAGCTGGGAAAAGATTTCATCAGGCCCGTTCAGGCTGGGAGAGACCAGGGCCATCAACCGCTCCTCCCCCTCCCCCAAAGTGTGGGGACGATATCGGCGGATTCTCTCCAACTTCCCGCGCCACTCCTGCAAGCGGGGATGGGCCATGAACTGGTTCCATTTCGGATCGTCGATCCCCATCAACTCCGGCATGAACCAGGCAGTCTCCTCCGACAACTCGGTCGTCAAATGCTCCAAACGCAATGCCCGATCCCGTGCCGCCCCATCCCCACCATCCTCCGCCACCCTCAGGCTGGCGTACTGGCCGAGTTTTTCTGCCAATAAGTCGATTTTTCGTTCCTCCTCGAGCGCATCCGCCAAAGCATCCGCTTCGCTCAATTTTCCCCGCCAACGGATCATGACACCACGTTTTGCTCTTAGGGACTCCAGCCCTTTTTCCCAATCGGACTCCTCGGAAAAAAGCGGGGTCAGGTCCCAGGTGTCTTCCCTTCGCACCTCCGCACGTGTGGCGATCTTTTGCACCGACGAGTTGGACTCGGTTGAAACAGCCATGCCTCACTTTGCTGGAACGAGCATCCGCGCACCATCCCGACCTCCGCTTGCCGTCCGCCCTGCTTTCCTTAGGATAAAGCCATGGCCGAGATTGCCTTTTTTGCCCAGCGCGGTGCTTCGCGCGTCACCCCCCGCATCATGAAGAACCTTTTGCACCGGCTGCCCATTCTCAAGGCCGAGTTTACCCAGATCCACGCCCCCAAGTTTCCCCACCTCGTCGACCAGCTGGAGTTTCTCGCGGATGTGGTGGAGGATTTCGCCGAGGGCGCTTATCAGGATATCCCCTACACCGCGGCTGCCGCCTCCGCCTTTGCCATCATCTACACCCACCGCCTGCTCGACATCATTCCTGACTTCGTCGCCCAAATCAGTTTTGAGGACGACTCTGCCGTGGTTCGTGCGGTCCTGATCCTCTATGAGAAGGATTTCGAAAAATACGCCCACGCCCAGCATCTGAATTGGAAAAAGATCACTCTCAAGCCTTGACCGGCTTTCCCGGCGCATGAGCCCTGCTGGCTGGACTGACACTCTGGAACATCATCTCGGGCGTTGGGCCGTCCCCTACCTCACCCGTGGCTTGGTCGCCATGAATGCGGGTGCCTGGCTGCTGAATCTCGCCTCCCCGGGCTTCACCTCGATCTTGAAACTCGAACCCTCCCTCGTCGCCCAAGGCGAGTTCTGGCGGTTGATCACCTTTCTGTTTGTTCCACCTTCCTCCGCCCATCCCATCTTCCTTCTTCTTTTCCTTTGGTTCCTATGGTCGATCGGAGATGCGCTCGAGGAAACCTGGGGCTCATTTCATCTTAACCTCTACCTCCTTATCGGTGTTCTGGCGGTCGTGGCTACGGCCTTTCTTGTGCCGTCAGCTCCTGTCAATCCCTTCTATCTGCATAATTCCCTCTTTCTTGCTTTCGCCACCACCCTGCCCGACCAAAAAGTCTTTTTCTTCCCCATCCCGATTCCTCTCTCTGTCCGTTGGGTGGCCGCCGTTAGTTCCGGTCTCCTGTTTCTCCCTGCCCTCTTTGAACCTATGCTTCTCCCGGGCATCCTCGCCGGACTCGCCGGATATTTGGCCTTCTACCTGCCTCCCTTTCTCGGAAACCTCCACGATCGATTTCGTCGTTGAGGACCATGCGGTTCCTGTTCCTCGCACTCCCGCTTCTCTTTCTCTCCCCGGTTTGGGCCACCCCGATTCCACCAGAAACGAAAGTCCTCATTCTGGCAGTGCCGGAGAGTTGGAACTCCACCCAAACCCAACTCCAGGCCTACCGAAGGGAGAAGAGTCGAGACACTTGGACCGCCATCACACCATCCTTCAGCGCCAACCTTGGCCGTAACGGATTGGCTTGGGGTCGGGGATGTCATCCAGTTCAGGAAGGGCCCCAGAAACGCGAGGGAGATAAAAAATCACCCGCCGGGGTTTTCCTTCTTGGATCCATTCTCTATGGCTCGGAAGACAAGGCTCCGATTCCCGATTGGCGATACCGGATGGTCACCGACCGGGATCTCTGGATTGAGGATCCCCAATCCACCAACTACAACCGGCACCTCATTCTCTCCACACATGAGGAGTTTCCCGCCAACCATCTTTTCGATCGCATGCGTCAGAACGACCCGGCTCATGCCTTGAAGATCTTCATCCGGCATAACGCCCCGCCCAACGTCCAGCCCAAGGCCGGGAGTGCCATTTTTTTTCACCTTTCCCGGGGCACCGATCATCCCACGACCGGTTGCACGACCCTCTTGCGGGAGGATTTTGAAACCCTGTTCCGGAACTGCAATCCCAAGGATCAACCTGTGTATGTACTCCTCCCTCGGTCCGCCTACCTTCAATGGAAATCCGGCTGGAATCTTCCCTAAATTCTCATGACGACCCTCAAGCTCGACCTCACGATTCTCCTGGCCTACTTCGCTGCCATGATCGGGATCGGTTTGGCGGCCTCCCGCAAGCAAACTTCTCTCAACGACTATGCTTTGGGGGGGCGGCAGATGCCTTGGTGGGCCGTGCTCGCTTCCATTCTTGCGGCTGAGATCAGCGCCGCCACCTTCTTGGGCGCCCCAGGCGAGGGCTACGAACTTCGTAACTTCACTTACGCCCAACTGGCCCTGGGAACCATCCTGGCCCGGCTCCTGGTCAGCTGGATTTTTATCAAGCCCTACTATCAATACGGGGTGGTTTCCATTTATGAATTCCTTGAAAAGCGTTTTGGCCCACGCTCCCGTCAGGCAGCCAGCGCCGTCTTTCTTGTCACCCGGGCCTTGGCCAGCGGCACTCGGCTCTATGTGGCGGCCATTGTCCTGGTCCTCGGATATGAGATGTACACCGGTTCCCACCCCGAACCGCTGCTTGAGCTCGGGATCTACCTTCTGGCCCTTTTCGTTTTGGTGGCTTTGACCGCCGTCTACACAGCCGTGGGGGGAATTAAGGCCGTGGTCTGGACCGATGTGATTCAAGCCTGTGTCATGTTTTCCGGGCTGGGTTTTGTGATCTGGCATCTCCTCAAATCCATCCCGGGAGGGCTACCCACCATTCATGGCATGCTGCAAAAGCCCGGGGATCTCTCCTTCTGGAGTCTTGGACCCTATTTTCCGAACGATCTCTGGGCTACGCTGAAAGCGGTTTTTGAAACCGAGTACACGGTTTGGACCGCTTTTTTTGCGGCCACCTTCGTCACCATGGCCACCCACGGAACCGATCAGGACATGGTGCAGCGGATGCTGACGGCCAAGAACCCGGCCAAAAGCCGGCTGGCCTTGGTGGCGTCAGGGGTGGCGGACCTTCCGATTGTCTTCGCCTTTCTTGCCATCGGTATCCTTCTTTGGGTCCACTACCAAAAGAGCCCCGATCCCCACCTCCCGGAACGAAACGCCCATGTCTTCGCTTACTACATCCTCAGCCAGCTTCCGCCTGGGCTGCGCGGTTTGTTGATCGCCGGAATTTTTGCCACCGCCATGGGCTCTCTCAGCACGGCCCTCAACGCCCTGGCCACCTCCTGGGTGAGGGACTGGTACGAACCCTTCTTTGCCCCACGGTTGAAAAACCCAGATTCCCTTCGGGCCGCCCGCTGGTCCACCGTGGCCTTTGCCGGAATTCTTGTTTTGATTGGAGGCGCCACCGCATGGGTGGTCATTTCGAATCCAACCTCCCGCATTCTCCCGATTGTCTTAGGTGTCTTTGGTTACACCTATGGCTCCCTGCTGGGAATCTTCCTGCTGGGCGCCCTGACCAAGAATCGAGGTAGTGATACCGGGAATCTTGTGGCCATGGTGACGGGCTTTCTGGCAGTCGCAGTTCTCTCAGGCCTTCCTTCCGACCTACTGAAGCTGGTCGGCCTGCCCCCCCTGCCTCGACCGGACTGGCTCCCTCTCATCGCCTTTCCGTGGCGCATCACCTTCGGCACCCTGACTACATTTTTTGCCGCCTACTTTTTCACACCTAAGTGCACATAGGGACCAATCTCCATCAAGTTGAATGGCGGACCTAGCAACTTGATCAACTAGACCTTACAGCTTTTCGGTTTTGACTGATTCCAAGGCATCTTGGCCAAAAAGAGACCCATGCCGCACCAATCGGTGACTCCGGCAAAGATCAATCCGCATCCGACGAAACCGCTTAGGAAATACCATCCTGGATGGACAAAGTGTCCAAAAAGAACACCGGCTAGAATCATCGCTCCAGCCCCGATGCGCACCTGACGTTCGATGGAGATCACCCCTTTTCCTTTGATCGCTGGTAACCCTGCCGCCTCCCATGCTTGGGTGCCCCCTTCCACCACCAGACAGTGCGGAATGCCTTCCGCGAGAAACTTTTCCGCCGCCTTCTTGGCCCGGTTACCCGAAGCACACAACAAGGCGACCGGAGAGTTGGATGATAAATCTAGCCTTTGGGCCAACTGTCTAGGATTTAGTGCATCCAAAGGGGAGAGAATCGCTCCCTTTGCATGGACAGCTTGAAACTCCGCCGGAGACCTCACATCCACCAAATGGATCCTCTCACCATTTTTTATCCTCTCAGCCACTTGCTCCGGCCTAACCGACTCAATACTCATATCTGCCAACCCCTCTCTTCATCTTAATCTTCATCTAGCAACTACGGCGCCAGCCTCTCCCGCCTCCAAATTCCCGCTTCCCACCGGTATCTCAACCTATCATGGAGTCGGCTTTTTCTTCCCTGCCAAAACTCCCATAGTTCCGGCTTGAGCCGGTACCCTCCCCAATTCTTCGGCCGCGGAGGGTCGGTTTTGAACTGGGCCCCGAACTTTTCCGCGTTGGCTACGAGGATCGACCGGTTGGCAATCACCTGGCTTTGGGGTGAAGCCCACGCTCCGATCCGGTGATCCAGCGGCCGGCTGTGGAAGTATTTGTCACTCTCCTGATCACTGATCTTTTCCACCTTTCCCTCAATCCGGACGACCCGCTCCAGCTCCACCCAATGAAACTGCAACGCCGCCCACGGATTCCCCAAAAGATCCAGCCCCTTGCGGCTTTCGTAGTTTGTGTACCAGACGATTCCCCGGTCGTCATATCCCTTAATCAAAACCGGCCGAGTACTGGGGCGGTTTTCTTTGGAGACCGTGGCCAAGGTCATGGCATTGGGTTCCGGAATCTCGGCCTGCATGGCCTCCTGTAGCCACTGGTCGAACTGTTTCAGCGGATCCGCATGGGAAGCTTCCTCGTTGAGCTCCGCTCTCTCGTAGCTCTTACGCAGATCTGCCACGTTGGTTTTCCCGCTCACTCCCCAACCCTACCACGCCATCCTCGTTCTTGAAACCCACCATCGTCCCACTTTCCTAGGAATATGAGACAATCGATACGGCAGTTTTATCGAATGCCCCACCAACTTAAATTCACGACCCAGGAACGTTTCCGCATACGGTAGTATCGATGGGACTTCCGTGGTTTCTTTTGTTCGATTCGACCATTCCCACGGCCGGTCTCTCGGCCTATAGTCTGTTATGGCGTCGATCCAAGACCTTGCCCAAAAGCAAGCTCGGCTGAACGAAATCATCACCCGGTGGCCCTCAGCTCTCATTGCCTACTCAGGAGGAGTTGACTCCGCCTTTCTTCTTTGGACTGCCTACCAGGTTCTGGGCTCCAAAGTCACCGGTGTGTTGGGCGATTCTCCTAGCCTTCCCCGTTCCGAACATCAGGCCGCCCTCGCGTTTGCCCACAGGCACAATCTCCCGGTGGAGATACTGCAAACCCTGGAACTGGAAGACCCCGCGTATGCCTCGAACCCATCCAATCGTTGTTTCTTTTGCCGCTCCGAACTTTTCCAACAGATGGAACGTTTGGCCCAAACGCGTGGAGTGGCCGTTCTCGCTTACGGGGAAAACGCGGATGATGCCCAGGAGGTCCGGTCCGGTCGCATTGCCGCAGGGCAGTTCAAGGTGGCCGCACCCCTCCGCGAGGCCCAACTGACGAAGAGCGAAATCCGGGCCCTGGCCAATGAAGCCCAGTTGGAGATTGCGGAAAAACCTGCCTCGCCCTGCCTCTCCTCCCGACTCGCCCCCGGGCTACCGGTCACGGTGGAACGACTCGCTGCGATCGAGAAAGCAGAGACCGCAGTCCGCAAACATGGTTTCCGTATCGTCCGCGTGCGTCACCTCGGAGATAAGGCTCTGGTTCAGGTATCCCCGCAGGAAACCGC
>CAZZMY010000008.1:12619-22056 GCA_964655385.1 uncultured Akkermansia sp.
ACCACCTGGTCCATGTTGTAGTATCGATAAGTCGCCAACCTTCCCACAAAGGTCACTTTTTTCTCCTGCTCCGCCCTTTGGGCATACTTTCCGTACAAGATCTTGGTGTCGTCTGCGGGGATTGGATAGTAGGCCTCTTTGCCGGGACCATAATCTTCCGGGTATTCCCGCACCACGGTGGTGACCGGGATTTTCTGCCCGGTAGCGTGCTTAATCTCCACCACCCGAGTGTAGTCGAAGTCGTTGGGATAGTTCACCTGCATGGCAGGTTGAAAGAACTCCTTCTGGATGGTCTCCGGTTCAAACCGCATAGAGCGATACGCAAGTCGGCCCTCCGAAAAATCATAAAACTCATCAATCATGCCCGTATAAATCAGATGCTGATACTTCACTTGAGCCTGAACCTCCCGATAGTCCGTTTTCAGCCGAACCTCAATCCTCGGATGGTCCAACATCCTCTGAAACATCGCGGTATAGCCGTCCCTTGGAAGGGCCTGAAACTTTTCAGTGACAAAACGGTTATCCCGGTTGGTGCGAACCGGAATTCGGCCACAGACCGAGGCATCCAGCCTCGAAGGATCCCGTCGCCACTGCTTGCGGGTGTAGTTTCGGAAAAACATCTCATAAAACTCCCGCCCCACCTGGGACAAAACCACCTCCTCGGAGTTTTTGGGGTGATCCACAGGAATCCGCCACTTGGCCAGGGTCGCCTGCATCTCTTCCGTGGTGGAGGGACGCCCCAGATATTGCTCAAAGGTGTTAAGGTTGATCGGAAACTGCCAGTACTTCCCTTGGGTCCAAACCAGAACCTGATAATTCACGGGATGCCAGTCGGTGAACCGGCTCAGATATTCCACCACCTTGTCAGAATTAGTCCGGAAGTAATGGGGACCATAGGCATGGATCAAAACCCCGGCCGCATCGGTTCGATCATGGGCATTTCCCGCCACATGATCCCGGCGATCCACCACCAGGACCGTTTTTCCCGAACCCTCGGCCAAACGTTCGGCCAACACACTGCCGGCAAAGCCAGCCCCCACGACAAGATAATCGTAGGTGCCCGCCACAGGAACCTTAGGAAGCGCCCCGGCTCAACCCTAACCGCTGTCCGGAATACCCCTTGGCTTTCACGGTCTCACACCAGGCTTGGTTCTCCAGATACCACCGGACCGTCCGCTCAATGCCGTCCACAAAGGAAATTTGCGGAGCCCAGGAAAGATGTTTTTTAAATTTGGAGGCATCGGTGGCGTACCGGCGGTCGTGACCAGGACGATCCGTCACCGTCTCCATCAGTTCCCGATGAGACTTGCCCCCCGCCCTCGGGCGAAGTCGGTCCAGCAAATCACAAATTGCCCCCAAGACGGCCAAATTATCTTTCTCCTCATCCGCACCCACTTGATACGCCTCCCCAACCCCTCCAGCACGGCGGGTCGCCTCGACCGCGCGGGCCGTGTCCTCCACATGCATCCAGTCACGAACCTGCTTGCCGTCCCCGTAAACCGGAATTTTCTCTCCGGCCAAGGCCCGCAGGATGGCCAAAGGGATGAGCTTCTCGGGAAATTGATAAGGTCCGTAGTTGTTGGAGGGTCGCAAAACCACCGTGGGCACCCCGTAGGTGCGGAAATAGGCACGACAAAGATGATCCGCCGCCGCCTTGGAGGCCGCGTAGGGGCTGTTGGGCGCAAAGGTGGAAGTCTCCCGAAAAGGTGGATCAGACGGCTCCAGGGATCCATGAACCTCGTCGGTGGAGAGATGAACAAAGCGGAAAAGACCCTTTTCCGGGACTTTCCCGGCTTGAAGATAGTTCCGGGTAGCCTCCAAAAGGGTGAATGTTCCAGTGACATTGGTATGGAGAAAAGGGCTGGGCTCGTCGATCGAGCGGTCCACATGCGATTCCGCGGCGAAATTCACCACCGAGACCGGGAGATGTCGGGCAAAAAGTTCCGCCACCAACCGGGGTTCCGCGATATCCCCCACCACCACTTCGCATCGTCCGCTTTTCTCCTCTTTCTCCAGATTGGGACGGTGTCCGGCATACGTCAGTTTATCCAACACCACTACCTTGGCGGAGGGTCGACCTGCCAGGAGATGGCGCACATAATTCGAGCCGATAAAACCACAGGCTCCCGTAACCAAGACTGTCTCAGAAGAAGACATCCTTATTTTCTAGCCCATCCCTGTCCGTTCGACCAGTCACTCCCACGTCGCAAGAAACATCCTCGCTCTCTAGGGGTAAGGTTTGCGAAAAAGGTACCTATGGCTTTCGAGAAAGACACCATTGTGGCCTGCTCCACCCCGCCGGGGGTTTCTGCCTTGGCCATCATCCGCATCAGTGGCCCCCGATCCCTGCCCATCGCCGAAAAGCTCTGTGGTCAAACCCTGCCACCCCATCACCCTCTCCCCACCCACCTGCGGATCAAGAACCGCACGCTGGATGAAGTCGTCCTGACATTTTGGCCCAACCCCAAGTCCTACACCGGGGAGGATCTTGTTGAAATCTCCTGCCATGGGAATCCCTTGATCATCGAATCGATTCTTCAATCCATCCTTCAGCTTGGAGCCCGCACCGCCCGACCGGGAGAATTCACAGAACGGGCCTTTCTCCATGGACGCATCGATCTCACTCGGGCGGAAGCTGTGCTTGATGTTCTGCACGCCCGATCAGAAAGGGCGCTCCAGGCCGCCCAACGGGCCTTGGCGGGAAGGTTGGGCGACCGACTGCACGCCGAGAGGGAGAAACTTCTCAATCTATTGGCCAGGATCGAGGCATGGATCGATTTTCCCGAGGAGGATATTCACCCCGAGGTTGGGGACGGTTTTCGTAAGGAGGTGAGTGATCTTCTCCAATCCACTTCCTCCCTTTTGGCCACCGCGCCCTTGGGCCATCGCCTGCGGGCGGGATACCGTCTCGCTCTCGTCGGCCCACCCAATGTCGGTAAATCCAGTCTCCTCAACTCCCTCCTGGGAACGGATCGCGCCATTGTCAGTTCTATTCCCGGTACGACCCGCGACACGGTGGAGGAAACGATCATCCTGTCCGGCTTCCCCGTTCGCCTGATTGACACCGCTGGTCTTCGTGCCTCCAACGACCCCGTCGAACAGGAAGGCATCCAACGTACCCGCTCCGCCATGAGCTCCGCCGATCTTGTTCTCGCCCTGATCGATCGATCCCAAAAGGCCGACCCTTGTGCCTCCGAATGGACGCCGTTCGAAAATAAGCTTCTCCGGATCTTGACCAAAGCGGATCTCCCTGCCGCCTACCCGGGAGATGGTTTGCCCGTCTCCTCAAAAAGTGGCGACGGCTTGGAAAAGCTGCACCAACTCATCGCCAAACGACTCGCGGGAGACTTCTCCGCCCCGGGTTCAGACGAAATCGCGATCAACGCCCGCCACGAGGATGCCCTCCGCAAGGCGTCGGAGGCATTGGCCTGCGCCTCGGCTTCCCTGATCTCGCGTTCGGCACCGGAGTTGGTGGCGTCCGATCTGAGACTCGCCCTGCAATGCCTCGAATCGGTTTTAGGTGTAGGAACATCGGAGGATGTACTCGACCGGCTTTTCACCCAGTTTTGTATCGGTAAATGAATCTCTACCCCCATCTGGCCCGCCCCCTGCTCTTCCGTTTCCCTCCGGAGTTGGCCCACCGACTCACTCTGGCCTCCCTCCGCCTTCCTGGATTAACCAAACTCCTGTCCGGCGGTCGCCCGGCACCCTCGGACCCAGTCAAGCTCATGGGCCTCAACTTCCGCAACCGATTGGGCATCGCCGCCGGAGTCGACAAAAATGCCGAGGCACCGATGGCCTGGAAGCAACTCGGTTTTGGTTTTGCTGAACTGGGAACCATCACCCTACATCCCCAACCCGGCAATCCAGCTCCTCGTGTCTTTCGTTATCCCTCTCGCCAAGCCCTGATTAATCGTTTGGGTTTCCCCAATCTCGGCGCCCCAACCATCGCCAAGCGGCTGGCCGAAGCCCGCAACCGTCACAATTTTGGGGACTTCCCGATTGGTCTCAATCTCGGAAAATCAAAGGTCACTCCCTTGGACAAAGCACCGGAGGACTATCTCGAATCGTTTAAACTTCTTCATTCCGTGGGGGACTTTTTCGTGGTGAACATCAGTTCCCCCAACACTCCGGGCCTCCGGGACCTGGCCAAACCGGACGACCTTCGCCGACTCCTCTCCACCCTGCAGGAGTTCAATCGCTCGAGCACGACCCCTAAGCCCCTTCTTTTGAAAATTTCTCCGGATGTGGAGAACTCCGCCCTTCCCGAAATCGTCACCGCCACCCGGGAGTTCCATCTCTCAGGAATCGTCGCAGTGAATACCACCCTTCAGCGCACCTCAGAGGATGCCGTTGAGCCCGGGGGACTGAGTGGAAGGCCCCTGACCGCCCGCGCACTGGAGGTCACCCGTCTCGTTCGACCTTTGCTGGGGAAAAAACAGATCTTAATCGGGGTCGGGGGGGTGATGAATGCGGCCAATTACCTCACCCGTCGCGCTGCAGGGGCAGACTTGGTTCAGGTCTATACCGGGATGGTTTACTTGGGACCCCACACGGCCTGGGAGTTGCTTAAGACTTCTTAGATTTCCGCTTGGTGGACAGATCCGTCTCCACCGACTGCTCCAGCAACCACAGCAAATCGGACAACCGGTTCAAATATTTTGGAATTAGGATTCTCACTTTCCCCTCCCCCTCTCCCAACCGCCAGACTGCCCTTTCGGAACGACGACAGACCGTCCGCGCCAGATCCAACGCCGCACCCACGACACTTCCTCCAGGCATGGACCAACCCTTAGCCTTGGGGGCACGACTCTCCAACAGCTCAATCTGCCCATCCAAAAAAGTCAGGTCCTCCTCTTTCAGACGGGCATATCCATCTTCCTCATACCGGGCCAAGTCCTTCGGCGAAACCGCCAACTCCCCCATCAGTCCCACCAAGGCCTTTTGTACCGTTTCCAGAGTGCCCCGCACCCCTCCGGGAGCCTGGGCCCGAGCCAACCCGAGACAGGCGTTGAGTTCATCCACTTCCCCGTAAGCCTGCACCCGTGGGCTGTCCTTCCTCACCCTCCTGCCGTACATTAGCGCGGTGGTTCCTCTATCCCCCGTACGTGTTGCAATTGACATCCCACACCCATACCCGATGAAATCGGGGATCCAAGCCCTACCATGAACCGCCACCGACTCGTCTCCTTGGGAACCCTGGCCGCCGCCGTGGCTCTCCTCGCCCGCCAGTCGGGCTTTCTTCACTTGGACTTCTATCTCTTCGGTTTGGACCTGCGAATCCCGATGGTCTTGCTTGCCTTTCTCTTGGCCGGTTTTTTGGCCGGCGCCCTTCTCAAATCTTCCTGATTGTGCCCAAGGCCGCCCGTCTCCTCGTCGGAAATACCGACCGCTTTCCCGATCTTACCTACGCGACGGGTCTATTTGTCCCCGACGACTTTGCCTGGTTCCAAACCCGCTCGGGAAAAACCTTTGCCCTCCTAGGCCCTCTGGAAATCGACCGCGCGCGCCGCACCGCCAACGTCGATCAATGTATCGACCTCAGTGCCGAGGAAAAACGTTTGGGCCCAACAAAAGCTCCATATTCCCATGTCCTGGCCAGTGTTCTCCGCCGATATGGAATCCGCCGCGCTGAGGTCCCGGCCTCTTTTTCCCTCGGTTTATCCCAACAACTGGCCAAACGCGGAATTCGCCTGGAGCCCATCCCGGAGCCTTTTTTTCCGGAACGCATCCGAAAAACCACGAAGGAAGTGCAGTCCATCACCTCGGCCATTCGTTCTGCCGAGGCGGGTCTTGCCCGGGCCGTCGAAATTCTCCGCTCCTCCAGGATCGGAAAAAACAAGGCTCTTCGTTGGGGCGGGTCGGTCCTGACTTCGGAAACTCTTCGGGCGGAAATGGAGATTGCCTGCCTCCGTCATGGCGCCATCGCCAAGGATACGATCGTGGCCGGAGGAAACCAGGCCTGCGATCCCCACGAGCGGGGCTCCGGCCCCCTGCGTGCCCATCAGGCCATCATCCTGGATATCTTTCCGCGCAACCCCAAAACCGGATATTTCGGAGACATCACTCGCACCGTGGTCAAAGGCACACCCTCCGACCGGCTCAACCATTTACGGGAGACAGTTCGCTTAGGCCAACTCCGGGTCATTCACGAAACCAGAGCCGGAGCCAATGGAGGAAAGATTCAGGAAGACTTAAGAAACTGGTTCGCCACCCGGGGCTACCCCACGCAAATTCATCAGGGGCGTTGGAGTGGCTTTTTTCATGGCGTGGGCCACGGGCTCGGCTTGGAAATTCATGAGTCGCCCCGCTTTACCGTGCCATCCCTACCCGCCGGCACCGTCATCACCATAGAACCCGGACTCTACGTTCACGGAGTCGGAGGTGTGCGGATCGAGGATGTCTTTCATGTCCAAAAAGGGATGTGCCGTCGCCTGACCCGATTCCCCAATCTCTGGCGGATTCCATGATACGGTTTTTTGGGCTCGCATGGATCTGCCTCCTTCTCGCCTCGACCCTAGGGTTGGCCGCCCCGCCCGTTCCCCCGCCTAAACCCCCGACTTTAGAAAAAGTTAATGAGGAGCTTTTGGCCAGATCCGCCCTCCTGATGGATCCTCTCACCGGACAGGTTCTCTACGCCAGAAACATCGACGACACCTTCCCCCCCGCCAGCACGGTCAAACTAATGACCGCCCTGCTGGTTTACGAAAAAACCGGCGGCAAAGGCATCGTGACAGTCGCACCCGAGGACACCCGGGTGGAGCCCAGCACCGTCCCCCTGCGACCAGGCGAGGCTGTGCCGATTAGCGAACTTCTACGCTCCATCATCATCGGCTCGGATAACGACAGTGCCATGGCGCTGGCCCGAACTATCTCCGGTTCGGTCGACCGGTTTGTGACGGAAATGAACGCCCAGGCAACTAAGCTGGGCATGATGCGCACCCGGTTCGCCAATCCGCATGGTCTTCCCGGCCAACCCCAAAAGACCACCGCCCACGATCTGATGGTTTTATTCAATTCGTTCCTCGCCAAACCGGAGTTACGGCAAATCGCCCAAACCCAGATCTATAATCTCAAAACCGCCATTGGCCTCCAACACATGCGTAATCATAACAAACTCCTCGGGGTGTACCCCGGAATGGGTCCCGCCAAAACCGGTTGGACGTACGAGGCTCGGCATACTTTTGCCGCTTCTGCCACGCGTGACGGTCGGGAACTGCGTCTCACTCTGCTTAAAAGCGCCAATAAATGGCAGGACACGCGCCTGTTGTTCGATTACGGCTTCGCCAATCTACCGCCCCCACCCCCTACCCTACTGAGTTCCTCACTTCCCAAGACCTACAAGCCCGCTCCGATGGTGCAACCGGAGGAAAAGCCGGTGGAAGTGGTGATTCCCCCCGAACCCATTCTTTACACCATTCGCCGTGGCGACTCTCTCTCCACCATTGCCCGCCGTTTCAATGTTGGCGTGGAAGATATCCTGCTTCTGAACCCGATGGACGACCCTGATTTCCTCGTACCCGGACAACTCCTCCGCGTCCCGGTCAAACCCAAGACCCCTTAACCGAGAATCTTTTGGGCGGTATCCCACCCACTCTGCCAAACTGACTCGAACCGGGATTCACTGACCGAGTCCCCGCAGAGATGGATTCCTGCCGGGATTTCCCGGGGCATTTCTCGGTCCGCACACGAACGTGCATATCTCCACCGATGCGCAAAAACCGATCCACGTTTTTCCGGATCCAGATGCCAGAGTTTCTCCAATAATACCTGCAGGTCGCTGGCCCAATATTCCGGCGATTGCTCCAAATGCTCCCGGCTGTAATCCGGCGAGGCTTGGATCACGTAGACTGTGCTTCCCTCCGCGATTCTTCCCATCTTCACATTCTCGCATGCCGTCCAGGCCAAGGGATCCCGCCCCGTGGGATCCATCCGGGCATAGGCGGAACCTCCGCTGAGGTCCTCCCTGGGCACCAGATATTCAAGCAAAACCGTCAGGCATGGATCATAGCCCGCGGAGGCAATTTTTTTCCCTAGCAATGCAGCGGTTTGAGGCCAGGGACAGGAACTCACTACCCGATCATACTCGTCCCCCTCGACCCGCCATTTTTTTCCGGCTTTTTCAACTCTCTTCACCTCTGCCTCTCTCCTCACCAAAACCCCCTCTGCCAGCAGGGTTCCCAACCGGTTGTTGCCATCTTGCACATAAAACCTCTCCTCCCCGGCCCGATACACCTCTCCGTCCTGGCCTGCCACAAGAATGGGATTGGGCAAAGATTTCAACTTAGGACCGCATAGCCTCTGGACCTCTTCGCGTATTTTGGGGTCTCGCAGGGTAAAGTACTGCACGCCATGATCCACCACATGGTCACCAAACTTGCGGGTGGCGCAACGACCCCCCAGACTTCTGGACTTCTCCCACACCGTCGCATGATGTCCGGCTTGGGCCAGGGCTCGTGCGCAGACCAATCCGCTGATTCCGGCCCCCAGAATGGCAATTCGCATGACCCATTCCTGCCAGAACCACCCCAAATCGCCAACCCCAAGACCCGCTGTTTCGCGGTCGCTTTATCATTCCACCCCATTCGGATAAGGTAGCTTCCTTGAACCACCTCCTGATTCTTGCCTCTCCCCCAGATCATCCTGCGACCAAAGACTTTTGGGAAAGACTTCAAAGCCTTCTTTCCGCGCCAGACGTTCTCTCGGTCTACTGCCTCCATGAGGGCGCCCGATCCTTGGAGGATTCCCGTTTCGCGAATCCGAGGATTCGTCTTTTTGCCTGTCCGCGGGCTGCGGAGACCATGTCTGGCATAGGACAGGAACGGGTAACCTTGGGCGGCCCGGGGCTGCTGGCGGAATTAATCGATCGAGCCTCGGCGATTCAGACATTTTCCCCATCGTGAAACGAGTGGTGATTATTTGCCAGTCCGCCCCCGGTGGAAAAAGACGGCTCGCGGAGGAAGCCTTTCGCCTGGCATCTGGCCTTTCCGCCACGGGACGATTTCAGTTGGATTTTGTGCTCCAGAAAGGAGGTCTGCTTTTCTTGGAACCCGAATTCACCCCAGCGCCATCCTCCTGGGAATCCCTTCAATCGCCGCATACGCAGGTTTGGGTCTCTCCTGAAGACAATCGATCGATATCCGGAGTATCCCTTCACCCCTTCCCAATAAACGAGTCAGAGAAATTCACGCGAGGAGCAGATCTTGTCCTGTGTTTCTAAGGGTTTTGCTCGACTCCTGAACCTTCATCCTCCATCCGAGGAGGGGTACCATGCTGGATCGCGCCAACCTTAAACACCTTCACTTCCTTGGAATTGCCGGAACCGGCATGGGAACCGTGGCCGCTATGTTTCGGGAAATGGGCCTGCAAGTCACAGGCTCCGATCAAGCCGTCTATCCCCCCATGTCGGATTTTCTCCGGGATCGCGGCATTGTCTT
>CAZZMY010000008.1:22156-23664 GCA_964655385.1 uncultured Akkermansia sp.
CACGCCGACATCTACCCCGACATCGCCGCCATTCAGAAATCGTTTCGCCAACTTCTCCAGACTGTCCCCAAAAACGGCTTGGCCCTGATCAATGCCGACGACTCCAACGCACTCGCGGTGGCCAAAGATGCCCCCTGTGAAATTCTCGAGGTCGGAGCAGGACTCCAGGCCGCAGCCCGATATGAAATTCACCAGCAGAATCCCTCTGGGAGTGATTTCACCCTGCATGGGCAAAAGTTCCATCTTGGGTTGGCCGGCAAACACAACGTCCACAACGCTTCCATGGCCATCTCGGCCGCCCATACCCTTGGCCTATCCCTGCCCAAGATTGCGGAGATTCTTCCTCTTTTTCAGGGGGTGCGCCGCCGCCTGGAAGTAAGGGCGGAGGCCAAGGGCATCACGCTGGTGGATGATTTCGGTCATCATCCTTCCGCTTTGCGGGAATCCATCGCCGCCCTAAGAAACCGCTATCCTGGCCGAAGAATTTGGGCCCTTTTCGAACCCCGCTCCAACACCACTCGCCGGGGCATTTTCCAAAAGGAGTTGGCGCAATCGCTGGCTGCCGCCGACGGTCTTTACATCGCCGAAGTTGCCCGCAAGGACCAACTCGATCCACAGACACGGCTCAATCCCCAAAAAATCGCCGAAGATGTCCGCCAAGCAGGACGTGAGGCCTATTTTCTTCCTGGACCGGAGGAGATCCTGAGGGACTTAATCCCCCGCTTGAAATCCGGGGATGTGGTCGCCGTTTTTACCAACGGAAGTTTCGGCGGTTTGGTCGGCAAACTAGCGGACCATCTAAAGAAACCCTCTTAAACCGTCGGTTCGGGAATCAGGCTCTTCACGTCCACTCCGCGGAAATGGAAGAGCTTGGCAATCGTCTCCTCGATAACGTTATTGGGGCAGGAAGCCCCGGCGGTTACCCCGATTTTCACTTTTCCTTTGGGCAACCAACCCTGGGTCCTCTTCTCCTTCTGGGCGTGCTGGTCGTAATGTTCAATCTCCTCCGTGGAAATCATCTTGGTGCAGTTCCGGATAAAATAGGTCGGCAGCTTGGCTTCCCCCATCTCCGCCAGATGACTGGTGTTGCTGCTATTGTAGCCCCCGACCACGAGTAGGAGATCGAGAGGTACCACCAAAAGATCGCGTAGGGCATCCTGCCGTTCCTGGGTGGCCCCGCAGATGGTGTCGAAAAAGCGGAAATGTTCACCCAGCTTTTTTTCCCCGAAACGATCCTCAATCGCTTTCTTGATTCGCCTCTGCACCTCCTCCGTCTCCCCGCGCATCATGGTGGTCTGGTTGGCCACGCCAACCGCCTGCAAATGCTTTTCGGGATCGAATCCCGGAGAGTGCGCCCCTTCAAACTTCTTCAAAAACTCTGCCTTGTCTCCCCCCTTACGGATGTAGTTACAGACGTAATCCGTCTCTTCTAGGTTGTAGACCACCAGATAATGTCCCAGACCGTCGGTGCTCAACGCCCGGGAACTCGTCGCCATGGTCTCCTCGTG
>CAZZMY010000008.1:23764-28645 GCA_964655385.1 uncultured Akkermansia sp.
TTGTCCTTAAAAACCTTGGCGGCGGCATAGGCCAGATCGATCGCCCGCTCCACCCCGTAACAAAAACCGAAGGCCTTCGCCAAAACCACCGTCATGTCGGCGGCTTCCAGGGCCCGACCCGTGGCCCGGACATATTCCACCGCCAGGCTTCGATAATGCTTTTGTACCTCGGCAGCCACCGCCTCCATCACCTCAGGGGTGCGAAGATTGACTTTCTTGGTGGCCGGGGCGGGAATTGCGCTCATCAAGGTAACTTAACCTGAGAAAAACCTGGGTCGAGCCTAGACGGCACGGATCCTTACTTCCTGCCCTTCAGTGGCTTGGAAACAATCCACTGCAGAACTCCTTTTTGGGTATGCAGCCGGTTTTCCGCCTGGTCGAAAATATCGTTGGCCCG
Source organism: uncultured Akkermansia sp. (assembly GCA_964655385.1). Lineage (GTDB taxonomy): Bacteria > Verrucomicrobiota > Verrucomicrobiia > Methylacidiphilales > Verrucolacustridaceae > Verrucolacustris. The sequence continues at coordinate 24,162 of CAZZMY010000008.1, forward strand.
TTCCTCCAGAATTTCGTCCGTGATTTCCTTCCCCCGGTAGGCTGGAAGGCAGTGCAGCACCAAGGCATTCTTTTTGGCCCGGGAAACCAGCTTTCGGTTGATCTGGTAAGGGGCAAAAATCTTTTCCCGTTCAGCGGCCTCGGACTCTTTTCCCATGGAAACCCAAACATCCGAATAAAGAACATCCGCGCCGGTCGCCGCCTCCATCGGATCCTCCGTCCAACTGACATTTTTCCCGAGGGTCACCGGCCGGAACTCCTTGGGAGCCCCACAAACGAAATGAAAATCGAAAATTTGTGCGGCCTCGGCCCAAGACCGCGGAACATTGCAGGCCGCGTCCCCAATAAAGGCAATCCGTTTGCCCCGGATCGACCCCAGCTTTTCCTCGATGGTGAAAATATCACTCAGGATCTGGCAGGGGTGTTCATCGTCCGTCAACGCATTGATCGTGGGGATCTGGGAAAACTCGGCAAACTCCTCCACGTCCGATTGGGCGTAGGTCCGGATCACCGCCCCATGCACCATCCGCCCCATCACCCGGGCGGTGTCCCGCACCAGCTCTCCTCTGCCCAACTGAATTTCCGCCGCACTCAGAAAGCTCGGAACTCCACCTAACTCCCGGATGGCCACTTCGAAGGAGACCCGAGTCCGGGTCGAAGCCTTGGTGAAAATCAAGGCCCAGATCTGTCCAGCCAAGACACCTTTTCCAACGATCTTCTTCCCCCTCGTCCTCTTGGCTTTTTTGGCCAAATCGAGAATTTGCCGTGCCTCAACTTCCCGCATCCCGGCTAATTTCAAAAGATGTCTCATAGGGTGGATTCCACTTTCTGCAGGGCCTCTGAAATTTCCTTCCGGCTCACATTATAAGGGGCCAGGAACCGCAGGACATCTGAACCTGCAGGCACCACCAGTAATCCAGCCTGGGCCAGTTTTTCCGCGATCTCGGCATGGCTCTTTCCTTGAACCGTCACGCCCACCATCCCCCCAAACCCCCTCACCTCCCCCACCCAACCCCTACCAGAGAACTTTGCCAAACCCGCCTTCAACTCCTCGCCCATGATCTCGATATTCTTGGCTAATTTTTCCTCGTCGATGATCTGCAAAATCTCCAACGCCACCGCACACGCAAGGGCTGTCCCACCGTACGTTGTGGCATGGGTCCCCGGAGTGAGCACATCCGCCAATTTTTCACCCAGCCACACCGCCCCAATCGGAAAACCACCCCCCAGGCTTTTGGCCATCGAGATCGCATCCGGCAAAAAACTCTCCTTGGATTTGGCATCTTCCAGGATCCGTTCATAGCTTTGAAAACGTCCAGTCCGATAGTGGCCGCACTGCACGGAATCCATGATGAGGAAGATGCCTTTCTCTCGGGTCAGATTTCTTAATCCAACCAGATACTCCACCTTGGCGGGGATGATCCCCCCTTCCCCCTGAATACCCTCGATCATCACGGCCACGGTTTTGGGGCCGATGGCTTTCTCGACAGCCGCCAGATCGTTGTACGGTACGTGCACGAATCCCGGCATCGCGGGTCCAAAACCCTCCCGCAACCTCTCCTGACCCGAAGCCGCAATCATGCCCATCGTCCGGCCGTGGAAAGAATTCAGCGTGGTGATGACCTCATAGCGTCCTTGAGCCGAACCTGCCTTCCGCACCCCTTTGACCATGGCTTCGTTCGCCTCCGCCCCACTGTTGCAAAAGAAAACCTTTCCGGGCCCGACCCGTTGTACCAAGGCGGTGGCCAACGCCGCCTGCTTAGGATGAAAGAAAAGATTCGAGACATGCACCAGCTCCTCGGACTGCCTCTTCATCACCTCCGCCAGCCTCGGATGAGCATGCCCAAGACAGTTCACGGCAATCCCGCTGCCAAAATCGAGGTATTCCCTTCCTTCCGCATCCCAGACTCTGGTTCCTTTTCCTTTGACTAAAACAGGAGCGGTCTCTGGCCTTTTGTACGAAGGAACCACATGCCGGGCATATTCCGCCCGCACTTCAGCCGAGGAGATGGCGTTTTCCTTCTTCAAAGGACGATCTTAGGCAAAAAAATGGAATCCGGCCAATCCCGCTCAGCGGGCAGCCCAACGGAGCAGAGTTTCCGTCTGCTCCCATCCCATGCAGGCATCTGTCAGGGAAACCCCGTATTTCAGCCCACGCGCACCCTCGGGAGGCATGTCCTGTCGCCCCTCATGTAGATGACTTTCCAACATCAGTCCCAGAATCCCTGCAGAACCGGTTCGTTTTTGTTCCAGCACACTTTTCCATGCCGCCTCCTGCTTGGTGGCTTCTTTGCCGGAATTGGCGTGACTGCAATCCACCATCAACCGCTGAGGCAGTCCGTGTTTTTTGAGCGAGTCCTTGGCCGCCTGCAGGCTGGCCGGATCAAAGTTCGTGCGGTCTCTCCCTCCCCGCAACACCAAATGGGTGGAACTGTTGCCGGTGGTTCGAATGACGCTGGTCGCACCCTCAGCATCAATCCCGACAAACGCATGCCCCGTCCGGGCCGACAGCATCGCATCCACCGCGACTTGCAGGCTACCGTCGGTTCCGTTTTTAAAGCCCACCGGCATAGAGAGCCCACTGGCCATCTCGCGGTGAGTCTGACTCTCCGTGGTTCGGGCCCCAATGGCCGCCCAAGTCACTAGGTCGGAAAGATACTGGGGCACAATCGGGTCGAGAAACTCGGTTCCAGCGGGTACCCCCATCTCATTGATCTCTGCCAAGAGTTTCCTTCCGGCTTTGAGCCCCGCTTCGAGATCCAAAGTTCCGTCCAAGTGAGGATCATTGATCAATCCCTTCCAACCCACCGTCGTCCGGGGTTTTTCAAAATACACCCTCATCACCAAAAGAAGCTTCTCCCCCAACTCCTCCCGCATCTTTGCGATCTTTCCGGCATACTCCAAAGCAGCCTTCCGATCATGAATCGAGCATGGCCCGAGAATGACCAACGGACGCGTATCCTGCCCCTCCAGGACAGCCTCCACCTCGACCCGGGACTGCCGAACCGTCTGCTCGGCCTTCGGCTGTACCGGGATCTCCTTCTTCATTTTGGCTGGAGATAACAGAGGCTTGATTTCGCGAACCCTTAGATTCGCCAACTTGGGACCTGCCTGCTCTTGGACCGCGCTACTCATCCCCAAAGCGTAGCCTCTATTCCCCGTTTTGAAAAACCCGCCTTTTTGGTCTTAAACCCTAAGACTTGATTGCATGGGCTCACTGATAGCCTACAGCCTGCAGACTATCCGGCGGCCCTCATGCCCTGGGAGCCCTCTTTCTCTAACTTTCCCACCCCCGTCACCAAGTACACCAACCCTCCCACCAGATTCCACATGAGGATGACGGCAAACCCACCCAGCGAAATGGCCACGCTTTGTGCCGTTGCCACCCCGAAAACCCCCAGAAAGGTGGCAAAGGCCGCTTCGCGTAGCCCAAGCCCATTCCAGGTAATCGGCAACACGGTCACCATCACCACCATGGGCAGAACGGAGGCCAGCTGCCAGAAATTGGCCTGAAGATTGACCGCCCTCGATACCGCGAAAAAAAGACAGACCAACAGGAGCTGAGAAAGAATACTCAGTCCTAACCCCACCCCTGCTCCTATGGGATGCGTCAGACAGATATGACAAGCTTGTGCCCCCTCACCGGCCACTTTTCGCCATCCAGCCACATGATTTCCCGCGAGCCATCGCCCCGAGGCAGGATTACCCAGAAGAACCAAGATCACCGTCAACAAAGCCGCTACGATAAGGAAAGCCGAAGCCCCCGCATGCGTCACCGGATGGTCGTTGAGCTCGGTCCATCTCGGAATAATCAAAACCGCCCCCACCACCACGGTGGCCGTAAGACCCAAGACCCGTTCAAGGAGGATCGACACCACGGCCGCCGCCCGGGCCTGTGGGGCATCCCGTGCCGCCCAATACGCCCGCATGACGTCGCCGCCCATCACCCCGGGCAAAATGCTGTTAAAGAAAAGACCGGAAAAGATCAGCTGGGCTGTTCTTCCCCAACCCACCGCGGCCCCGGCCACTTCCAAGAGAAGATGCCAACGCACAATCGAAACCAAAACCGTTCCCCCATAAGCCATCACCGCCAAAAGGACCCATAGCAACTCTGCTCCCTGAACGATCTGCTGAAACTCCAACCAGTTCAGCTTCTTGGCCAGGAAAGCTCCTCCCAGCACGGTAAAAAGAATTCTCGCCGCCCACCCCAACCAACCCTTGGTCTCCGCTTTCATATCAGAGGTCTTTTCCCAACAATTCGCGTGGCACCCTAACCAAAGATCATAAGAGGCCGTTGTTCCTTAGGTCCCGAACGTGCTCCCCTCCCGAGGCCAAAACCATGTCCAAGGCGAATTTCAGCAAACAGACCTCCCACCCGTCATCGACTCCGGTTAAGACGGCGGCCAGAGGATCTCCCTTCGACTCCACTTCTGACCGAACCCGCGCAGAGACTTCGTTCAGGGCCCCGGTCACATCGTAGCGCCG
>CAZZMY010000009.1:0-22717 GCA_964655385.1 uncultured Akkermansia sp.
GCCGCCGTGCAAAAGATGGATCCCCGGCTCAAAACTCAGCCGGTGGTCATGTTCTGTACTGGGGGAATCCGTTGCGAAAAAGCCGGGCCCTTCATGCAAAAGGAGGGCTTCGAAAAGATCCTGCAGCTGGACGGCGGTATCCTGAAATATTTCGAGGAGGTGGGCGGGGATCATTTCTCCGGGGAATGCTTTGTCTTCGATGAACGCGTCGGCGTCGATAGCCGACTCCAGGAGACCGATTCGGTGCTCTGTTACAACTGCCAAATGCCCCTCCTGGCCTCCGATCTGAACCACCCCCAATACGTCTACGAGAAGTCCTGCCACCACTGCTTTCACGGAAAACCCAAGGGAAGGGGCAACACGGCCGATCAACTGGGCTAAGGCCCTACTCTTGCACTTTCAAACTCCCTCTTTTTCTCCAAGATCACTTCCGTGCCTGCCAAACCAGCCGCCCAGCTTAATGCCGAGCCGAAACCCGGTGATGCCATCGACCAATCCCTCCGCCCCACCCGCCTGGCCGATTTCACCGGCCAACCCAAGCTGAAGGAACGGCTCAGCATCCTCCTCGACTCGGCCCGCGCCCGCTCCCAACCCCTCGATCACCTTCTGCTCAGCGGCCCTCCCGGACTGGGCAAAACCACCCTCGCCCATATTCTTGGCGCGGAGATGAACGCCACCGTCCGAACCACCTCCGGTCCGGCGATCGAAAAAGCCGGCGACTTGGCCGGACTTCTCACCGGGCTCCAGGAGGGCGACATCCTCTTCATCGACGAAATCCACCGTCTTTCCAAGGTCATCGAGGAATATCTTTATCCGGCGGTGGAGGATTTCCGGATCGATATCGTCATCGATCAGGGACCAGCCGCCCGCTCCGTCCGTCTCAATCTTCCCCGCTTCACCCTCATCGGGGCAACCACCCGGGCCGGACTGCTCAGCGCCCCGCTTCGCTCCCGGTTCGGAGTCAGCCACCGGCTCGACTACTACTCGGCGGAGGACCTGACCTCCATCGTCCGCCGCTCCGCCGGCTTGCTGGAGGTAAAACTCGAGGATTCTGCCGCCCCGGAAATTGCCCGACGGAGCCGGGGTACCCCCCGCATCGCCAACAACCTGCTCCGCTGGGTTCGCGACTATGCCCTCGCCCGCACGCAGGGCGTGGCCACTGCCTCCTCGGCCATCACCGCTCTGGAAATGCTGGAGATTGATAAAAACGGCCTCGATGAAATGGACAAGCGCCTCCTCCAGGCACTCACCGGAAAGTTCAAGGGTGGCCCGGCCGGGTTGCACTCGTTGGCCGCCGCCGTCGGGGAAGAACCCGGCACGCTGGAAGAGGTGCATGAACCCTATCTGATTCTGGAGGGTTACCTGCAACGCACCCAGCAGGGGCGCGTGGCTTTACCCCGGGCTTACGAGGTTCTTGGCCTGAAGGTTCCCGCCTCGCAACCCTCCCTGCTCTGACTTTCTCCATGATCCGAATTCACGGATGGGTCGCCCTGCTTGGGCTGATGTTTCTGCTTTCGGCTCGGGCCGAGGAGGAAGATGAGGTCAGACTCTGGCCTCCTCGTGAGGGAGGAAAAAAAGCCGTCATGGCTGCCAGTCAGGCTCTCTGGTGGAACAAAGACGACCCCAAAGCACGTATTCTCAAGGCCCGCGCCCTGGATTTTTCCGGTCGCTATGCTGAGGCCGAACAGGCCGCCCTCTCGGCCCTCGAAATTGCACCCCAAGATCCCTCCGTCCAGCGAATCCTGGGACGCAGCCTCCTGCACCAAAACAAAATTGCTCCCGCCAAAGCCGCGCTCGAGCGGGCCGGTGAGTTGGGCGACCATGTCCTCGGATCCTTGGGAAGCATGTTGCGCCCGGATCGCATGTCGACCGCCCCTCCAGCTCCGGCGATCTCCCGTGCCTTGGTGCAAATCCAGGATGACAAGGGCCGGGTCATCGGGTCCGGCTCCTGGATCACCGCGGATGGAGTCGTCCTCACGGCCGCCCACGTGGTGGCCGGAAGAAAAACGATTTCCGTGCGGAACGCTTTGGGAAAAAGTTTTCCCGTCAAAAAAGTCTGCCCGGGGGATTTCGCCGTCGATGCCGTTCTTTTGCAGTGCGACACCGAGGAACAAAAGTTCCTTCGTTTCGCGGAACAGGATCCCAAGGAGGGAGATTCCTTGTTTGTCATCGGCTTTCCGCTGGCCATCGACCTACCTTTAACCTCCCGGGGGACGGTTCGGTTTCTTTCCTCCGGCACCGGACATCCCATGCTGACCACCGCCCCGATGGTGCCTGGCCAATCCGGCTCGCCCGTTCTCAACGAACAGGGCCGAATTGTCGGGATCGCTTCCCGGGGATCGATGGCCGTACGGGGGGGAGGTGCCCCCGCCCGCTCCGAGGCCGTCCCCCTGCCCGCCCTGCTTCACCTTCAGGACCTTTCCCTGCAATCGCCCGGCTTCGTCGACGTGAGGTTGTTGCCCGAGTGGACCATCAAAAATACCTTTTTCGATCCGGCGGTCGCCTCGGCCGAGCAGACCGTCCTCGACCAGGATTACGATAAGGCGGAAAAGGCCATCTCCGCCGCCATCGAGCGGCATCCGAATGATGCCGGCCTCTATCTGCGCCGGGCCATGGTGCGCGTGGCTTGGGGTCACCCCTCCGATGCCGAGGCGGATGGTCGCCTCGCCGCCGCCTATGGGCCCCAGGATTCGGAACCGCGTCGATTCCTTTGCGCTCTCCTTCTCAGCATGGGACGCAAGGACGAGGCCGTCGCCTTTCTGGAGGAAGCTTTCCGAATGGAACCGGATGACAGTGACACGGCCGAAGGGCTCAGCGAACTGCTGATTTCCATGGGCCGTTACGAACAGGCTCGGCGCCCGGCCGAGGAGGCGACCCGTCTGAATCCCGATTCCTCCCGCGCCTGGTCGATGCTCGCCGCCTCCCGTCTGGCCACCGGTCGCCTCGAGGAGGCCAAAGAGGCGGCGGGGATAGCCACGACCAAGGGACCGGGCGATCCACGCAGCTGGATTCAACTCGCCGCCTGCTCCAATGCCTTGAAGGATTTTCCCACCGCCTCGATGGCCGCGGAAAAGGCCACCCAGCTGGCTCCGGGCGATCCCCGGGGCTGGCTCAACCTGGCCACGGCCCACACCGGCAACAACCAGTTTGAGGAGGCCGTCCGCTATGCCGAAAAAGCAGCTCAGTTGGACCCGAAAAACCGGGCCACTTGGAATCTGCTCGCCGCTCTCTATGCCGAAGTCCACCGCCCGGAAGATGCCGAGCGGGCACTCTCCCGGGCCAAGTCCATCGAGCCCTAGATCCCGTGGGGCGTTGACCCAAAATTACCTCAAGGTAGATTGAGTTCATGAAATTCATCCCAGCTCTTTCGCTCTTTACCCTGTTGCTCCTCGGTCTAACCACTCCAAGTCGGGCGGAACTTTGCTCCAAGAGCTGCAACCAATGCTGCCCCGCCAGCGCCCCGTGTTGCCCCACGGCAAACTGCAACAAACTCTGTTCTGAGTGTTGCAAAAGCGAGGCCTCCTGCTGCTCGGAAAAGAAAAACCAATGCTCCTCCACGAATTCCACTCCCCTGGAACGGGGCGGCAAAAAGATGTCTCCTTATGGCGACAAGGGTTGCCCCCGGCGCTATTAAGCAATCCTCTGCTTTTCCGATGGGGGCGACTTGCGTCCTCCGAAAACCGAACCAGAATCACCTCATGAAGTATTTAATCGCCTGTCTTCTGGCTCTCACCGCCGCTTTCACCTTAGCCCTTCAGGCTGCGGATGCCCCCGCCTCACCGGAAGCTCCCAAAGCCCAGATCGTCAAAACCCCGGAAGAAAAAGCCCAAGCCGCGGAACAAGCCAAAACCTATCCCCTCACCACATGTGTGGTTTCTGGCGACAAGCTCGGCGGTATGGGGGAAACGATCGACTGCCTCTATCAAGGGAAACTGGTGCGGTTCTGCTGCAAGGGTTGCATCAAGTCCTTCAACAAGAACCCCGAAAAATATCTCAAGGAGTTGGAGTCCGCCAAAAAGCCCACGGCCTAACAGTCTCCATCGTGTGTGTCATAAAGGGCCCTGGCCCTTGACCGCCGGCAACGGTCGGATTACTTTGTTACAAGCATTCCGAGTATCTCCTTCGAAAGAAGGAGGTCCGCCAACCGGGGCAGGAGAAACCCACGGTGGCTGGAAAAAGACCCAAGGTCTTTTTCCGATGTGCGAGACAGGCAGAACCTGACTCGAACAAAGTTCTCCGCAGGCTGACCGCCCGCACAGGAATGTGAGGGCGGTTTTTTTGTGCCCGCATCGGGATGCGTCAAAAAAAAGGAGACGCATCAATGAGCATCGCAACCCTCGAGGCCCCTCTGGCCTCCCTCAGCATAAAAATCGATTCGGAAAATCCGGATCATCACCTCTGGAACAACCACGGCACCTGGTGGGTGCACTACACCATCCACCAACCCGACTACACGAAACGGAGGGTCCGGGTCTCCCTGGAAACCCGAAGTCGGCACGAGGCACGTCAAAGAAGGGACACCCTCTTCGCCCACCTTGAGGCGGAAGGGGTGAGAACCGCTTGAAAAGCTTGCGGCCAAAAACCAGAGGAAAATGGTTTGGGTTCAATCCCCAAGCTCTTAAACTCCTCGCTTCATGCCGTGGTCATTCTCCCCCTTCCTTTTGACGGTGCTTTTTGCCGGAATGTTTGTCTCCTGTGCCCCCAAAAAAACGACCGCCCGGCAGGATCCCCCGCTTCCCCAGGGGATCGACACCGCCCGGGTCGAGCCGGGACATCGCGGGGGCGTCTTTATTGACTCCACCCCGGGGGAACCCTCCACCTTCAACCCCTTGGTCTCAGAAGACGCCACCTCCGGTGGATTCATCAGCCTCTTCCTGGACTCCCTCGTCCGCAACAACGCCGTCACCCAGGAAGTCGAACCCGGCCTCGCCCTTCGCTGGGATATCGCTCCAGACAACAAAACCTTCACCTTCCACCTCCGTCCGGGAATCCGCTGGTCCGATGGCCAACCCTTTTCTGCGGACGATGTCGTTTTCACATTCCAAGCCATCTATGACCCCCGCTTCCCCAACCGCTCCGCCTTCGATCTCTCCGTGGATGGAAAGAAATTCCTGGTGGAGAAAATCGATGACCTCACCGTCCGTCTGACCAGCCCGGAAATCTTCGCCCCGTTCCTCGAATATGTCGGCGGAGTGGGCATCCTGCCCAAACACGAACTCGAGCCCGCTTTCCGCGACGGTACTTTGCTCAAGGCGTGGAACGTCAGTGTGGCCCAAAAAGAGCCCCACCGACTGGTTGGCACCGGGGCCTTTCGCCTTCGCTCCTATCAGCCGGCCGAGCGCATTGTCTTTGAAGCCAACCCTCACTACTGGCGGGCGGATGCTAAGGGGGTCCGCCTGCCCTATGTCGATTTTCTCGTCACCAAACTCGTCAAGGATGCCAACGCCAGCACCCTCGCTTTTGCCACCGGCCAAACCGACGCGGAGGGCCTTTCCCCAGATAATGTCGCGTGGATCGACCGTTATTCTTCCCGCTACGGCTTCACCGTGCACAACCGCGGACCCTCCCCCAACACCGGTTTTGTCTGGTTCAACCAAAATCCAGGCAAGGATGCTTCCGGGAAACCGTTCGTAGCCCCCCATAAACTGGCTTGGTTCACCGATCGGCGCTTTCGCCAAGCCGTCTCCCACGGCATCGACCGCGAAGGTCTCGTGCGGGGCGTTCTCTTCGGTCGTGGCCAACCTCTCTGGGGTCCGGAAACTCCCGCCAACAAAAAATGGTACAACCCCAACGTCACCCGCTATCCCTACGATCCTGCCCGCGCCCGCGCCTTGCTCCAAGAAGCCGGTTTCCAATGGGGGCCCGACCAAAAACTCCGTGACCGCGCCGGCAATCTTGTGGAGTTCACCCTCAATACCAACCAGGAAAACCAGCTCCGTGGCAACATGGCCACCGCCTTCAAGGAGAACATGCGGGATCTGGGCATTACCGTGAACCTATCCTTTCTGGATTTTGGGACCTTCGTTGGAAAAATTCAGGACTCCTATGATTACGAGGCCGGCATGCTTGGCCTCACGGGCGGCGGTGATCCGGCCGGTGGCATCTCCGTGTTCTCTTCCAAAGGCCGGCTTCACCAGTGGTACCCCAACCAAAAAACCCCGGCCACCCCCTGGGAAGCGCGCATCGACGAGCTCATGTCGCTCCAGCTGCGCACGCTCGACTACCCCACCCGCCGGAAATATTTCGACGAGGTGCAGAAAATCATGAGCGACGAAACTCCCTATATCTACCTCGTCACGGCCAATGCCTATGTCGGCCTCAAGGAGCGCTGGAAAAACATCAAAATTCCCCCCTTGGGTTCCCTCGTCTGGAATCTGGACGAACTCTGGACCCCCATGTTCACCCCATGACCGCCTTTATCCTTCGCCGCCTCGCGGCCCTCATCCCAATGCTCCTCGCCGTGACCCTGCTGGTCTTTGCTTTGATGAGTCTGGCTCCGGGAGACTTTCTGACTCCCGTCAAAGCCCAGCGGGACATCAATCCCGCTCTGATCGCCGAACTTCAAAAATCCTTCGGCCTCGATCGCCCATGGTACGAACAGTACCTCCGCTGGCTCGGTAATGTCCTCCGCCTCGATTTTGGTTACTCATGGACCTACAAGGTGCCGGTCGGCCAACTCATCGCCCAACGGGCCCCGGCCACCATTCTTCTCTCTCTTACCTCCCTGTTTCTCGCTTGGGCTCTGGCCATTCCCTTGGCGGTTTTGGCCGCCGCCCGCCCCGGGGGCTGGATCGATCGGCTCACCTCCGGCGCTGCCTACTTTGCCTTGGCCATTCCGGAGTTTTTTCTGGCCCTGCTCGCCGTCTGGATGGCCGCCCGCACCGGTTGGTTTCCCATCGGCGGTCTCACCTCGCTCGATCACGACTTCCTTTCCCCGTCCTATCAGGTCCTCGACATCGCCCATCACCTCATTCTTCCCACCCTGGTCCTTGGATTGGGAGGCGTCGCCGGGATGCTCCGAGTGCTTCGAGCCAACGTGCTGGATGTCCTCCGGGCTGAATACGTCACCGCCGCCCGCGCCAAAGGTCTGGCAGAACGGGTCGTCCTCTTTCGCCATGTGCTCCGCAATGCTCTTAATCCTCTATTGAGCACCATCGGGTACGCTTTTGCCGGTTTACTGAGCGGCTCCCTGCTGGTGGAAAATGTCATGAACTATCCCGGGTTGGGCCGTCTGGTCTATGAGGCCTTCATTCGTGAGGATCAGTTCGTGGTTCTCGGCTCCGTCGTCGTCGGTTGTACGCTTCTGATCATCGGAAACCTCATTTCCGATCTGGCACTCGCATGGTCCGATCCCCGGGTTCGTTATGGCCGCTGATCTCCTTCGCCATCTCCTGCGTCGGCCGGCCGGATGGATTTCGGCTTGTCTCCTTCTTCTTCTTTACGGCATGGCGATTTTTGCCCCCTTCCTCTCTCCCACCATTCCCTCCGCCCAGAATCTCCAACGCACCTACCATCCTCCCACCACCCTCGTTTGGCAGGACGGCAGGCTTTGTGTCCGCCTCTACAAATTGGTCGATCCCTCCACCGCCAACTACGACCCCCTGCCCGGCCAAGCCGTTCCGCTCGAATGGTTCTCCAAGGGAGCCCCTTACAAGCTTTTGGGTCTGATCCCTTCCGATCGGCACCTTTTCAGCGTTCCGCCTCCGGCCTACGTCTATCTCTTGGGCAGCGACGCCACCGGCCGTGATGTCTTTACCCGGCTTCTCTATGGCTCGGGCATCTCGCTAGGCATCGGTCTCGTGGGCGTGGCCCTCACCAGCATCCTGGGTCTGACCATCGGCGGTCTGGCCGGATATCTGGGGGGTTGGGCCGACTCTCTCGCTATGCGGCTGACCGAATTCCTCATGGCCGTTCCCGGCCTCTACCTTCTCCTTGCTCTTCGGGCCGCCCTCTCCTCCCGGCTCCCCTCGGATGCCACCTTCCTGATGATCGTCGTGATTCTCTCCGCCCTCGGTTGGGCCGGCACTGCCCGTGTGGTCCGGGGCCTGGTCCTTTCCCTGCGGGAACGCCCCTTTATCCTGGCCGCTAACATCATCGGCCAAGGCCCGTGGACAATTCTCTTCCGCCACTTGCTGCCCAACACCTTTAGCTACCTCATCGTCGCCGCCACGTTGAGTGTCCCCGGGTACATTTTGGGCGAAGCCGCCCTCAGCTTTTTGGGTTTAGGCATCCAGGAACCCTCTTCCTCTTGGGGTTTGATGCTGGGTCAGGCCCAGGATATTAAAATCTTCATGCTGAACTTCTGGTGGCTCCTGACCCCCGGAGCCGCCATCATCGTTACCGTGATCGCCTTTAACCTCTTTGGCGATGCCTTGCGTGATGCGGTCGACCCCCGCTTCCGCCTGCCTGGAAAATGAAAACCGCTCCCCTCCTCAACGTCCAAAATCTCCGTGTGGAGTTTTCCACCGGCACGAAATCCGTCGTAGCCGTGGAGGATCTAACCTTCTCCATCGCGCCGGGTGAAACCGTTGCCGTGGTTGGGGAAAGCGGCTCTGGAAAAACCACCGCCGCCCTCGCGCTAACCCGCTTAACGCCCCCTCCCCCCGTTTGCCGGTTATCCGGTCAGGTTGTCTGGCAGGACGGGACCAATCTCCTGACTTGCTCGGATGCCGATCTACGGAAGGCCCGGGGGGGCAAACTCGCCTATATCTTTCAGGAGCCCTCCACCTCCCTGAATCCGGTTTTTTCGATTGGGTTCCAGATTGCCGAAGCGCTTCGCCTCCACCAACCCGCACTCCCGAATGTGGATGCGGAAGTTGCCCAACTGCTCGGACGGGTGGGAATCCGGGATCCGGAACTCCGCTCGCGGGATTACCCCCACCAACTTTCCGGGGGAATGCAACAACGCGCCATGATCGCCATGGCTCTCGCCTGCCAACCGAAGCTACTGGTGGCCGATGAACCCACCACCGCCTTGGACGTCACCATTCAGGCCCAGATCCTGGACCTGCTCCGTGACTTACGGCAAAAACTTGGCATGTCGGTTCTGCTCATCACCCACAATTTCGGAATTGTGGCCAACTTTGCCGACCGAGTTTTGGTCATGCTCGAGGGAAAACTCGTGGAACAGGGACCCGTGAAGGAAATTCTCCGGTCCCCTCAACATCCCTACACCAAAGCCCTTCTCGATTGCATTCCTCGGCTGGGACAAAAAACCAAGCGCCTCGCCTCCATCGATCGCGCCCTATTGGCCGCAAAATGAATTCTATCTTCCAGGCTCAACACTCTGTAGGGCCCCGCTCCGCCGGGGCCATGGCCGCGATGGAATGCGGCCTTACAGACCTTCTTACTTAAAGATTCATAACCCCTTCTATGAACCCCCTCGTCGAAGTCCACAACCTCTCGGTCCATTTTCCCGTACGATCGGGACTGTTGCAACGACAGACGAGTGCCATCAAAGCCCTCGATGACGTCTCCCTGCAGATTGATCAAGGAACCACCCTGGGTCTCGTCGGGGAGAGCGGTTCGGGCAAAACGACCCTCGGTCGCGTGATCGTCCGCCTGGTGGATCCCACCTCCGGCTCGGTCCGCTACCACGGCCAGGAAATCAGCTCCCTGCAGGGTGCCGAGCTCCGCCCCTACCGCAAAAAGATCCAAATGGTTTTTCAGGATCCCTACAACTCCCTGAATCCCCGCCTCCGCATCGGCACCATCCTGGCGGAACCTTTGGAAATTCATTTCCCAAAAATGTCCGCCAGCGACCGCCAGGCTCGGGTGGCCGAGTTGCTTCGTTTGGTCGGTCTCGATCCCGCCCACGCGCGCCGCTTTCCCCACGAATTCAGCGGAGGGCAACGCCAACGTATCGGCATTGCCCGCGCCCTGGCGGTGGAACCGGAATTCATCATCTGCGACGAACCGGTGAGTGCCCTCGACGTCTCCGTTCAGGCCCAGATCGTCAACCTGCTGATGGATCTTCAGGAAAAGTTCAACCTCACTTACCTCTTCATTGCCCATGACTTGGCCGTGGTGGAACACGTCAGCGACCAGATTGCCGTCCTCGAGCATGGCAAACTGGTGGAACAGGGATCCGCCGAAAAGATCACCACCCAACCCACCCACCCTTACACCCAGCGTCTTCTCGCCTCCATTCCCTCTCTCGCCTGACTTCACCTCCCTCATGCACGCACTGGAAATTCGGAATTCCTCGAATCTTCAGACTGATCTCCCTCAAGCCTGGATGACCAAGCCGGGTCGACCCCCCGTCCTCCAGATCTACTCCCCCAAAATCTCCTCCTTGCGCCTACTACAGAAACTTCACGGGGGTCGCATTTTCAAACTAACCCTTCGCCCATCCTCCCCTTTTCATCTGCGCATCGGGCAAAGCCTCGTCATCACCAGCGACTCCCGCACACTGCCTGCCAAGGAGCGCACAATTCCACGTCTCAAGATCCGTGCCGGCCCCGCGTTTGGCACGGGAGATCATGCCACGACCCATCTATGCTTGCGGTATTTGACGCGCTTTCTGGCTCAAAACACCAAAAAGAAACCTACCGTGCTGGATCTCGGTTGCGGTTCCGGAATCCTAGCCCTGGCCTGTGCCCGATTGGGCTCCCAAGCGGAGGGGTGGGACAACGACGCATCAGCGGTTCGGGAGGCTTGGAGAAACGCCAAGTTAAACCGTCTGGCCACCCGGGCACATTTTCGGCAAGCCGACGCCCTCCGTTCCGTTCTCCCCTCAGCTGATCTGATTCTGGCCAATCTTTACGACTCACTCCTTCTCCATCTTCTTCCCCGGCTCGACAAGTATCGCCGATCCGGCACAACCCTGATTCTCTCCGGCATCCTCCGCGGGCAAGAAAACGCCGTGATGCGCACGGCCCGTAAGCTGGGCTGGAAACTCCAGCGCCGGGGTCGTTTGGGCCGCTGGTTCTGCCTCCAGTTTGGCCCTGACGAGGGAGTCAAAAAAGCCCGCTAGCGCCCCAGCCCGGGCAACCACATCCACCGCTCCAACTGTCGGGCCGCCACCACAATGACGGACACCAGCAGCAAGTAGACCGTGGCAGCAAAGAGGTAGGCCTTGAAAAACTGGAAGTTGGTGGAGGCCAACTCCTGAACGCGGGCAAAAAATTCGGTGTACTGGATCAGGAAAGCCACCGAACTGTCTTTCAGGTTCCCGATGCACTGATTCGTCAGGGCCGGGATCGAGGAGCGCAACACCTGCGGAAGGGTGATCAGCCGGAAAATCTGAAAATGCCCGAACCCCTGGGCCCGGGCGGCCTCGATTTCGGCGGGATCCAATCCGTGAAAGGCGGTCGTCAAATATGCCGCATTGTAGGCCGCCACATTCAGGGTGAATCCGATGACCGCCACCCAAAAGGGCGGGATCTTCAGTCCCCACTGGGGCAATCCATAGTACATGAGAAAGAGCAGAACGATCAGCGGGGTGCCGATAAAAAAGGAGATATAACCCCGGGTGATCGATTGGATGATTCGATGGCGGCTGACCGAGAGGTAAAAGACCACCACCCCGAACAAGAACCCCGTTACGCTGATGACCCCCGTCAACTCCAGGGTCTGGCGCAACCCTGCCAGAATCAGGGGGAGTTGCTCCAGGAGATCCCGCTGGAAGGATGCCCAACCGCCCATGCCGTTTATTCCTTCCCCCCAAAAAAAGCCCGCACCCGGGGATCCGCATGATTCCCGGCCAGATGCTGAATCTTCTCCTCCGCCCGAACCACGCCTTGATCCAAAAAGACCACCTTCTCCGATATCTGGCTGGCCAAAGCCAAGTCATGAGTGACACACATCATGGTGACCCCTTCCCGGTTCAAACGGGTGAAGAGCTCCGCCACCTCCCTGACCATCACGGGATCCAGGGCCGAAGTCGGTTCATCGAAAACCACCACCGCCGGATCCATGGCCAAGGCCCGCGCGATGGCCACCCGCTGTTTCTGACCTCCCGAGATCTGGGCGGGATATTTGTTCCGGTGGGCCTCCATATCAAGATGCTTCAACTGGGCCACGGCTTTCTCCTCCGCCTCCGCCCGTTTCATTCCCCGAAGCTTGCGCAACCCGAGGGACACGTTGTCCAACACCGTCAGATGCCGGTAGAGGGCGAATTGTTGGAAGACGAATCCGATGTTTTGCCGCAACGCCCGCACATCCACTTTCGGCCCCACGATATTCTCGCCCCGGAAATGAATCTCTCCCGAGGTCGGCTCCACCAAGCGGTTGAGACAACGCAGCAGGGTCGACTTTCCACAACCCGAAGGGCCCATGACGACTTTCAGGTCCCCCTTTTGCACTTCCATGTTAACCCCCTGGAGAACCGTGTGGGTTCCGAATGTTTTCACCAATTCACGGATCTGGATCAGGGCCATCTCAGTTCGTCTCCATTCCCGGAATCTGATATCGCCGCTCGAGCCATTGAACTCCAGCCAGGAGAACCCGATAAATGGCGAAGTACAGGATACCGACCGCCAGATAGATTTCGATTCCCCGCAGGGTGGTGGCCGTCAGGGTCATAGCCTGCTTGGTGATTTCCGGAATCCCCACGGTGTAGGCAAAAGGCGAATATTTCAGGATCGAGGTGAACTCATTGACCATTCCGGGAACGGCAAAACGAAACATCTGCGGCAACTCAATATGGAGAAAGACCTGCCAGCGGCTCATGCCCATCGCCTCGGCAGCGAGGATTTCCGACCCGTCCACCGAATCCAGGGCGCCGCGAAAAACTTCTGCCAGATAGGCGGAAGCGATCAGGCCCAGGCTAAGAATCATCGCCAGGAGAGGGCTGACCTTCAACCCGAGGCTGGGGAGCCCGAAATAAACCATGAACAGCAGAACCAAAACCGGAATCCCCCGGAAGACGTAAGTGTAGCCATCGAGAAGGGAAAGGAGTATCGGTGAACCCATCCTGCGTAACCCGGCAATGGTCAAACCCACCGTCATTCCCGTGGCACTGCACAGGAGGGTGACCCACACCGTGTAGACCAAGCCCTGTGCCAGTTGGGCCAGGATGTCCCAAAAACTCACGTGCGGCAGTATCCTTGCCCTTACCTCATCCGCGCATCGATAATGGCTTTCACCTTCTCCGGTCCGAGTTCCTGCAAGTACTTGTCAAAGTCATCGCGGTATTTGGATCCTTTGGCAAAGGCAAAACCCAGCCGGTCAAACCCGGTGAACACCCGGACACTTTCGATGGGCAGCTTCATTTTGTTCACGTAGTTGGCTAGTACCGGTTCCTCGACGAACGCGAGATCGAGGTTGCCGTTTTGCAGGTCGGTGATGGCTTCACTGTAGGAGGGATAAAGCTTCACCTGGCTGAGGGAATAGTACCCCTTCGGTTCCAGTTCATTTTTGATCAGGTCGTTGTAGGCCATGCCCCGGGGGTAGCCGATGGAGTAAGGCTTCAACTGGGCCAGGTCGGTGATCTTGATCCCACGGCTTTTCAGCGCCACCAGATGCCACGCGTTGTCATAATAAGGCTGGGAAAAATCCATCACCTCCTTGCGCTTGTCGGTGATCGAAATTCCGGAAAAGGCCACATCCGCCTGCCCGCTGGAGACGGCCCCCAACATTCCCTGCCAGTCATAAGGGGTGATTTTCAGGCTGAATCCCCTGGCCTTGCTGTACCCCTCGAAAAGGTCCAGATCCGCGCCTTGGATCACGCCGCCTTCACTGAAAAGCATGGGGGGCGAAGAGGGGGATACGGCCACCTGAATGACTTTCCCGGTGGAGCCGCCGGAGCAACCCGCAAAAAAAATCGCCAGAGAGCCGAGTGACCAAACCAGGGGAGAGAGAGATTTCATGATTCCTTTCCTATCGGGAAGGCGGGGGAAAAGCGAACCCTTCTTCGAAAGGGAAAGAATTAGTAACGCAAAATTTCACGCAACGCCGCCGCGATGCGTACCGCGGTTGGACGATGGGCTGCCCACAGATTTGGATGATAGGGAATGGGCGTATCCTTCGCGTTCAGTCTTTGGGGAGGCGCATCCAGCAGCTCAAAACCCTCGGAGGCCACCCGGGCCACCACCTCGGCCGAAGCCCCGCCCCACGGCCAAGACTCCCCCACCGCCAATAGCCTTCCGGTTCGGGCCACGCTGGCCAGGATGGTGTCCGTATCCAGCGGCTTCACAGTCCGAAGATCCACCACCTCCGTCTCGTACCCCTCCGCCGCTAGTTCCTCCGCCGCCGCCATCGCCTCATGGAGCATCGCGCTATACGCCACACAGGTCACATCCCGACCCGCTCGCGCCACCCGGGCCCGAAACGCCGGCACAGCCTCGGCGGGAAGGGATTCGGCTTTAAGATGGTAGTAAAGAAGTTTGTGCTCACAGAAGACAACAGGATCCTCCATGCCGATCGCTTCCAACAGCATGCTGTAGGCATCCTCCACCGTGGCAGGGGTCATCACCACGAGTCCCGGGTAGTGCGAATAGATCGTCTCCATGGATTGACTATGAAACGGTCCGCTGCCGGGAGTTCCGCCGGAGGGCAAACGTAAAACCATCGAACACGGGCGCCCGGTCCGCCAATAGGTGGTGGCGGCATGGTTGAGGACCTGGTTGAGCCCGACCGTCGAGAAATCGGCAAACTGCATCTCGATGACCGGTCGCATTCCATCCATCGCCGCTCCCACCGCCAGTCCCACCATCGCATCTTCCGAGATGGGAGAATCCATCACCCGACCCGGAAACTTCTCCGCCAAATTTTTCGTGGCCTTGAAGGCACCTCCAAAACGCCCCACATCCTGGCCGTAGATGAATACTTTGGGATCGTCGCGGAGTGCTTTTTCCTGCGCCGCCCGAATCGCCTCGAGATAGGTGACGCTCATTCCTCCGGCCAAGCCTCCGTCGCACCTTCCGTCACCGTGGCCCGCCAGCTCTCCTCAAAAGGATCCGGCACCGGCTCCGCCGATACCTCTGCCACCACGTCCTCCACCTCACGCTGGGCCTCCTCTTTCCATGTTTCCCAATCTTTGCCCCGCCCCCTCGACTTCATTTTTTCCTCCAGCACCGAAAGACAGTCCCGCCCCCGGCTCGAACTCCTTAGCTTCTCATCCACATAAAGTCCGTCGTCATGCTCCCCGTGTCCGCACAAACGCAACAAACGTCCCACCACCAACTGCGGACCGGCACCGTCCCTTGCCCTTTGCACCGCCCGCCCCACCACCTCCAGACAGAGCTCGGGGTCCGTTCCATCCACTCCGTGGCCCTCAATGCCGTACCCTTTTGCCCGCTCCAAAAGATCCGTGCAGGCATACTGACGTTGGTGGGGCGTGGAGTAGGCATATCCGTTGTCCGCCACCACGGTGATAAGGGGAAGTTTTTCCACCGCGGCCAAATTCAATCCCTCATGAAACGAACCGGTCGAGGTCGCTCCATCGCCCACACAGGTCAACCCCACGCTCCCCTTTTCCCCCCTCATCCTTTTGGCGAATAGCACTCCGGCGGTGGCCGACAACATCGCCCCCAGATGGCTGATCATGGGAAGAATTCCCCGGGACAAATCGCCCCGGTGAATATTTCCATCGCGCCCCTTCATCGGCCCCAGTCGGGATCCCAGGTACGTTCTCACCGCATCGATCAACGGCTCACCGAAAGCCAACCTCCCTGCCATATCCCGGATCAGAGGGGCAAACACATCCCCTGGCCGCAAAGAGACCCCGCCGGCCGCGCTGAGAGCCTCCTGCCCCTTGCCCAGATAAACGCCGCCCACGATTCTTCCGGCCCGGTAGAGACTGGCCAGTTTGTCTTCCACCGTCCGAGCGCGGAGCATCGCTCGCCCCAGATTCTCCGTGATGTCCGTCTTGGAATGGGGGGCGTTCTTCGCCTTCGGCCCGGCCGTTCGGGTAGCCATTCATTTAAACTACCCCGCCAATGCCCCCCGCCAAGCCTGTGCGCTGCGAGTTTGAAGCCGACCGGCAATATGCGAAAAACTAAAGAGGTTTAGTAATTTAGTCTTTAGTTAAGGAGTAAGTATGAGCTTCTTAACTTCCTCCATGACCGATGCCGAAACCCCGAAACAGCTATCTAAACCGCCCAACCGGCGTACATCTTCTCCAAGGCCGACCGCAAACCCGCCTCTGTTTTCGGCTCTCCAAAGGCCCCTTGGTAAACGGGCAACCTCTCCAAAAGTCTCACCAGGCGCCGTGCCAAAGATTCCAGCATCTGGCGTTGGAATTTTCCCTTGGCCCCGGCCCCTCCCCCCAGCAATGCCTTCACCCGGTTCGCGGGAATGACCAAAGCTTTCACCTTACCCTCCGCCACCACGGTGGCCGAGCGACGGCCGCCCGTCAAAATGGCCAACTCACCGATCAACTCCCCCGCACCCAGTTTGGCCAACACCAGGGGGTCCCGACCTTGAATCCGCTTCTCCACCCGGGCCCGTCCAGATAAAATAATTAAAAGTTCCTTCGGCAATCCCCCCTCCACCACCATGATCTCCCCTTTGGAAAAGACCCTCGGCTTCGCCCCCGGAAAAATCTCCTGCCATCCGCTGTGTCCTATTTTCATCTTTTCCTTTCTACCCGAAACCTCTTCTCTTCACCAGCCTCCCCCATGAACCCTCCCAGCCACTCCGGAACCCGCGAACGCAGCCTTCAGATGGCCCTCCTCTTCTGCCTGCTGGATCTTGCGCTCATGGGCGCCGCCGCCTGTTTTTCCAACTCCATCACCATTCTCAGCGATCTGCTCAAGGAATTCACCGATTTCTTATCCGTGCTGGCCGCCTTCCTCACCCTGCGTGCCGTCCAGCGCTCTCCCGACCACCGCTTTACTTACGGGATCGGAAAACTGGAAAACCTGGTCAGCCTGACCCTCGGGCTGATCATGCTGTTCTCCGCCCTTTTCGTCTCGTGGCGTGCCTCCGTCCATCTGACCCATCCCCGCATGGCTCACGGCACCCTGCCCGGGATCCTGATTTTTGCCCTTTATACCGTCATCGGCTACGGAATCTATTTCCGCACCCGGTTTCTTGCCGGACGGCAGCCCTCCGTCATCATGAAATCCCAGGCCAGCCTTTGGTTTTCCAAAGCCAGCTTTGATGCCGCCATGGGAACCTCTCTTCTCGTCGCTTATCTTTTCCGCACGGAGAGCTGGAGCTGGTACCTCGACCCCCTCGCCTCTCTCGTCGGAGTCCTCTTTATGCTCCACGCGGCCTGGGCCATGGCCTCCTCCTCGGTGGGAGATCTTCTGGATGCCACCGTGGAAGAGACCACTCAATTGCGCATCCTCAACCACCTGGTCCGGCATATCGATGATTACGAAAAGCTCCACAAGATCCGCAGCCGGCGCTCCGGCCCGCACCTTTACGTGGAAATCTTTCTGGAGTTTCACCCCGAACTGAAAATGGCCGAAGTCGAACAGAAAATCCGGCACCTCCGTCAATCGATCAGCGAATCCATTCCCGGGGCGGATGTCTCCATTCTCCCCCACGCACCGTAGAACTTTGGATGTTGGGTAGGGCCCGACGGACCCGACGGATCTTCAGCGATTTCTAGCCCTTGCTTTTTTCTTTGTGGCAGCTTTGCCCCGCCCCTGGGTCAGCCATCCCGACTTGAAATAATCTTCCAGCCCTTTCTCCAGTGTGAACTTTGGCTGAATGTTCAGATCCCGCTGGGTGGCCGACATGTCCGCCTCGGTGTGGGGCTGGTAAAACGGATAAGGGCAATCGAAGTACTCGGGTTTTAGCTTGGTACCCAAAACGAGATTCAACCCATCCACCATCTCGTTGAAACTTCTGGGCTGTCCCGATCCCGCGTTCCACACCCCGCTCTTGCCCGCCTTCATCGCGGCCACGGTGAAGGAGACAATATCCTTCACATAGACAAAATCCCGTTTCTGCTCCCCGTGCTTGAAAATCCGCGGCCGCTTCCCCATCAGCATTTGACCGGCCAAATGCCATGCCATGCTGGCCGGCACCCCCTTGTGCCCTTCCCGGGGTCCATAGACGTTGAAATATCGTAGCCCCGCAATCTGCCAGGACGGCTCCTCCGCCTGTATTTTTCGCGCCAGATTCTCCAACTGGACTTTGGAGAAAGCGTAGGCGTTGGCCGGTGCCAAGGGATCTCCGATCCGGTTGACGCCCGCCCGAATGCCGTACGTCGCCGCACTGGAGGCGTAGACGATCGGGGTTTTGGCCGGCCTAAGGTAATCTAACAACCGCCGGAATCCCTCAACGTTGTCGTGGGTCTGAACCTTTTGGTCCAAAAGGGTCGTATCCGTAATCGAGGCCAGATGAAACATCGCATCCGGCCTCTTCCCCCCAAATTGCCCCTCCCAATCCAGACGGGAAATATCCGCGGCTACAAAATCCCCCCTATACCCCTCCAGATTTGGAAAAGAGCCACTCCTAAAATCGTCCAAAATCGTCAACGAAGCCGAGGGATACTCGTCCTGAAGGGTCAGAACCAGGTTGGAGCCAATAAAGCCCCCACCCCCTGTAATCCAAATGCTTTTCATTGTTTTTAATGTTATATATATAAAAAGTTATTCCCAAACAGGAAATTCTTCTCTAGATACTAAGAAGGAAATTTCATATATCATGACTATGCCTCTGTCCATCAGGATATTAAAGTCCTCACTGAGAGCCTCGAAAAGTTTTCTTAAGGCGGCTCTTTTAGGAACTTTTTGGTCTTTAATCACAACTTGTTGGTCAGGGACGGAGGTCTCAAAGGCTCCTTCAACTTCACCTGATGCTAACTCTTCTTCCCCACTTTTCGGAGAGGATGTGGTGAGCCTTTCCGCCGAAACCGCAGGTCTTTTCTCCATCAATAACCCGAACGACTATCGCTATCTACCCCAGCTCATCACCGTCGGTTGGCAGTTGGATGAAATCGGCAACGACGGCTGGAACCGAGGAAACACCGAGTTTCTCTTCAGCGGAATGTACGCTCCCGTCATCCACGGCCCGAATCCTTGGTTTACCGGTGGCCTTTTCGGGCCTCGCTATAATTTCATCCAAGAAGGCTGGCCGGTCATCCCCTACCTCGAATCGCGGGTCGGCTTCATGTTCACCAACGCCACGGGCGCTCCCAACTCCCAAGGACAGGACTTCTGCTTCAGTTTTGAAATAGGAATTGGGGTCCGCATTCCGGTCATGGATCGTCTCTCGGTAAACCTCGGCGCCATGTACCAGCATATTTCCAACGGCGGCCTCTCAGAACCTGAACATGAGAATGTCGGTCTCGACTCCATCGGCCCCACCCTCTCCGTTACCTGGGCTTTTTAAGCCCCCCCCCAAACCCTCAATTTCGTGGAACTCGCTCAGGTAGGGCTGACTTTTTCAGCCATCCAAGCGATCCCTAGCCGAGCCCAATGACCAGGCCTTCTTCCAAACTTATTCACATATGGCATTGCTTTTTGCAAAGCAATATCTGCCATGGTTTTAAAGTTGTTAATTGGTGCTCATTTATGACCTTTCTTACAACTTGTTCACCTATAGGATTTGGCTCTCCCTATGCTAGAAACTCGCGATCTTCATAAGTCCTACTCCTCAGGCGATTCCCAGGTTCACGCCCTAAGGGGGGTTACCCTGAAAATACTTCCCGGGGAGATTGTGGCGGTCACCGGACCCAGCGGATGCGGTAAAAGCACCCTTCTCCACATCCTCGGAGCTCTCGACACCCCATCGGCTGGCCAAGCCTACCTCGAGGGTCACCCGCTCCACTCCCTGGATGACGCCAAACTCACCTCCCTTCGACGCCTTAAAATTGGATTCGTGTTTCAATTTTTCCACCTCCTCCCAACCCTCACCATTGAGGAAAACGTCCTCCTGCCCCTTCTTCTTTCGGGCCGGGTCAATCCCCTCGCCCGAAAGCGGGCTCACGAACTCTTATCCTCCGTCGGCTTGACCGACCGTTTCCATCATCGGCCCCACCAACTCTCTGGCGGACAACTCCAACGCGCCGCCCTCGCCCGGGCCCTCATCCATCAACCCTCCGTCCTCCTCGCCGATGAACCGACAGGCAATCTCGACTCTGCCTCCAGCACCGCCGTCATCGAGCTCATCACCCGGCTCGCCCGCCAACAGAAAACCACCGTCGTCCTCGTTACCCACAGCCCGGAAGTTGCCGCCTCCGCCGACCGTCGCATCGCCTTGGTCGATGGGCGGATCCATTCCACCAGCTGACCTTGAACTGGCTTTCCACGCTCCGCATTTTTCTGGCCCATGGCGGCCGTGATTTTCTCCGGCACAAGACTCTCTCTCTGCTCAATCTGCTCGCCCTCTCGGTGGGCGTCGCCGCCATCGTGGCCATCCAAACGGTCAACCAAACCGCTCTTCGCTCTTTTCGCGCCTCCCTCGACCTCGTCGCCGGCCGCCCCGATTTCACCGTCGAGGGACAAGGCTTTCGGATTCCCGAAACTCTCATGAAAACGCTCCGGCAGGATCCCTCGGTTCGAGAAGTCACCCCAACGCTCTCCCTTGTGGCCTCTCTTCCGACACATCCGGGCGAATTCCTTCACTTGGTGGGCGTCGATCCCTTCTCGAATCACGAACTGGTGACCTACCGGCTGGAGGACTCCCTCCGTACCCCCGCCGATGCCATTGCGTTTGTTTCCGAGCCGGACACCATCGCCCTAACCCGGGCCCTCGCCGACCGCCTTCATCTGAAAATCGGGGACACCCTGCGCGCGGTTTCGGGGGGACACACGGCCAACCTCCGTGTCCGTTTTCTCCTCGAACCCTCCCCCGATCTTTTGGGGGCCGATGACCACCTCGCCATCGCTGACATCGCCACCGTCCAGTCCGCCTTTGGGCTCGGCGGCCAGATCGACCGCATCGAAGCCCTTCTTCGCCCGGATGCCTCCGGAAAACTGGACGTCCCCCGCCATGAACTTCTGGAACGGCTCACTCCACAACTGCCCGCCCATGCCCGGGCTGGCTCACCGGAACGCCGGGGGCGGGAAGTCGAAAAAATGCTCGGCGCCTTCCAACTAAACCTCACCGCACTTTCTCTCATCGCGTTGGTAGTCGGCATGTTTCTCGTCACCAACACCGTCGCCGCCAACGTTGTTCGCCGCCGGGCCGAGCTCGGGCTGCTCCGCGCTTTGGGTATGGATCGTCGTGCTGTCATCGCACTCCTCATCGGAGAATCCCTGCTGCTTGCCTTGGCTGGTTCTCTTCTGGGCATTTTCATCGGGTTGCGCGTTGCCGGCCATCTTCTTCAAGGGGTCTCCTCCACGGTCACTTCCCATTACGTCCTCCTCAGCATGCGCGACGTGATCGTGGATCCTTGGAGCCTGGTGGGAGCGGGGTTGGCCGGACTCTTAGCCACCGGTTTTGCAGCTTGGTGGCCGGCCCGGGAAGCTGCCCAAGTTCCTCCGGTGGAGGCTCTCCAACCCGGCACCGCATCGGATCACTCCACCACCCGACGCAACCTCCCCCTCCTTCTCGCAACCGTTTGTCTTCTCACCACCCTTCTGTTCTCCGCCACGGCCCTCTATGCCCAACTGCCGCGCACCGGGTTTCTGGCAGCGCTGGGCATTCTCCTCACTACCGCGTTTCTGGCTCCCGGACTGGGTCGCCTTCTCGGCCGGCTCCCCTCTCCTCCTTTCGCCACCTTGGTTCTCGCCCGTTCCTCCTTTCTTCGCGGCCTGCACCGCCACGGACTCGCGGCGGCTGCCCTCGCCGCTTCGGTGGCCATGGCCGTGGGCGTGACGATCATGGTTCACAGCTTCCGCGTCACCGTCGATCAATGGATCGGAGAAAGCATCAAGGCCGATCTGTTTATCGCACCTTCCACCAATCTGGTCGCCGGTGCCTTAGAGCCTCTCGACCCCGAGGCCGAAAAGCTAGCCCTCGCCACTCCCGGCATTCGTGCTGTGGGAAGCTACCGCGAAATCCGCCTCTTTCTGGACGGCCAGCCAGCCAAGCTGGCCGCCTGCAAACTCGACGTCCTCCGCGTCTACAATCCCCTGACCTTCCTCTCCAAGATCGCCGAGGACCCTTATGAGCTCTGCCGAACGGGAGACTATGCCATCGTCTCGGAAAACTTTGCCCGGCGCCGCCGGCTTAAATCAGGAGATACCGTCTCCCTTCCCACGCCGGGAGGCCTCCGCCCCCTAAAAATCTCCGCCGTGTTTCGTGACTACACCTCCGAATCGGGCCTCCTGCTCCTCGATCGCACCGTCTACCAACGCCTGACGGGCGATCTCTCCCTCACCAGCCTCGCCCTCCATCTCCAGCCGGGCGTCTCCGCGCAAGAGTTGGCCGACACCCTCCGTGAGAAACTCCGGCCTAGGGGGGAATTCCTCATCTACTCCCAATCCGCTCTGCGGGAGGAGGCTCTCCGCATCTTCGACCGCTCCTTCGCCGTGACCGCCCTGCTCCGCACCCTCGCCATCGGCGTAGCCGCCCTAGGCGTCACCTTGGCTCTCACTGCCCTCATCGCCGAACGCACCCGTGAGATCGGCATCCTGCGCGCCACGGGAGCCACCCGTCGGCAGATTTTGGGAACCGTGATGGCCGAATCTGCCTACTTGGGAGCCACCGGAATCATCCTGGGGATGGTCTCTGGATTCGCCGTCGCCTTTGTTCTGATGCACGTCATCAACCGTGCTTTCTTCGGTTGGACGATCGATTGGCACACTCCCGCCGCTCCCCTTGTCTGGATCATGCTCGGAATGCTGCTGGCCTGCCTCCTTGCAGCCCTGCCCCCGGCCCTGAGGGCCTCCCGACTTTCCCCCTCCGAGGCCCTACGATCGGAATGAAG
>CAZZMY010000009.1:22817-24912 GCA_964655385.1 uncultured Akkermansia sp.
TTTACTCACCCTCCTCCCCATCTCCTTTTTTCTATCTGCTATCTCCCTCTTCTGTCCCTTTGCCGGAGCAGCAGAATGGCAGAGAGCCCTTACCCCGTGGTCCTGGACCTTTCCCCGCGACTACGGAGCCCACCCAGAATTCAAAACTGAATGGTGGTATCTCACCGGAAATCTCGATGATGATCACGGCAACCCCTACGGCTACGAGCTCACTTTTTTCCGCCACGGACTCCAAACCGAGGTCAACCCATCCAACTCCGCTTGGACAGTGCGCGATGTTTACTTCGCCCATCTGGCCATCACCGATGTCCGTTCCGGGAAGTTTCTTTTTTCGGAGAAAATCAGCCGAGGGGCCCTTGAAGAAGCAGAGTGCTCCACCAGGGACATGAACGTTCACTTGGGAAACTGGACCCTGCGACGAAGGCCCGATTCTCGCCTGCTTTTCGAGGCTTTGGATTGCGACCAGAAGTTCGGACTCAACCTTTCCGCCGCCCCACTGAAGCCCCTCGTCTTTCACGGGGACAAAGGATTGAGCCGGAAATCCTCGACCCCGGGCAATGCCAGCTATTACACCTCTTTCACCCGGATGGAGACCTCCGGCCATCTGCAGGTGGCCGATCGCACCATTCCGGTCCGAGGACTCTCCTGGTTCGATCATGAATTTTCCACCAGTGCCCTGGGACAGGATCAGGAGGGTTGGGACTGGTTCTGCCTGCAGTTCGATTCCGGGGAGGAACTGATGCTTTATCGGATGAGAAATCCGGGCAACCGCACCGACTCCTCCTCTTCCGGAACCTGGATTCCCGCCAAAGGCCCCACCGCTCCCCTCCAGTCCGCGGACTTTACCGTCCGGGCGCTCGACGAGTGGAAAACCCCGGATGGTCCAGTCTATCCCTCGGGATGGAAAATCACCGTTCCCTCCCTTCATTTGGAGGGGGAAGTTCAACCTCTGCATCTCAATCAGGAACTCCGCCTCAAACGGACAGGGAATATCCGTTACTGGGAGGGAGCTTGTCGCTTTGTAGGAACCAGAAACGGAAAACCTTTGTCCGGACGCGGCTACACGGAACTGACGGGCTACGCCTCTCCCATCGGCCAGGGGATGAAGGAGTAGGACTACCTCACCAACCACAACCAAACCACCCCCAACCCAATCCGATACCAACCGAAAGGACTGAACGTCCTCGTCCGGATGTACCCCAACAGCCAACGCACGACCAAGTAGGCCGTCACGGCCGATACAGCAAATCCCAACCCCAAATGGACCCACTCGTGCTGATCAGGAATGCCCGAATCTTTTAACTGCCGGAAAAAACTCAGAACGGAGGCCGCCAAAAGAGTCGGAATTCCCAGAACGAAGGAAAAATCCGCCGCCGCCGTTCGGGACAATCCCCCAAACATTCCCGTCATGATGGAAACGGCCGACCGGGAGGTTCCCGGAAAAACTGCCGCCAGCATCTGGGAAGCCCCAACGGCCAATGCCGTACCCCAACTCGGATCCTCATGGCCTTGATGCCGCTTCAACCAAGCCTCGGCCAAAAGAATGAGCACGCCCCCTGCGATCAGAGTCCAGGCCACGGGCGCCGGATGTTCCGGTAACTTCAGCCCAAGTTTCGAGGCCACCAACCCCAAAACCCCCGTCACCAGAAAAGCCAAAATCATCTTGGCCAAATACAGTTTCCCGTTTTTCCCCATTTCCCCGGTGATCATGGCCCGGAGGCGGGGAGCATAGATCAGCAGCACTGCCAGCAGGGCACCCGACTGGATGCCCACGTTGAAAAGCTCCGACCGCTTCAACCCGAACCAGTGTTCCACCAAAAGCAGGTGACCCGTGGAGGAAATGGGCAAAAACTCCGTCACTCCCTCCACCACCCCCAACAGGATCGTCATCAACCATTCGTTCATACCTACACCCTATCCTCCACCCCAGAGCCATCCAAGCTAGGAACAGACCCCACCCTAGGCCCCTGAAATCCGCTTCACCTTAATCCTCATCTTCATATTAATCTTCACCCATCCCTCTCTCCTTCAAGGCTTAACACCTTGATGATTCGCCGGCCAAATCCCCTCCTTGCTATCCCCTCAAAACATGTCA
>CAZZMY010000010.1:0-24182 GCA_964655385.1 uncultured Akkermansia sp.
GAAAGGGGCGGTCGAGGTGTTCGCGGACCCAAGGCAGGACGGTGATGTCGTGGGCTGGATCGAAAGCAACCAGTTCCGTCTCCCCATGGCCCTCGTCCGAGGCCATGCTGAAGGAGCGTTGGGGGCAGATGCGCTCGATGCCAGGGAGAGCACGTAAGTGGGGGAGGATGGCAGGATCGAGGGGTGGGGCGCCGGGTTCACCCGCGAGCAGGGCGGAGGTGAGGTGATGGGTGGCGGAGCGGGGCAGAATAATTAGGTCGGCGCCCAGGCGGCTTAGGGAGTTTTCCAATCCTTGCTGAATGGTCTGGCGAAAGACAAGAGAGAGGAAGATGGAGGCGGCCCCGACGGCGATGGCGGAGGAAAGCAGAAAAAACCGGCCGGGGCTGCGACGGACCTCCTGCAGAAGCAATCGCAGTCCAAGCGGGAAGAGGATCAAGCGGGGGCGGAGTTGGGCTAAACGGTGCAGCTACGACTGAACTTCATCTCCTCAACCTTGGAGGGAACAATGACGCAGTCGTGATGGCCACCGAAGTTGGGCATGTAACCGACCTGCTCGAGGGTGTCCTGGCGGAACACGAAGGCGCCCGACTCCATCCGCTGAAAGCCGGAAAAGATGATGAGAGCGTATTTGCCGTCGTAGGTGGTGGCGGTGGTCTGGGTATCAACGCCGACGTTGCGGAACTTTTTGATGACCTTCC
Organism: uncultured Akkermansia sp.; assembly: GCA_964655385.1. Classification (GTDB taxonomy): domain Bacteria; phylum Verrucomicrobiota; class Verrucomicrobiia; order Methylacidiphilales; family Verrucolacustridaceae; genus Verrucolacustris. The sequence continues at coordinate 699 of CAZZMY010000010.1, forward strand.
AGTCCTTGGTGGAGACGACGTAGACATCGGACTTCATGGGTTTTGGACGGAGGACGGTGAAGAAACATTTGGAACCGTCGATGGAGAAGTTGACGTGGAAGGGGGAGGGGTATTCACCGACCCACTCTTTGTCCTTCACGAAGGTGACGCGCTTCCAAGCGCGTGGATCGTCCGAGGCGGTGTCAAAGACGGCCACGTTGTTCGCGCGAAGGTTGTTCATCATGACGAGGTGGTTGCCGGAGGGATTGAAGCCGGTCTCGTGGATGGGATTCCCGATCGAGGGAAGGGTGACTTCCCAGGTGTCCGGGTTTCCGGAGACCTTTTTGATCGGCCAATTGTCGGCGAGGCCTTCGTTGGCCATCAGATAGCAGACCGGTTCCATGGTGGTGCGGTCGATGACAAAGCCGCCACCGCACATACGAAGACCGGCGATGGAGTAGCGGTTACGTGGATCGTGGAGGCAGAAGTCGAGTCCGGTGAGAGTGTGGGGGCTATCCCCGGGAGTCTGACCACGCTCAACGAGGAGTTCCGCCATCGGGGCCATCTCGTAGTTGATCTTGTTGCCCTTGGTGCCGAAGTAGTCGTATTTGCCGTCCTTGCCCGGGGCGAGGCGGGTGAGGCGGATGGTGCCACCCTTGGTCCAGGTATCGGCGAGGGTTTTGGAGTTCGGGACCCAGTCACCACGGAAAGCGGTGAGAACCTTGGTTTTGTCCTGGCCGCGGGCGCGGGAGAAGAAGGCGGCAACGTCTTTCTGGCCGTCGGCGCAGGCAAAGCCGTTACCGTCCGGGAAGGGAACGGTGTGGACGCCGAGGCCGATGCCGGTGGTTTCGGCGATGTTTTCAAGGAGCTCCATCTGCCCGCTTTTTCCGTCGTAACCTACCCGATAGATATTATTCCCCATGCCGTGCTCCCCGAGCATCCCATTTTCCTTGATGCGGGTCTTCAAGCCGTACATGAGGACGTTGTCCCCGCCCTGAGTGGAGTTGATGAATTCGAATCCCTTGTAGGGGTCGCCGCTATCGGCGTAAAAAGCCGCCAAGTGGTGGGAAATGGGGCAGGAGTCACCGTAGTTCCAGTAGGAAATCCAAGAGAGGGTTTTCTGGGTGCCAAGGTCGACCGCGTGGGTGCCGCCGCCGAGTTTTTGCGGGGTGAGATAAATGTATTTGCCAAGGGACTCGCGGATTCCCTGATAAACCGCATCCTCAACTTGGATGCCGTCCACCATCTTGGCGGCTTGGGCCGTCCCAGGAAGGTAACGGGTAATTCCGGCGCCCGTCAGTCCGGCCAGTCCGGCAAAGCCATAGTAAAAGAATCGGCGACGGGAGATTTTATTTTGATGCGGGTCTTGCATATAGTTTTAAATGCTAAACCTTATCGAGAGGAGGGCTCAACGTCGTTTTAGAGCCAGCAACAATAACTAGATTAATGCCAAAACTCGTGAAGGGCCGCCAGAGCTTCCCGCGATCATCGGGCCGGCAGCGATCAGGGTTGCGCCGGTAGGGGGTAAAGAGCCCAACCGTGCCACGCACTCCATCCCCCAATGCCCCGACCCGAGCCAGCGGCAGTGGACGGGAAAATCGGTGGTCGGTCCGTAATCCAAGCTAAGGGTGTCCACGCAGATGCCTTTGATCTGTCTTTCCTTCATCAGGAAATCCGGTGTCTCCTCATGAAAGCCCGGGAAATGCATCACCCCTTTGGCATCGGCGTTACGGAACTTGTCGGAAGTAACGTATTCTTCCCAGCCGGTGAACATGGCAACGATCCCGCCGACAGGAAGTGGTCCGTGCTTCTTTTCCCAGGAACGGATGTCGTCAGGGGTGAGTCGGGCATCGGGATCGGACTTGGACTTGGCCCGGATATCGACGACCGCGAGGGGACCGTAGAGGTCGGTGATGGGTAGTTGGTCGGCGGACGATTTGCCGCCAAAGTGAAGCGGGGCATCCATGTGGGTGCCGGTATGTTCGGCCAGGGTCCAGGTGTAAGCGTGGTAGCCCTTGGGTCGGGGTCCCATGTTTTTGTCGGCAATGCTGAACTGGGGTTGGCCGGTGAAGGTGGGGAAGTCAGGGGAAAGCCGGTGCGTTAGATCAACAATTTTGGAAAAGGTGATGGTTTTGGGTTCAGCTGCTCGAACGGAGGTAGGCAAGCAGGCCCCGGCGGTAACGGCGGCGGCGGAAGTGAGAAACGTACGCCGGCTGAAGTGTCGGGTCACGGCTTCCTGGCAAAGGGGGGCACACATGAAAGATCCCTTAAAATGAGTATGCCCCTGAAAAATTCAATTGAAATGCAGGCTATGGAAATCAGTAAACATCAGCGTTTCAATCGAGAAAAAAACTTACAACAGAGTTACAACGGCCTTCTTTAGAAAATACGGGAATCGAACTAAAGCTCTATTTACCAGTGATTTACAAAACTCATCCCTCGTCGGTTGGATTTCAATTCTCGCCTCGATATTTGTAAAAAACTCCCAAAAACCGCGCATCTATTTCCGCGAAACCCGGTTTCATCCCCCGATGAACGCGTATGGGCCGTATGAGAGGGATGCTTGTTTCGCCGTGGGAGCCGATTCAAAATACTAGGATGAGTGCCAAGCGCATTCGGGTGAAGTCGTCGGCCGGGGTTTACCCTGTTTATGTGGGGGAGAAGATCCTGCCGCTGGGGCTTCAATCCATCCTGCCGGCCAAGGTTCCGGTGGCGATGCTGGTGGATGAGGGGATTGCCGGGTTCCCTTTGGCGGTAGGTCTCTTTGAGTGGCTGGAAAAGAGGGCCTCCAGGGTGGTGCGGGTGCGAATTCCGGCGGGGGAGCGGTCAAAATCGGTGGAGGAGTACGGAAGGGTGGTCCGGCAGTTGGCCGGGGCTGGTTTGACCCGCGATGGATGGATTGTGGCGGTGGGCGGAGGGGTCACGGGGGATCTGGCCGGGTTTGTGGCGGCCACCTACCTAAGGGGTCTCCCTGTCATCCAGGTTCCCACCACGGTGGTCGCCATGGTCGACAGCAGTATCGGGGGGAAAACGGGAATCGATCTTCCTGAAGGAAAAAACCTGGTTGGGGCTTTTCATCCGCCCAAGGCGGTGTTGGCGGACCTTCGGTGGCTGAACTTTTTACCGGCGGCGGAGAAGAGGGCGGGAATGGCTGAGGTGATCAAATACGGGGCGATCGCCGATGCGAAGCTTTTTGGCTCCTTGGCCAAAGGAATGCCCCGTTCCATGGCCAAAGTGGTGAAGCGCTGTGTGGAGATCAAAGCCAAGTTGGCTGGTGAGGATGAGAAGGACCTGAAGGGCAAAAGAGCCCTGCTCAATTTTGGGCATACGGTGGCTCACGGACTTGAGGGTATTGCGGGGTATGAGGGATTGCGTCACGGCGAGGCGGTGGCCATCGGGATGTGTGTGGCGGCCCATCTTTCCGTCAAAGCCAAGGGTCTGAAGAAAAAGACGGCCGAAAAACTAAAGGCGGCCATTGCGGCCCATGGATTGCCGGTGACGCATCCGGATCTGCGATGGGATAAACTCTCGCCCGTGATGGCGCGTGACAAGAAGGCCACCACGCAGGGGATCCGTTGGGTCTTATTGAGGAAAATTGGTCGGGCGGATCTGGTTTCCGGGGTGACGGAGAAAAAGATCCAACTCGCCCTGGAGGAGGTTCGGGAGGGCCGTCCCCCGAAAGGATGACGCGGACCGAGGCCTACCTGATCCTCAACGCCCTTCGCCTGGTGGGGCCGGTGCGAGTGAGGAAACTGAGGGAGGCGTTGGGGGGAGTGGAGGGGCTTTTGGGTCAACCCCTTTCCCGATTGGCCGGGGTGGAGGGAGTGGGGCAGGCGGTGGCGGAATCGATCCGCGGTTGGGAAAAAAGTTTTGATCTGGCGAAAGAGCTGAAAGAAATCGAGAAGTTGAAGCTTCAGGTGATCGATGTGGAGGATCCCTCCTACCCATCTCTTTTAAGGGAGATCCATGATCCTCCGATGGTTTTATATTACCGCGGAAATCTGGAGGCGGTGCGGGGGGCTTCCATCGGGGTGGTGGGAACGAGGGAGGCGACGGGCTATGGAATCGAGCTGGCAAAAAAACTGGGATACCAGCTCGCCTATGCCGGGGTGGGGGTGATCAGTGGGTTAGCGCGGGGCATCGACACCGCAGCTCACCAAGGGGCCTTGGCGGCCAAGGGAAAGACGGCGGCGGTTCTGGGTTGTTCGATGGATCAGGTGTATCCGGCGGAGAACCGGGCCTTGGCCGAAAAGATGGAGGAGTCCGGCGGTTGCGTGATGAGCGAATTCTGTCTCAAAACAGCTCCTGACCGGCAAACGTTTCCGATGCGCAACCGGATTGTTAGCGGGCTGAGCAAAGGGTTGCTGGTTGTCGAGGCGGCCCGGGCCAGTGGGGCGATGATCACTGCCAAGCAGGCCTTGGAACAGGGGCGTCAGGTTTTTGCGGTGCCGGGAAGAATCGATCACCCGCAATCCGGGGGCTGCCACCAGCTTTTAAAGGACGGGGCCCGGTTGGTGGAGTCGGTGGAGGATGTGTTGGCGGAGTTTGAGTTTCTGCTTCCCCCATCGGAAATGCCCTCCCCCAACCCGCCTCCGGGCAACCTAGGTGAGCAGGAAAAGAAGGTTCTGGAGGCGCTTGGCCGAGAGGAGATGCATATGGATGTGTTAACCCGAAAATGCGGGTTGCCATCGCCTACGGTGTCGGCCACCCTTTTAAAACTAGAAATGAAACGCCGGGTGCGACAAATGCCCGGTAAGTACTTCACCCGCATAGACTAACCCATGGCAAAAAAACTGATCATCGCCGAGAAGCCAAGCGTGGCCAATGACCTCGCCCGGGTGCTTACGGGTTTTAAGAAGGAGGGGGAGTACTGGGAATCCGACCAGTATGTTTTGAGTTCAGCCATCGGTCACTTGGTGGAGTTGTGTAAGCCGACCGAATATGGAAAAGGAAAGGGAAAGTGGAGCTTTGAGAGTCTACCGGTGTTGCCAGACGAATTTAAGCTCAAGGTCATTGAGCGAACGGCCCCGCGCTTTGAGTTGCTGAAAAAACTCCTCAAGCGAAAGGATGTGACCGGCGTGATCAACGCCTGTGACGCCGGGCGGGAGGGGGAGCTAATCTTCCGCTATGTGATGGAGGCGGCGGAATCCAAGAAACCCGTCCATCGGCTCTGGTTGCAATCGATGACTCCCGCAGCCATCCGGGAGGGGTTTACCAAACTGCGAAAAGGTGAGGAGATGGAGCCTTTGTTGGATGCCGCCAAGTCGCGCTCGGAGAGCGATTGGTTAGTGGGAATCAATACCACCCGGGCTTTAACGGCGCTGAATTCCAAGGGGGGTGGGTTCTTCCTGACGACGGCAGGCCGGGTGCAGACTCCCACCCTGAGTATTCTGGTCGACCGCGAGCATGAGATCCGGGCTTTTGTGCCGAAGGATTTCTGGGAAGTGCATGCGACCTTTGGAGCGAAGGCCGGCGAGTATGAGGGGCGATGGTTTGACGAGAAGTTGGCGGACAAGAAGGCCGCCGACCGCGGGGCGGACCAGAAGCCTGAACGTCTCTGGAGCAAAAAGAGTGCTGAAGCGATCGTGGACGAGTGCAAGGGCAAAACCGGCGAGGTGCACGATGAAAAGAAGCCGGCCAAGCAGCTTTCCCCGCTCCTTTATGACCTGACCAGCCTGCAAAGAGATGGGAACAGCCGGTTTGGGCTCTCTGCTCGGCGCACCCTGCAGATCGCCCAAGCGCTTTACGAAAAGCATAAGGCGATCACCTATCCCCGAACCGATTCCCGCTACCTGCCCGACGATTATCTTCCCGTGGTCCAGGCCACCCTCGAAAATCTGAACGGCAGCGAGTACGGGGAATTTTCCAAGACCGTTTTGGATAAGGGATGGTTGAAGCCGACCAAGAGGGTTTTCAACGGGGCGAAGGTCAGCGACCACTTTGCCATCATTCCGACCCAGCAGATCCCGGCCAAACTGGATGAGATTGAGGCCAAGGTTTATGCGGCGATTGTCCGGCGTTTTATCGCGGTGTTTTACCCCGAGGCCATTTACGAGGTGACCAATCGGATTACCCGGGTCGAAGGGCACGCCTTTCGGACTGACGGGAAAATTCTCAAGGAGGCCGGGTGGCTGGCGGTATACGGGAAAGAGGCGGTGGAGGAGGGTGGTGGGGAAGAGGGCAAGCTGCTGGTGCCGGTCCAGGATGGGGAAAAGGTAAAGACGGTGGCGATTTTAGCCGAGGGAATGCAGACCAAGCCCCCGGCAAGATTTACGGAAGCAACTTTATTGAGCGCGATGGAGGGGGCGGGAAAGCTGGTGGACGACGAGGCTTTGCGCGATGCCATGGGCGAACGTGGCCTGGGGACCCCTGCCACACGCGCGGCCACGATCGAGACGTTAATTTCCGAGGAGTACGTGCGGCGCATGGGCCGGGAGCTGATGCCGACAGCCAAGGCGTTCGGGCTGTTTGAAACGCTGGATGCATTGGGGATCGAGATTCTGCATTCCCCGGAACTGACGGGGGAGTGGGAGCACAAGCTCAAGGAGATCGAACACGGGCGGATGAAGCGTGCGGAGTTCATGAAAGAGATCCAGAAAGTGGCGAGCGACATTGTGGAAAAAGCCCGGGTGTTTCAGGACAAGGACCACGTTTTGCGGAAGCTGGATTTCAAGGACCCGCAAAGCGGGCAGGAGTTTGAGGAGACGCTGCGGGAATATCGGACTCTGGACGGCAGTTATAGCGTGAGGAAGGTTTTGGCGGGCCGGAGAATTGAAGCCCCGGAGTTTCATGAGCTACTGCAAAAAGGTTCCCTTGGGCTGGTGGAGGGGTTCCGCAGTCGTTTGGGCCGTCCCTTCTCGGCCGGCCTGAAGTTAGGGGAGGGGCGAAAGATTGAACTGGTGGTTGGGGAGGAGGAGGGAACGCTGGATTTCACCGGGCAGGAACCGATCGGAACGTGTCCGGCCTGCGGGGGTAGGATGTTTACCAGTCTTTTGCGTTATGTTTGCGAGAACAGTGTCTCCAAGCCCTCCACCTGTACTTTCAAGGTTTCCAAAAAGATTCTCAACCGGGACATTCAACTCAACGAGGTTCAGGATCTTTTGAAAAATGGCAAGACGGCCCTGCTGGAAAAGTTTATTTCGAACAAAACCCGCCGGCCTTTCTCCGCTTTCCTTATGTGGAAGGACGGAAAAGTTTGCTTCGACTTTCCTCCGCGTGAACCGCGCAAGCCCAAGTCGGCCAAAACCGCCAAAGCCCGGGCCAGCGCGGCCGCCTGAAAACCGAAACGAGCGAAGCGGCCGATCCCCGGGCGGCCGCGTTTCTCCGGCATTTGGCCGAGGAGCGTGGGCTGTCTGCCCATACCTTGAGAAATTATCGCCAGGCGCTGCAGGAATTTCAGACCGACCGGAAAACAGACTGGTCCCGAGCGGGGGAGGCGGACTGTCGGGCTTACCTCCATGGCTTGGCGGGAAAAGGAAAGCACGGCCCAGCTTCCGTTCGTCTACGGTTTTCAGCTCTGAGGACTTTTTTCAAATGGATGCAGGCCCGGGGGGAACGTCCGGACAACCCGGCTTCTGGACTCCGTTTGCCGCGGCCCCGGCGTTTCCTCCCCAGATTTCTGAGCGAAGAGCAGATGGAGGCACTTCTGGGTGCCCCCTTAAAAATTCTCGAAAAAAATCCCGGCAAAGCTTTGGGTCGAAAAGAGCCCGCTTGGGCCAAGTGGAGGGATGCGGCCTTGCTCGAATTGCTTTACGGCACGGGTCTGCGACTGGGCGAGGCTTTGAGCCTGCCGATCCGGGCCTTCCACGAGGAAGGGCGGCGAACATTGAAAGTTCGAGGTAAAGGCGGGAAGGAACGTTTGGTGGTCCTGGGAGACGCGGTCCGTGCGGCGATGCAGAGGTATGAGTCCAAATTGCCCTCGGGTTTAAGAAAAGAGAGCAGCCCGGCTTTTCTCGGTCCCCGCGGGGAACGTTTGTGTGCCCGTGTCTTTCAGAGAAACCTGAAGGAATATCTGGCGGAAGTGGGCCTGGATCCATCCCTGACGCCTCACAAGCTTCGGCACAGCTTTGCCACACATCTCCTCGGTCGGGGGGCAGATTTACGGGCCGTGCAGGAGCTTTTGGGTCATGCCCGTCTGACCAGCACAGAGATTTACACTCGGGTCACACCCGAACGACTGCGTGGCGCGTATGTAAAGGCCCATCCCAGAGCATGACCACGATTCCCGAGCCACTCCTGAAAATCGGATATAACCTGCTTTTTTCTGCAGGCTTTGCCCTTACTTGGCCCTACCTCACCTATCTCATTTGGCGGCGACAACCGTTTTGGGAGCGTTTGGGGGAACGATTGGGGCACTACCCGAAAGAGATCAAGGATTGGTTGAAGTGCCCGCAGCGGCCGGTCTGGATTCATGCGGTCAGCGTGGGTGAGGTCCTGTTGGCTCGAGTCCTGATTCGCGAACTACGGGTCCGCCGCCCTCAACTGAGGATCCTTTTGACCATGGGAACGCCGACGGGAAGACGGGTGGCCGAACCTTTGTTGGATGAGCAGACCCAGATCGTCTATGTGCCGACTGATTTTTATTACTCGATGATGAGGGCGTTCCGGAGAATCCGTCCTTCGGTGCTGATTCTTATCGAGAACGAAATCTGGCCCAACATGCTTTGGCGCGCGCGAAAAATGAAGATCCCGGTCTGTTTGGTCAACTCCCGGCTCTCCCGCAGGAACCGGAGGCTGTTCAGATTGGCCCGGACGTTTGTGCGACCGGTTTTGCAGTTGTTTGACTGGATCGGAGTGCAAAGTCCGGAGGATATGAGGCGCTTTGCCATCGCGGGGTTCCCGCAGGATCACTTGCACCTGATGGGGAGCATGAAGTACGACGTGGCTAATTTGGCCTCTGACGAGCCTGGTAAAGGACGGGAAGTGCGCCGGAAGGCGGGTTGGAATCAGGGACAGGTAGTTCTTTTGGGCGGAAGCACCCATCCAGGAGAGGAGATGGTTTTGGCGGAGATGACTCTGGAACTGCGGAAAAAGCACCCTGAACTCCGCCTGATGCTTGTGCCGCGGCATGTGGAGCGCACGGGAAGCATCATGGGAGAATTGGCGGGCACGGGACTGAAAGTGGTGCGACGGTCTCAACTTGAGGGACAGGAGGAGATCGATCCGGATGTCCTGCTGGTCGACACAACCGGGGAGTTGCGGGATCTTTACGCGACAGCCGACGTGGTCTTTATCGGGAAAACACTTACCGGAACCGGTGGACAAAACTTTCTGGAGCCCGCGCGGTATGGCCGGGCCATCGTGGCGGGACCGCACATGGAAAACTTTATGTCACTTCGCAGGGAGTTTCAGAACATGGAAGCCATCCGGGTGGCCTCTTCCCGGAACGATTTGGCCGTGGAGCTAGAGAATCTTCTTTCCGATAGGAAAGGTCGCGAAGAGCTGGGGCAACGTGCGGAAAAGTGTTTTCGGCAACATCTGGGAGCCGGAGCGCGCTATGCCGAAATTCTCCTGACCATCATTCAGCAGGCGGAGGTCGGGGCGATGAGGAATTCGGGGTAAGTGGCTACCAGAAATATACGTATCGTCGGTTGGCTATCGGTTTTACGAATTTACCACTCGAGAATGGCGCTGGCCCAAGTCAGTCCCCCACCGAACGCCACCAGGAGGACTTTGTCCCCGGGCTGAAGATTCATTTCGCTACCTGCCTCATGTAGGGCCACCGGAATGCAAGCGGCGGACATGTTTCCGTAGCGGTGAACGTTCACGAAACAGCGCTCCCTCGGAAACTTAAGTTTTTCGACCAAGGCATCGATGATGCGGATGTTGGCCTGATGGGAGATGACACATTTGATGTCCTCCAGTTTGACGCCGGCTTTTTTCAGCGTGCGCCGGGCGGATTCTGCCATGGCAGTTACTGCCTGTTTGAAAATCTCTTTGCCGGCCATGACAATGCAATCCGGTGAGGCGGGGGCGGGCGGGGTGAGAGCTTTGCCGGAGGATTGGGGGTTGCGGAGATGGAGCAGTTCTCCGCTGGATCCCTCGGCCCCCCAATCAAAGGCTAAGAGACCTTGCCGGCCTGGTTCGCTGCGAACCACCACAGCACCGGCCCCGTCGCCAAAAAGGACGCAGGTATTGCGATCGCGCCAGTCGACCACGGAGGAAAGTCGTTCCGTTCCGACCAAGAGGATGTTTTTGGCCGTTCCGGCTCGGAGGAGCTGATCGGCGAGGATCAAGCCGTAAACAAAACCGGAGCAAGCAGCCTGAAGGTCAAAAGCGGGGCATCCGGAGGCGCCCAATTCGGCGGAGATTCGGCAGGCGGTGGATGGAAAAAAGGAGTCCGGGGTGACGGTGGCGACCAGAATCAGATCCAAATCCGTGGCTTTGATTTGGGCCTGGGCAAGGGCCTTTTTGGAGGCCTCCACACCCATATAGGTGGAGGTCTCCTTTTCCGTGGCGAGGCGACGTTCCTTGATTCCGGTTCGGGTCAGAATCCATTCATCACTGGTTTCGACCAGTTTTTCAAGATCCTGATTGGAAAGGATACGGGCGGGTAGGTAGATGCCCGTTCCGGCCAAACGCAGGCCGGAATCAGGCCGGGACGACATCGTTTTGGGCTTCCTTGTGGGCTCCCGCCATTTCCGCTGCACGGATGATGCGATTGTTGACGTCATGTTCGACCGCTTCCACCGCCTCGCGGATGGCGTTGCGGATGGCTTTCACGGTGGAACTTCCGTGGGCGATCACCGTGATGCCATTGACTCCAAGAAGAAGAGAGCCGCCGTACTCCTCGTAGTTGGTCTTCTTTTTGATGGCGCGAAAGGCGGCGCGGGCGAGCCAGGCTCCCAGCATGCGGATGGGAGTTTTTTTAATTTCGTGTTTCAACCATTGGAAAATGGCGTTGGCGATGCTTTCCCCGGTTTTGAGGACAACGTTGCCGACAAACCCGTCGCACACCACGACCTCGACGGGATTTTCAAAAAGATCCCGTCCCTCAATGTTGCCGGTAAAATGAATGGGTGCGTTCGAGAGGAGTTTGAAGGCATCTTTGGTCAGGGAGTTCCCTTTCACATCCTCGGAACCGATGGAAAGCAGGCCCACGCGGGGTTTTTTGTAGCCGAGAATTTCCTCGGAAAAAACGGAGCCCATGACGGCGTAATCCAGGAGGTGTTCCGGCCGGGCATCCAGGTTGGCGCCGGCATCCATCAGGACAAAGAGGTTGGTTTCCGTCGGCATGATGGTGGCGATGCCGGGTCGACTGATCCCGGGGAGGGTGCGAAGACGAATGGTGGCGGCGGCGACCATGGCCCCCGTGTGTCCCGCAGAGACCGCGGCATCCGCCAGGTCATCCCGGACAGCTTCGATCGATCGGAGGATGGAATTATCCCTTTTGCGACGCAGGGATTCCACGGGGGAATCGCCCATTTCGATCACTTCCTTGCAATGGCGGATTTCGATCCGCGGATTGGGTTTGTCGTGCCCGATTTTTTTCAGCTCCTCCCGAATCCGGTTTTCTTGTCCGAAAAGAATCAACTTTTCGATTTGGGGAAACAGGGCCAGAGCCTCGATTGCCGCGGCGACGGGGCGCTCCGGTGCGAAATCTCCACCCATCGCATCGAGCGCTATCTTCATGAGGGAATCCGCCCGAAAGCGGAAAACAACATCAGGCGGCGGGCGTTTCGATGGTCAGGACCTGGCGGTCGCGGTAGCGACCGGTGGCCGGATCCACCACATGGGAGAGATGGAAGCTGCCGGATTTGTCGCGGCGGAGTTGGGGCAGTTCTCGCCGGTGTGCGGAGCGACGCATGCGCAGTCGCATTTTCGATGTTTTGCGTTTCGGGACACCCATGTTCTCAGTTCTCCGTTTTGAGCCTGTCCAGATCCCGCCAGACGGTAGCTCGTCGTTTTTCAGCGAAGTCGTCCCGATCCGAAGGGGTAAATACCCGACCCGAATACGGACACCGACCTTCACCGTCCAACTCGCAGCGGGCTGCGAGCGGAAGGGCTAGAATGATGTCCTCCCGGATGAACGGCGTCAAGTCGAGCAAAGCATCATCCTGAATGGGACAAATCTGGCAGAAGTCCTTGATATTCAGGCTCCAAGGGATGAAGTCCAGGCACCGGGCGCAGGTGATTTTGAATTCGGAACTGAGGGTTCCGGTAATCGTCACCTCTTTTCCGACGCGAGCGAAATTCAGTTGGTAATGAATTTTGTCCCAGCCCTGGGTTTCACCAGGGGGCAAGTCGTAGTCGGCCAAGGGGAGGGAACCTGAAAGGGTGAGACCCTCTTCAGGTATTTGGCGGGGATCGATCTTCATTTTTTTCGATAGTGCCGGAGGAGGGCTTCTGCAGCTGGAGCTGGTACGAATTCGTTGAGCGGGGCTCCCAAGCGAGCCAATTCCCGGACAAGATTGGAGCTAAGAAACGAAAGGGTTTCGCGTGGCATGAGAAATACGGATTCGAGTTCGGGATGGAGTCGGCGATTGGTCAGGGCCAACTGAAATTCATATTCAAAATCGGAAACCGCGCGCAATCCTCGGATGACGGCCACGGCGCCCTCTTTTTTGGCAAACTCAACCATCAGGCCGCGAAAGGAGGTCACCTTGACCTGTTTGGCCCAAGGCTCTGTGCCCACGCTTTTCTGGAGCAAGTCGACTCTTTCTTCCGTGGTGAAGGTCGCATCCTTGGGGCTGTCCTCGGCCACGGCGACGACCACCTCATCAAAAAGACGGGCGGCTCGGGCCAGAACATCCAAGTGACCCAAGGTCACGGGATCGAAGGTGCCGGGATAAATGGCGCGCTTCATGGAAGGGGTATGTTCACGCAAAGCGGAAGGGTAGGCAAGGGGCACTACGCCATGGTTGCCTCCACGAAACGGGGTCGTGAGGTTAAGTCTGGATGAATCGTTGCCTTGGTAAAACCGGATGAGTGGGTGAGCTCTGCCACCTTCTCGGCTTGGGAGGGACCGCATTCCAGCAGAAGAGTGTTCGTAAGTCGCACGGCTTGGGGAATCAGCCGGCGGATCAGGTCGAGGCCGTCCTTTCCGCCATCCAATGCCAATATAGGGTCGTGGCGGACTTCCGGCTCGGCCTCCGCGATCTCCTCGGGGGTCAAATAGGGGAGATTGGCGGTGATCAGCAGAGCTTTTTCTGTGAAGCCTTCCAGGAGGTTGTTTTCTCGCCACTCCACCAATGTTCCCTCCGGTGGGGCGGACGGGGCGTGGGCGCCGTTCTGGCGGGCCAGGGCAAGAGCCTCGGGGGAAAGATCGAGCCCCAGATAACGGTGTTGCGGTTGTTTTCTGGCCAAAGCCAGAGGAATGGCGCCGGTGCCGGTGCCCACATCCAAGACCAGGCTGGGAGGTTGATTTTGTAGAATGCGGGTCGCGTGCTCGACCAGAATTTCGGTTTCGGGCCTGGGCACGAGAGCCGTTTTTCCGCAAATCAGGGACAGCCCGTAAAAGCCGGCGCTACCGGTGATGTGCTGAATCGGTTCCCGGGAAGCCCGCCGCCGAACCAGCCCGCGAAGAAGATCCAGTTCGCTGGCATGGAGTTCCCGTTCGAACTGCAGGTAAAGCTGAAGCCGGGGGAGACCTAGGGCGTGGGCGATCAGAAGCTCGGATTGAAGCCGCGGGGAGGGAATTCCGTTTTTGGCGAAATGCCCGGTGGTGGCCTCCAGAACGGCAAGGAGTTTCATGTGCCCAATCCGGATTCTTTGAGTCTCCGTTGAAGGTCGTCGGCCGCCAGGGCATCGACGAGGGGTTCCAGTTTTCCCTCCATGACCAAGGTCAAGTCATGGGAGGTGAAACCGATGCGGTGATCCGTGAGGCGGTTTTGGGGAAAATTGTAGGTTCGGATTTTTTCGTTTCGTTCCCCGGTGCCGACCTGTTGCCGGCGGGCCGCCTCAACCTTGCCCCGCTCCTCCTCGCGTTTTCTCTCCAGGAGGCGCGAGGCCAGAATCTTCATGGCGGTGGCCCGGTTTTTGATCTGGGACCGGCTGTCCTGGCAGCGAACGATCAAACCGGTGGGAATGTGAAGGACTTGAACAGCCGAGTCGGTGGTGTTGACGCCCTGACCCCCCGGACCCCCGGAGCGGCAGACCTCAACCCGAACTTCGTCGGGCCGAATCTGGAGTTCCACCTCTTCGGCGACCGGCAGAACTGCCACCGTGGCGGTGGAGGTATGGATTCGTCCTTGGGCCTCCGTGGCGGGTACGCGCTGGACGCGGTGCACGCCGCTCTCATGTCGCATGGCGGCAAAGACCCCTTGGCCGCTCATTTCAAAAACGATTTCCTTCAGGCCGCCCAGCTCCGAAGGGCTGGCCGAAAGGGCTTCCAGTTTCCACCCGCGGGTTTCTGCGTAGCGGCTGTACATTCGGTAGAGGTCGCCGGCAAAGATGGCGGCCTCGGTGCCTCCGGCCCCGGCGCGGATTTCCACGATGGTGTCGCGGTGTTCATCGGGATCTGGCGGGAGAATGGAACGAAGAACCGCTTCCCGGGCGGCGGCTTCCTCGCGGGCAATTTCGGCGGCCTCTTCTTCGGCCAGTTGGCGCATCTCCGGATCGCTGGTGGAGATACGCAGAGCCTCGTTTTCGGATCTTTGGGCGATGAGCGAAACCAGCCGGCGAGCGGCCTCCGTGCCGGAACGGATGCGGGCGTGTTCCCGGGCCAGATCCCGTGCGCGATTGGCTTGGCGATAAAGGCCGGGGTCGGCCATTTCCCGGTCCAATTCCTGCAAGCGGGCCTCGAGGCGGGAGAGTTGGGCGGTGGGATCCACGGGGGCATGGGCGGAAACAAAAACCCGGCCGGAGAGGCCGGGAGGGTGTTTCCGCGCGGGCGCCTAAGCGCGCTTTTTCGCCTTCGCCTTGGGGGCGGCGGCGGGGTTGTCGGTGAAGCGGCGGCGGAATTTTTCCACGCGGCCGGCGGTATCGACGAACTTCTGGGTGCCGGTGAAGAAAGGGTGACAGGAGGCACAGATACCCAAGCGGAGCTGGGCTTTGGTCGAGCGGGTTTGGTAGGTGGCCCCGCAGGCACAGGTCATCGTGCAGGCCACGTATTCGGGATGTCCTTCCGCCTTCATGAACTGAAAATTAAACCAGACGGGAGGCGATGAGGCAAGCGTTGTGACCGCCAAAGCCAAAGGAGTTGTTCATCACAATCTTGATCTTCTGCTCCCGGGGTTTCTGGGGGACGTAGTCCAAATCACATTCTGGGTCGGGATCCTCAAGGTTAATGGTGGCAGGAAGGATGCTTTTCTCGATGGCCTTAAGGCAGATGGCCATCTCCACCGAGCCGGCCGCACCCAGTAGGTGGCCGAGGCTGGACTTGGTGGAACTGACGGCGACTTTTTTGGCGTGGGCCCCGAGAACGGACTTGATGGCCTGAGTTTCACAAATATCGCCCTGGGGGGTCGAGGTTCCGTGAGCGTTAATGTAATCAACTTGGTCGGCAGAGATATTGGCGTGTTTGAGGGCGATGCGCATGGCGCGGGCCGCTCCGGCTCCCTCGGGGGCAGGGGCAGTCAGGTGGTGGGCGTCTGCGGTGGCGCCGTAACCGAGCAGCTCACCGTAGATGCGGGCATTTCTCTTTTTGGCATGTTCGTATTCCTCCATCACAACGATGGCGGCGCCCTCACTCAGAACGAAGCCGTCGCGGCCCTTGTCGAACGGCCGGGAGGCTCGGGTGGGTTCGTCGTTCCGGGTGGAGAGGGCGCGCATGGCGGCAAATCCACTGAGACCAAGGGGCACCACCGCCGCCTCACTGCCTCCAGCCACGATCAAGTCGGCCTCGTTTTCACGGATCAGACGCCAGCTTTCCCCAATGGAGTGGCTGGCGGTGGCGCAGGCTGAAACGATGGCGAAGTTGGGTCCTCGCAGGCCGTAGTGCATCGAGATGTGGCCCGAGGCAATGTTGTTGATCATCATCGGAATCATGAAGGGGGAAACCTTCTTGGGGCCACGATCGCGGAGAATGGAGTGCTGTTCCTCAAGGGTGCTTAAGCCGCCGATACCGGATCCGACCAAGACTCCGGCGCGATCGGCATCGAAAGCAGCGCCTTCCAGGCCGGCATCCTTCCAGGCCTCTTTGGCGGCGGCCATGGCGAGATGGGTATAGCGGTCGGTGCGGCGAACCTCTTTGGGATTTTTAAAACCACTGGCAGGGTCGAAGTTGCGCACCTCGCCTGCGATCCGGCAGTCATAGTCCTTGCAGTCGAACGCGGTGATGGGGCCGATGCCGCTTTTGCCCTGCAGTAGAAGATCCCAAGTGGTGGAAAAATCGTTGGCCAAGGGCGTGAGGGCCCCCAAGCCGGTGATGACGACACGACGCGTACTCATGAAATTCGGGGAAAAAAACGCCCGGCCGGGATGGTGTTCCGGGCCGGGCGCATCGAGTCCAACCTTATTTGGACTGCTTGTCCTCGATGTATTTCACGACATCGCCGACGGTGAGGAGCTTTTCCGCGTCCCCATCCGGAACTTCGATGCCAAATTCCTCTTCAAAAGCCATCACCAGCTCGACGATGTCGAGGGAGTCAGCCCCGAGGTCCTCGATAAACTTGGCCTCCGGGGTAACTTGTTCTGCGTTGACGCTGAGTTGCTCAACGATGATGTCTTTGACTTTTTGATCTACGGTTTTTTCGCTCATGGTGTGGTTGCTCCTGTGTTTGTGAGGTGCGCAGTTAGGATTCTCGGGGGCAGTTAGGCAATAAGAAAATTTAGGGGGGGTCGGCGGGGGGGTGGCTACATGGTCATGCCGCCATCGATGGCCCAAGCTTGGCCGGTCACATATCCGGCGTCCGGACCGCAGAGAAAAGAGACCAAACCAGCAACTTCTGAGGGTTTGCCAAAACGATTTAAAGGTATGCCGGTCAATGCTTTAGACTTAATATCATCCTTGAGAACTGAGGTCATGTCCGTTTCGAAAAAGCCGGGGCATACGCAGTTGCAAGTGATTCCACGGGAAGCGAATTCGCGGGCGACTGACTGGGTGAGGCCAATGAGCCCGGCTTTGGCGGCGGCGTAATTCGCCTGCCCCGCATTGCCCACCAAACCGACCACGGAACCAATATTCACGATTCGCCCTGCCCGGGCTTTGAGCATCCCCCGGGAGGCAGCCCGGATCCAGCGGAAGGCCCCGGTGAGGTTCGTGTCGATGACGGCCGACCAATCCGCATCGTCCATGCGCATGAGCAACCCGTCCTTGGTGATGCCGGCATTGTTGATCAGGGCACCGAGCGGGCCTGACTCTTTTTCCACGGCAGCGATGACTTGGTCGGCAGCTTTCGGGTCGGAAATATCCGCGGCGTGGACGCAGGCTTTGCCGCCGGCGGCTTCGATGGCGGCGCGGACTTCGTTGAGCTTGTCGGCTTGGCGGGCCACCAGTTCGACCTTCCAGCCGTCCTGGGCGAGGCGCTCCGCAATGGCGCGTCCCAAGCCACGGCTGGCGCCGGTGACCAGGGCGGTGCGGGATTCAGCGGGGGAGTTCATGGATGACTTTCTCCAGTTCCGCCAGAGTTCCGGCGCTGTGGCAAGGAAGATCGGGTAGAATTTTTTTGGCCAGCCCGGCCAAGACTCCGCCGGGTCCGAGTTCGAGGAAACGCTGGATTCCGGATTCGGCCAGTTGGCGGAGGCAGGTTTCCCAGCGGACGGTTCCGGTCACTTGGTCGAGCAGGCTGGAACGGATCTCGGCCTCGGAAGAGGCGGGCCGGCCCAAAAAATTGGAGCTCACGGGAATTTTCGGAGCCTGGAGGTTGGTGCGCTGGATGGCATCGGCCAGCCCCTCCTTCGCTGATTGCATGAGGGAGGAGTGGTAGGCGCCGGCCACTTTGAGCGGGATGGCACGTTTCACGCCAGCGGCCTTGGCGGCGGCTTGGGCGGCGTCCAATTTTTCCGCAGGTCCTGAAAGGACCACTTGGCCGCCCCCGTTGAGATTGGCGACCTGCCAACCCGACTCCTGGGCCACCTTGGAAGCAAGGGCTTCATCAGCCCCCAAGAGGGCGAGCATGGCACCCTTGGTTTTGGTGCAGGCCTCTTCCATCAGGATTCCGCGGCGGGCTACCAAGCGAAGGCCATCTTCAGGGGAAAACGTTCCCGCTGCGGCGTGGGCGGTAAATTCCCCGAGGGAGAGACCGGCGGTGGCCGCGGGTGAGAATTGGGGTAAGCGCTCGCGTAGGATTTCCAGCAGGGCCAATCCATGAAGATACAAGGCGGGCTGGCAGTAAGCGGTGCGGGTGAGGGTCTCCTCCGGCCCTTTTTGCATCACGGTTAGGAAATCTTCCGGCAAGACCTCCGGCGAAAGATGAAGGATGGCACGGGCGGAAGGGGAAGCTTCGGCCAAATCTGCACCCATGCCGACGCGTTGCGCGCCTTGTCCTGAAAACAGTAGGGCCGTGGGTGCCATGGCTGGGAATCTATGGAAAATTCCGTGAGAAAGAAGCCGGAAAGGCTCACTTAGACCAAAGCTTCGAGGAGTTTACGGTAGGTGGACTCGAGGTCGCCGGGGTGGATGCGGGTGGTTCCGGTGGTGGTCATGAAATTGGCATCGTTGGACCAGCGGGGAACAAGGTGGATATGGAGGTGTTTGGGAACCCCGGCCCCGGCGGCGCTCCCCAAGTTTAATCCAATGTTCAAGCCGTCGGGTTTGAGGGTTTTTTTGAGAACTTCGGTCATCCGGTTCACCAACGCCCACAGGTCGGAGGATTCCTGGGCGGAAAGGGAGGCCAGATCGTCGACTTCGCGGTACGGGCAGACCATGAGATGGCCGAGGTTGTAGGGGTAACGATTGAGAACGGCGAAGGAGGCCTTGGTTCGGGCGAGGACGTAGTGGGCGGCATCGTCGGAGGACTGGGCAATTTTGCGGAAAAGATCTTCACCGGGTTTTTCCTCGCCAGTGACATAGCGGTTGCGCCACGGGGCCCAGAGGTGTTCCATCCGATGAGAATGGCCACACCACAAGAGCGGAGCAAACCGCAACATCTTTTGATCGGAGGGGGAGACGAGCCGGAGGTCTCCCGGCGGGCCAAGGAGTTGTCGCTGGAGTGGGCCCCCGAGGATCCTCTGAATTTGGAAAAAGTGGATGGCCGGGTGGAGACGATCGATGCCGCCCTGCAAGCCATCGCCAAAGCCCGGGAGGGTTTGGAAACCTTGCCCTTTTTGGGAGGCCGTAAATTGGTCTGGCTGGCTGACTGCACTTTTTTGGGAGACAACCCGGCGGGTAGAAATGAGCAGGTTTTGGAGGCGCTGTCGGCCTTGCAGGAAGTGCTCGCCAAAATCCCTCCGGTTGAGGCGCAGTTGTTGCTCTCGGCTCCCGGGGTGGACAAGAGGCGGGCTTTCTTTCGGAATTTCGAGAAATTGGGCGTGGTGGAGGTTTATGATCCGCCCGATTTGAGGAAGGGAAGGGATCGGGGCGAGTGGATGGAGGAGATCGGCGAACGGTTGCGTGCCGCCGGATTGCAACCGGGGCCCGGCGTGGTGGAGCTGTTGCTGGAGATCGTGGGCTCCGATGGCCGGGCGCTGGAGCGCGAGATCGAGAAACTCCGCCTCTACCTCAAGCCTGAGACTCAAGTGACCGAAAAGGCGGTGCGTGAGGTGGGGGCTGGAAGGAGAGAGCTCGAGGTGTGGGATTGGTGTGACGCCGTCGTGGCGGGTCGGGTGGGTCCGGCCAGGGCAGGGCTTCGCCGATTGCTGGATCAAGGCGAGAGCGAGGTGGGGTTGGTGATCCTTTTAGCCTCGAGCCTTCGTCTGGCCGCGTTGGGGCGGACCCTTCAGGAGGCGAGGCTTTTGCGGGTTCCGCCGCCTGGAGGCTATGGGCAGCCCAGCCTCGATCCCTCGGCCGAAGCTTTTTTGCCCAAGAACGCCAAAGGGGAGAGGCCCAATCTCTGGAGATTGGGAAAAATGACTTCGCTGAGCGCGCATCGATCCTCCTCGGGGGTGCGACGCGCGGTGGAACGATTGCATGAACTGCAGTTGGAATTGGTTTCCGGGGCGGATCGCGGGCGGGCCCTCGAGGAGGGGATCCTGCGGCTGTGTCTGGATTGAAAATTATCGGCGTGCAGCGAGCGGGTCTTGGAAGAGTTCAGGGGTGAGGTAGGATCTTCCCATGTTTGGTGACGAACCCAGTGAAAGTCGTTTGGCCGTCTGGTTCCGGAGTCTGACCATGGGTACACGGATTCAGATCATTCTTTTTTCGGTTTTAGGGATCTTTCTGGGTATCGGAGCCACCATCGCCCTGATCAAGGAACCGGCGATTCTTTTGCCTACAAAGACGCCGGATTCTGACAGGGTGGCGGGAGAGCCGGAGCGACCGAAGGCACCGAATGAATCCCAAGCCTGGCGACGGGGCGAAGGGATTCTGGCACAATCCCTTGAAGGAAGTTTTTCCGCGGAAAGCCAAGGGGAAATCCAGGCCATGCGCAAATTGGTCAAGATGAGTCCCCAGGATGCCGATGCGTGGGATAAATTGGGAAAATCGCTTTACGGCGTCGGACTTTACGACGAGGCGGTCAATGCTTTCCGTGAGTCGCTTAAGATCAAGCCCAACGTGGTGGATGTCCTCGCCAATTTGGGGGTGGCTCTGAAGACCAAAGGGCGCGAAGCGGAATACAAAAAACTTCTGGAAGAGCTAGCTTTGGTGGATGCGAAAACGGCCAAAGATTTGGAGAATTTTATTCCGCAAAACCAAGCCAGCCTGCCAACCTCCGCGAAGCCGCGCGTCTCTGCTCCAGCCAGTGGCCCGGTGGTCTCGACTGGATCGGTGGAAAGAAAGGGGCCTGCGTTAAAAAATCAGGGGGAAATTGATGCCCTCCGCAAGCTGGTGGCGATGGATGAGCGGGATGCCGATGCCTGGGATAAGCTGGGGAAATCCCTTTTTTTGGCGGGACAGTATGATGAGGCGGTTGACTGTTTTAAAAAATCCCTGGCCATCAAGCCGGACGTCATTGAGGTTCTGGCCAACCTTGGGGTGACCCTCAAGACGAAAGGCGATCAGGCACTTTATGAGGAGGTGGTGCAAAAACTTTTGATTCTGGATGTGAAAACGGGGGAAGACCTGAAGAAATTCCAGCCACCGCCCGTCGGTAAGAGTTAAGTTTTATTTTTCCTCCACCACGACGATGTCGTCCGGGTGGATTCTAGAGAAAACGCGGTCGCCCCGATGGATCACCTGCTTGTCCGTTCCAAAATTCGGGACCAAGGAGTGAAGGCGCACAGGGTAGACTCCTTGGGCGGAGGGCTCCAGGCCAAGCACCAGTTCATCGGCTGGCCCCTTAAAGATCTCTTCCAACACCACGGCGGGAAAACAGTTTTCCCCTTTGAAGGGTTGGTGTTGGAGTTGGATTTTCTCAGGACGGATCGAGAGCAAGACTTCCCGGGTTTCCGGGCGCACGGAGAGAGGGGGGAGTTTGAGTTCATGGCGGTCCCCGATTTTCACCGTGGCATGATCCTTGGTGCGACCGGTGATCTGACAGGGGAACAAGTTCGTCTCTCCGATGAAATCGGCGACAAAATGGGTGCGCGGGCGGTAGTAGAGATCGTCGACGGTGCCCAACTGCTCAATCCGACCTTTGTTCATTAGGGCGATGCGGTCAGACATGACCAGGGCCTCCTCCTGATCGTGGGTCACAAAGACAAAGGTGATGCCGAGCTTGGTTTGAAGGTTTTTTAGCTCGAGTTGCATATTTTGGCGGAGTTTGGCATCAAGAGCGGAGAGGGGCTCGTCCAGAAGGAGGACTTTGGGTCGGCAGACCAAAGCCCGGGCGAGGGCCACCCGTTGGCGTTGCCCCCCGGACAGCTGGTCGGGCTTGCGGGCTTCCAGTCCCTGGAGTGAGACCAGTTCCAAGGCTTCAAGCATCCGGCGCTTTCTCTCGGAGGCCTCCACCTTCTGCATGGTCAGTCCAAATTCGATATTTTGTCCGACGTTCAGGTGGGGGAACAGGGCGTAGCTTTGGAAAACTTGGTTCACATTGCGGCGGTACGGAGGGAGATCGGTGACATCGATTCCGTCGATGAAGACCTTTCCCTCCGTCGGGGTATCCAGTCCGGAAATCATGCGTAGAGCCGTGGTTTTTCCGCACCCTGACGGTCCCAGAAGGGTGAGAAACTCGCCTGGCTGAATTTCGAGGCTGACGTGATCGAGCGCGCGAAAGAAGGAATCTTGTCCGGGTTTCGGAGCGGGATGCGGGAATCGTTTAGAAACGTCCCGAAGCTCAACCATGGCGCTCAATTTGCGTCACTTCTCCCAATCACGATGATCACGGGGAGCATCGTAGCGGAGGCGGATGGGAGGGGGTCAATCCCAACTCCCGCCTTAGGCTGCTCAAACTTTGAGCAGTTCGGCTTCCTTGGCGGTGAAGAGGGCGTCGATTTTTCCCGAGTACTGGTCGGTCAGCTTTTGAACCTCTTTCTCCCCGTCAGCGAGTTCGTCCTCGGTGATCTTGCCGTCTTTCTGTTCTTTTTTCATGGCCTCGATTCCGTGGCGGCGTTCGTGACGCAGGGCCACCCGCCCCTCCTCGGCTAGTTTGCCGATGAGTTTAATCAGGTCGCGGCGGCGCTCCTCGGAGAGTTGGGGGATCGGCAGGCGGATAATTTTCCCGTCCACTTGGGGGCTAATGCCGAGCTGGGACTCCTCCAGAGCCTTCCGAACGGGGTCCACATTGGCGGCGTCCCATGGCTGAACAACGAGCAGACGCGGTTCCGGCGCGGTGATACCCGCCAATTCCTTCAAGCGCATCGAGGAGCCGTAGGCGTCCACCCGGAGATTCTCGACCAGCTGGGGGGAAGCCTTGCCGGTGCGAACTCCCTGGAAATCCTCCTCCACCTTACGGAGGGTTTTCTCCATCTTTTCCTCGGTCTCGAGGAGAATTTCGTCGGACGGCATGGCGAAAGATAAGGGAATGGGGATCGCGCGGGCGACCGGGCTCCCAGATTATCCTTTCGATTTGCCTTCGCCGGGACGGTACTCCTCCTCGGCTTTCTCGAAGGCAGCTTCCATTCCGCCGAGGAAGTCGGTCGACTTGGAGGAATCCTCCAGTGCGGCGCGCTCCCGCTCAAAGTCCGCATCCGAGTAGGAGGCGGCTTTGATGGAGAGGCCGATCCGGCGCTCCGCCTTGTTCAGGCGGATGACACGAGCCTCGACCTCCTGGCCGGGTTTGAGCACGTCTTTGACCTTGGCCACGCGATCTTCCGAGATCTGGGAAATGTGCACCAGACCGTCGAGTTCGCCCTCGAGCTGGATAAAGGCGCCAAAGCTGGCGACCTTGCTGACCGTGCCTTTGACCAGCTGACCGATCTTGAATCGCTCTTCCACGCTCTTCCAGGGATCTTCGGCCAGTTGTTTGAGGCCGAGGGAAATGCGCTGGTTGGCCTTGTCGATGCCGAGCACCTGAGCCTCGACCGAATCACCTTTTTTGACGAGTTCAGAGGCGTGGGCCGGTTTCCGGGTCCAGGACATGTCGGACACGTGGATCATGCCGTCGATGCCTTCCTCGAGTTCGACAAAGGCGCCGTAAGCCGTGG
>CAZZMY010000011.1:0-12489 GCA_964655385.1 uncultured Akkermansia sp.
GGCTTAGGGATGGATTGCGGTTCTTGTTGAGCAGGCAAGCCTCCGTGGTAAGCAGCGTTCCCCGTCCATCCGTGTCGATTGCCCCCCCTTCGAGAACAAAGTCATGGATTTCAAAGGGGGTTCCCGTCATGGGGCAGGCACCTTGGGGGACCCGGTCATCAGAATCCCACGGCTCATATTTTTGGCCCCAGCCATTAAAGGTAAAATCGTGCGCGACTCTGGCTGGACTGCCGTGGCTTCGATGCAACATGAAGATGGGTCCGCTGTCCCGCAGCCAGGCATCATCGGTTTTGAGGGTGACGATCTTAAGGTTGGAAGATTGGATTTTGGCCTGGCGGATTCTTTCACTGACCCGATCTGCCGTGGCACAATCGTTCACGCAAAGGTAAACCCGCTCTCCTGGGAGGAGGGCACGCAAAATCTCAAGATAGGTCTCCTGGACTTGGTCCAGCAGACCCGGCCAGGTTGCCTCGTTATGGGGCCACGCCAGCCAGGTGGCCTCATGCTTTTCCCATTCGGCGGGAAGGCGATACTGCGACCAATCGATCGCGGGGTTCGATGGCTTCTTCAAGAATTCAGGTAGCGCTGATCCAAACCACCGTAGGCATCAATGCGACGGTCACGTAAGAAGGGCCAGTGCTGGCGTGTGACCCCGATCTCATTCAGATCAAGGGTAGCCCGCACGATCTCCGGTTTATCGGCGGAGGCTTGGGCCAAGACACGGCCAAAAGGATCGCTGACAAAGGAAGTCCCCCAGAAATCCAAGTTATCCTCCCGCCCGATGCGATTGATGGACAGCACATAGACTCCGTTGGCGATGGCGTGGCTCCGTTGGATGGTCTGCCAAGCTCCGCATTGAACCCGATGCAATTCCCGCTTTTCCGTACGGGCCAATCCAATGGCGGTTGGATATATCAGGATTTCTGCCCCGCGAAGCGCCATCAAGCGGGCGGCCTCGGGATACCACTGATCCCAGCAAACCAACACACCGAGTCGACCCACCGGGGTATCGATGGGTTGGAAGCCCGAATCTCCAGGGGCGAAATAAAATTTTTCACTGAATCCGGGATCGTCCGGAATATGCATCTTGCGATAGGTACCCAGAATCTTGCCATCGGGGCCAAAAACCACCGCCGTATTGTGGTACAAGCCACCCGTCCGTTTTTCAAAGAGGCTCGAGACCAGCGTGATTTTATGTTTCTTGGCCGCTTGAGAAAGAAGCCGGGTGGTTGGGCCAGGGATGGTCTCCGCCAAGTCAAAGTGTTCGTAATCCTCCTTCTGACAAAAATAGAGCGAACGGAACAGTTCCTGCAGACAAACCAGCTTGGCGCCCTGACGGGCGGCGAGCGCGATACGGCTCAGGGTATGAGCAAGGTTTTTCTCCGGTTGGGGTGAGCAGGCCGTCTGAATGAGGGCCACGGGTACTTTTCGGCTCGTATTGGACATGGAGGTAGTTCAGCGCAAAGCCAGCGGCGGGGCGAGAATTTCAGACATGATCACGGCATCGCGAAGACGTGAGCGAATACGGGGGCTGGAATGTCCAGTGGCAGCACGGGATTGGGTTTTTTGTTTCCTCGCCGGACTTTTCATCAAGACGCTCGGGTTGTGGGCTAGCGATACCTGCACGGGGGCGATCACGGTGGGAACCACAGGTAAAGCAGGGGAAGTCGTTTGGGGTAAGAGTGTCTGAGGGGCCATGGGGGCTGGGGCGCTGGGAACGACGGGGGGAGGAGGGCTTTCATGCCTCCGCCTGCCGAGCGCCTCAAGTAAATCCCCGAAATCGTCGATGGGCTCTGCTTCTATGACCGGAGGAAGAGCACTACCCGGATCCTTGGGGCGGGCAGGGGGCAACTCTTCAGGGGTGTGGCGACGCTTGAGCCACCATTGGGCGGCAGTAGCGAGGACAAAGAGAATCGGAACGATCCACTCCATGATTCAGCGAGTGACTTATTTCGTTCCGGGCTTACCAGAATCCTTGGCGATGGCGGAACGCATCTCCGTGTCGGCCGAAACGTTGCGGATTTTCTGGTAATCCATGATTCCCAAATTCCCTTTGCGGAAAGCTTCTGCCATGGCGAGGGGGACCTGAGCCTCGGCTTCCACCACCTTGGCGCGCATTTCCTGCTCGGCGGCCACGGCCGCCGCCCGACGCATTTCGGCTTTGGCCTGGGCCACCTGTTTATCGGCATCGGCCTGTTCCGCCTGAAGTTTGGCGCCCACATTTTCCCCCACACCCACATCTGCGATATCAATGGAAAGAATCTCGTAAGCGGTGCCGGCATCCAGCCCTCGGTTCAATACATCCTTGGAAATATCCTGAGGATTCTCCAGAACCCCCTTATAGGTTTCCTTGGAACCGATGGCCCGGACAATACCTTCCCCCACACGGGCAATAATCGTCTCCTCAGTGGCTCCACCGACAAAGCGATCGAGATTGGAACGAACAGTCACCCGGGCACGGGCCCGCACGGTAATTCCGTCTTTGGCCACGCCGTCGATGGTGTTTTTTCCACTCTGGCTGGCGGCGGGACAGTCGATGACGCGGGGATTGACGCTGGTGCGGACGGCATCAAACACCGTTTTTCCCGATCCCGAGGTGGCGAGGTCAATGGCACAGCAGCGATTGAAATCGAGTTTGATGCCCGCTTTGTCGGCCGCGATGAGCGCCCGGATCACCTGATCCACATTGCCGCCCGCCAGATAATGAGTTTCCAGTTGTGCGGTGGAGACTTGGATGCCTGCGCGCACGGCGGTGATTCGCGCATTCACAATCAGGGAGTTGGGAATTCCCCGGAGACGCATGGCGATCAGGGTGGGGATACTGACCGGAGCACCAGAGGTAAGAGCCCGCAACCAAAGACCGAAAAAATTAAGGAGAATGACACCAAAGACCAGGGCGACCACCCCGACCGCAATCAAAAGAAGAATAGGCATATCGGGTGATAGTAATGGAGAGCGGTCAAACGGGAAAGTCCCATTGGATAGGGTGATTTAGCGATTCTTTCTCTTGGGCGATAGGGGACGGACGTGCACCACGGATCCCTCCAATGCGTGCACCCTAAGGGTTGCCCCCTTGGGTATAAAATGGCCCTCCGCCAAGACATCCAGATCCTGTTTTCCGAAACGGCCAGTTCCACTGGGGCGGAGATCCGTGAGGGCTTTGCCTTGAGTCCCAACGCGCAGGGAGAGGGGAAGAGGGCTCGGGGCGGGAGGGGACGTCACACTCAGTCGAAAAGGTCGAAATAAAAATGTCTCCGGCAGAAAGCGGGCCGCCAAAATGATGGCAATCAATCCACCGAAAAATCCCCACGAGAGATTCACCAAAGGGGAGTACATCTCGCCCAAGGTTGGCAAAATCGGGTCCTGGGGATACCGGTCGGCCATGGTATTGAGTAGCGCGTAAAGCAAGAGGGCCAGACCGGTCAGCCCGGGCAGGAGAGTTCCGGGAAAAAGCAAAAATTCAGCAGCAATAAGACCAAGTCCCAGCCCGATCAGGATGAGGTTTTCGTAACCGGAGAGTCCGGCAATATAGTGTCCAAAAAAGAAAATCAGTCCGCAGGCCGCAGCGAGGATTCCAAAGACGCCAAATCCCGGGGTTTTAAATTCGAGGTAACCAAAGAGAAAGGCTGCTCCCAAAAGCAGGGGAGACAGGGTCACAACAAAGCGTCCAATCGACTCAAATCCTGTGGGCTCGACTCGCACAATTTTGGCGTCGGCACCTATGTTTTGGCGCACCAACTTTTCCAGGGTAGGGCTGACTCCCGCGGCGAGTAGGGGTCGACCGGGTCGTCCAACCTCCTGCATCGCCTCCTGGGTGGTAAGGGTAAGAATATCCCCCTTGGCTACGATTTCCCGGCCATCCATACGGAGCCCCGTCTGCTTGTTGACCATGGCGTCGAAGACAGCGGGGTTGTGCCCGTTCTGTTCGGCGGCTGAGCGGATGATCGCGGCATAGGCTGAGACGAATTTTGGAGGCAACTCCTTGGGTCCTTCTTGTCCCAAGGTGACCGGGGAAGCAGCCCCAATGATGGCTCCCGGAGCCATCCATATTTCACGGGTGGAGGCAGAAATAAAGGCACCCGCGGAGAAGGCCTCCTTGTTGACGTAGGTATAGGTTCGGTCTGATGGCTCAAACTTGGCCACGGTGGCCATAATCTCTTTCATGGCCTCACCCTCGCCGCCGGGGGTGTTCATATCCAAAATCAGGGCGGAGGCCTGCGCGGACAGCGCATCCTTGACCCCGCGACGGACGATGTAGACCAGTCCTTTTTGAATCTCTCCCTGGATGGGAATGATATAAACGGGCCCAGGGGATGGGCTTTCCTTTGCCGGGTGTGCAGGGGCGACAAAAAAGAGAGATAAAAGCAGGACGAGGGTGCGCGCTGAAGGATTTGAACCTCCGACCAACTGCGTGTAAGGCAGCCGCTCTACCACTGAGCTAAGCGCGCCAAAAAACGACATGCGTCGAGAATATCCAAAATCAGTTGGGATAACAAACCACCTGCCAAACCCGTCCATCTGCTTGGGAAAAGCAGACCACGGCCACGGTGTAATACTGGTCCTGGTCGGCGATATAAATCATTAAATGCTCATAGAACCAGTCGACTCCACGAATGTGGTTGGGCATGCGGCCAAAGAAATTCAGGACTCCTTGCTTATTTTGCCCCGCGAGCAACTCTTGGAGTTGTTGAGGGGAGTAAGGGGAGGCACCGGCCTGGAAGTCAGCGTCTTGGGATCGGCAAATCGGACTAGATAAAACGAAAAGAATCGCCAGCCAGAACCACGTAAGGGGGCGGGTTATCATCCATCCATCATCCAAAAATATTGGCAAAGCACCAGCCCTCCCTTGACCCCTTCGGGTGGCCTTCTATTTCAAGGAGAAATGAAGTATTTGATTCTGGGTGTCTTGGCTCTCGCTTTTCTGAGATTTGTCTCTTGGGCCAATGACGATGCGGAGCAGGCCCTATTTTCCAAAGGCCCAGCCCCCGCCAAGGGAGAAAATGGGAAGTGGGGCTTTCGTTCCCCCGATGGTGCTTGGGCCGTTGAACCCAAGTTTCTTGAGGTGAAGCCGTTTCAGCATGACGTGGCCGCGGCACGTGAGGGCAAGACCTGGGGTTATATCGATAAGTCCGGAAACTGGAAAATTCCTCCAAGATTTAGTTGGGCCGGTGAATTTTCCGAAAATCTGGCTCCCGCCTCAGAAGGAGACCGGCTCACGGGGAAATTTGGCTATATTGATCCTCAGGGAAGGTGGGCCATTGAGGCGGAATATGCCTGGGCCCGCCCCTTTCGGGAGGGATTGGGTTGCGTGAAGGACGGATCGAAGTGGGGATTTGTGGATGCCAAAGGAAAGCTGGTCATCGAGCCGGACTTCGATCAAGTCGAGTCCTTCTCCGGTGGATTAGCCGCCGTTCAAAAAAGTGGACCCCCAGGGGAGAAAGAGACCTGGACTTATATCAAGCCGGACGGATCTTCTCCCTTTGATAAAAAGTTTGCCTGGGCCGGCTCCTTTTTTGAGGGACTCGCGCGAATTCAAACGACGGATCGTATCGCCGGAAAATATGGGTACATCAATCCCAAAGGCGAATTGGTGATTCCTCCCAGCTTTGATGAGGCGGCTGATTTTCATCAAGGGCGCGCCCAAGTGAGGGTGGGGAAGGAGATCCGTTTTATCGACTCCAAGGGAAAGCCCATTGAATAAATTGATGATTCAGATGCTATTGCTGATGGATGACTTGCCTCCATCACGAGAAAAACCTAAAAAACAGTCATGGTCATAACTGGAGCAACTCTCACCGCTGGCGTGGTTTTGGCGGTGGGATCCCATTTCTACAAAGCGCATGCCCAAAGCCCGAAGTTTCCTTTTTTGGCTGGCTTGGGTTTGTCAGTTCTTATCCCAACTTTTCTTATGGCCCTGGTGATCGAGCTGATCGCCCTTTTCGCCTGGAATCCCTTGGTCTGGATGGAGTAAGTCAGCCCCGGCTACCGAGCGTCTGCATTTTCCGAAACCCTCTTTTCCAGCCGTTGGTCAAGTTTGCCATCAGACCCAATTATCCTAGGGTGAATCTGGAGCTCGGGCAGCCGCCCTTCGACCACTTTCGGGTGAGTTGAGGGGAGGAAAGTCCGGACACCACAGGACAATCCGCCCTGGGAAACCGGGGGCAGCCCCGACGCAAGTTGAGGTTGACGGAAAGTGTCACAGAGAAAATACCGCCCTGCATGGCTTCGGTCACGCAGGGTAAGGGTGAAAAGGCGGGGTAAAAGCCCACCACCTGTCGGGTAACCGGCAGGGAACGATAAACCACGGATGGTGCAAGGCCGAGCAGGAGTCACGGGTGGTCCGCCCGTCCCGCGCAAGCGGGGCAACTCCGGGTTGGTGCCGCATCGGAACGGCGGTAACGCCGGACCGAAATCCGCCGAAAGGCGGGTTAGAGAAATGGCTGCCGACTTTCCGGGCAACCGGAAGGCCACAGAATCCGGCTTACATGAGTTCCATGGGAACGAGGGCCGGGCGGCGAAAAGGCCGTCCGGCCTTCGCCTTTTTAGGTGGTCTGCTGGTAGGCCGACTCCACCCGGTCGGCCACATCCCGGAACTGACTGTCGATTTCGTAGATCTTCTTAAACTCCTCAAGGGCCTCCGCCTTCTTGCCCATCTCATCCAAAACGATTCCCAAGCTATAAATCGCGTCTTTCTTCACGTTGTCCATGGCCACGATTTCGCTCGCGGCAAGGGCGTACTGCTTGGCTGCCAGATCCAGCATCCTTCGCTTGTGATAGGAAAGCCCGAGTAGGTTGAGAGCACGATGCCGAACCGAAGGTTGACGCAAAGCCTGCTGGAGTTCCGGTACCGCCTCCTTATCAAAACCACTTTCGATCAGGGCTTCGCCCAACTCAAAACGGTATTGCAGGTCGTTGGGATATCGGGTCACACGCTCACGGGCTCCTTCGAGGACCAAGCCTTTCTTTCGTGTCTCAATTTCGGTCACGGTGGCGGCATCCGCACCTGCGGCGCGGGCCTGCTCCAACTCCGAATCCAGGAGAGCCAGACGTAGCCGGAAGACCGCTTTTTCCAGATTGGGGTCGGTTTTCTGCGCCAATTCATGGGCGAACTGAAACCATTGCAGGGCATGATCCAAAGATCCTTGCTGTTCACATAATTCAGCGATCTGCCGGGCGAGAGTGACGTTTTGTGGTTCCTTTTCAAATTGTGCGTGGAGACGTGCCAACTGGTCCGCCAAGGCTTCGGCACTTTTTACAACCTTGGAGGCGGACTCCAGAGCCAAGGCTTCGTCTTTATTCCGGAGGGAATCCCGGAAGTCGGTAGACTTTTCCCAGCCACCTTCCTGGGAGGCGCTCATGGCGCTACAATCCTTCATTCCTTTTAAGGCCTCCCCGTCGGTGGGATTGATTTCCATGATGGTTTGATACACATCCCGTGCCTTGGTCATCTGCTTGGCGGCAATCAGGGCCCGGGCCAGCCCATGAAGGTTTTGCGTGTCCTGGGGTTTGGCCGCACGAATGGTTTCGTGGGCAAAGATGGCGGTTCCGGGAAGATCGTTAGCCAAAGCCAATTCCGCCAACGCTCCGTTGGCCTGCGGGCTCTGGGGATCCAGGGAAAGTGCCTCTTCCAGCTTGGCGAGACCCGAGCCCAGGGATTTTCCTGCGGCGGACTTGGCCTGCATGACCATGGGTGCAATTTTCACCGCCGCCATGCTCTTCTCGATTTTTGAAGCGGACTTCGCCTTATGTAACTGAGCGGCTCGGAGAAGTTTGCGACCCTCTAAGAAACCTGGGGCGGCCTCCAAGACCGGGGGGAGCAGCATGAGGATGTAGTCGTGGTTCTGCCGGCTCAAAGCGTCCTTCGCCTTACGGAAAGTCTCTTGGTGGGGAGGCGTCAATTGGCTGGAGACAATCTCAGGCATAAGAAGGAAAACTTATCCCAAAAAGGTCGGTTTCCAAAATAAAAATTACAAATAGGGTTTTCCTTGCGAAAGGGGTCTCTCTCGTCCAATCCCCCATGGATGCATTCGCATCTTTTCACCTTGGGCTTGGCCTTCCTCCTGGGATCCCTTCCTTTCGGTTACTGGTTGGGTCGCCTCAAGGGGGTGGATGTGCGCCAGCAGGGCAGCGGGAATATCGGAGCTACCAATGTCGGTCGGATCCTTGGGCGTGGGTGGGGGTATCTGGTCTTCGGGCTCGATTTCGGCAAAGGGTGGCTGGGCGTTTGGGTGGCAAGGGAATGGGGGGATCCCGCCGATCTTTGGGTGGTCACTGCAGGTCTCCTGGCTGTTCTGGGGCATGTTTTCACCCCCTGGGTGGGTTTCCGCGGAGGCAAAGGGGTGGCCACTTCCGCCGGGGTTCTTCTCGCATTGACTCCCCTGGTTGGGGTGTTGGTGGCCACCGTTTGGGGTGGGGCTTTTCTCGTCAGTCGAATTGTGTCGGTGGCCTCGCTCTTTGCGGCCACAGCGTTTCCCTTGCTGGTTCATCAGTTGGAGCCCAACCGACCCGCACTCCAGTGGGCCGCCTGGGTGTTGGCTTTGCTCGTCTGGGTGCGGCATCGTGACAACCTCATGCGACTCCTGCAGGGAAAAGAAAACGGATTCGGAAAAAAGAAAAAATTATGAACATTTCGATTTTAGGTAAAGGTGCCTGGGGGTTGGCGATTGGGGAACTCCTGCAAGCCCAGGGTCATTCCGTCGAGTGGCTAGAGAAAGGGGAGAGGAAGGTTTCTGACGGTTCCGAAATGATCATCATCGCGCTTCCCACCCAGGTAGTGCGGGAGGTCCTGCAAAAGGTAACGACCAAGTCCGGCAAGATTCCGGTCATCAGTCTCAGCAAGGGCATCGACATAGAAACCGGACAACGCATTAGCCAGATGGTGGCGCTTCATTGGCCGGAAGCCCCCTTTGTGGCTCTTTCCGGTCCCAGCCTGGCGGGGGAACTTCGTAAAAAGGTTCCCACCGCCATGGTCGCCGCCAGCCTGAGTGACGATTGGGCCACCCAAGTGCAACAAATCTTCCACGGTCCCTTTCTTCGCGTGTATCGATCCCGGGATCTGTCTGGAGTGGAGTGGGGCGGAGCCCTGAAAAATATCTATGCTTTGGCCGCGGGAATGTGCGCCGGACTGGGACTGGGAGAAAATAGTTTGGCGGGATTGGTCACCCGAAGCTTGAGGGAGATGACCCGAATCGCGATTCATTTTGGGGCCCAGGAAACCACCCTTCACGGCCTGAGCGGTATGGGGGACTTGGTTTTAACCTCGTATAGCCGGGCCAGCCGCAATCGCCGGGTCGGGGAGCGACTCGGGGCAGGGGATTCCTTGGATCAGGCCCTGAACTCGGTTGAAGGAATCTGCGAGGGCGTGCCCTCCACCCAGGCGCTACATCGCATTCTGCAGTCCCAAACGGTGGAGGCCCCGGTGGCGGAAGAGCTCTATCAGATTCTTTTTAAGGACAAACCACCCAAACAAGCTTTGCTCTCCCTTCTTTCCCGCGATCCCAGGGAGGAAAGGGAGTAGCCAGGATTCCGTGTTCGACCTCCGCCTCCTGTGGGGGAATGATGTTCGTTTATGAAAGTCAGCCGCTGGCTCCACACACGATTCCGAGTGACCGATCTTGAGGCCTCCCTTCGGTTTTACTCCCAAGTACTTGGATTGAAGGAAATTTCCCGCAGCACATCTCCCCGCGGGAGTACCTTGATTTTTCTGCAACCCTCCGGCGGGGGCGAAATGCTGGAGCTTTGTCATTTTTCGTCCTCAGGCCCGGTTCAGGTTCCCCCGGATCTAATCCACATTGCCTTCGAAGTGGATGATTTGGATGCTTTTGGAAAGCACGCCGAATCCCTTGGCTACTCTTGGTCGGATGGCCCTACGACTACAGAGGAGGGCACGCGGTTCGCTTTTTTGGATGCGCCGGAGGGATACGAGGTGGAAATCATCGAAAGAGCCGGGAAATCTGGTAAGAATTCCTCATGACCAGTCGCCCCATCATCATCGCCCCCTCTATCTTGGCGGCTGATTTGGGCCGGATTGAGCACGAGGCCGAGAGGATCAAATCCAGCGGCGCGGAGTGGGTCCACATCGACATCATGGATGGCCATTTTGTGCCCAACATTTCCTTTGGGGCGAACATGGTCCGGACCCTGCGAAAGGCCATGGGGGAGGCCACCTTGGACGTTCACCTCATGATCGAGCAGCCCGACCGCTATGCCCGTGACTTTATTGAGGCAGGTGCGGACTGCCTGAATGTGCACCTCGAGGCCCGACATCAGGTGGCCCGCACTCTTTCGACCATTCGCGAGATGGGATGCCGGGCCGGATTGGCCGTCAATCCGCCCACCCTCCTGAAACACGCCATTCCTCTTTTCCCTCTTTGCGACCAAATTATTCTCATGACCGTCAATCCGGGCTTTGGGGGGCAGGCCTTTATGCCGGAGGTTATGCCAAAAATTCGTGAAGCGCGTGAAACCATCCTTCGCCAAAACTTCAGTATTGATATCACGGTCGACGGAGGAATCGGGGACGATACGGCGCCGGGATGTGTCGCCTCGGGGGCCAATGTTCTGGTAGCCGGAACCAGTCTATTTAAACAGGCCGACCTCAAGCAGGGAGTGACCAAACTCCGCACCGCTGCGGAGTCAGGTTGTGCCGCCGGTTGACCCGAGCGGCCATTTTTTCCATGGAACCCATTCTCACCCGTAACTTTTGCATTATTGCCCACGTCGATCACGGAAAGACCACGCTTTCGGACCGCCTCCTGCAGGCCACCGGGCTGATTGCCGAACGAGACATGCAGGCGCAACTCCTGGACTCCATGGATCTGGAGCGCGAACGCGGCATCACCATCAAAGCCCATCCGGTCACCTTGAACTACAAGGCCAAAGACGGAAAAACATACCGGCTCAACCTGATCGACACTCCGGGGCATGTGGATTTTTCGTACGAAGTCTCCCGCTCGCTTGCTGCTTGCGAAGGAGCATTGCTCGTCGTGGATGCGGCCCAAGGGGTGGAAGCCCAGACCGTGGCCAACGTTCATCTGGCCAACAAAGAGGGACTGACGCTCATTCCGATCATTAATAAAATCGACCTACCCAGCTCTGATATCCCGGGAGTAAAAAAACAATTGGAAGAGATCCTCGCGATCCCGGGGGAGGAGGCCATCTTGGTCAGCGCCAAGACAGGGCAGGGGATCGAGGACGTGCTGGAGGCCATTGTGCATCGTCTTCCGGCTCCCAAGGGGGCGGATGCCCCCGAACTTAAGGCTTTGGTCTTTGACAGTGTCTTCGACACGTTTCGTGGAGTCATTGCCTACGTCCGGGTGATCAGCGGAGAAATTACTGCCGGCACTCCCATCATGCTGATGCAAAGCGGGCGTAAGTATGAAACCAAGGAAGTGGGGACGTTCAGCCCGAAAATGACACCTGGCAAACGCCTGGGGCCCGGGGACTCCGGTTATCTGGTCGCCAACCTTAAAACCACAGCGGAAATCGACATTGGTGACACCATCACCAACGCCATTCGGCCCGCCAAAGAGCCATTGACCGGATTTCGCAAAGTCCAACCGATGGTATTTTCCGGCCTCTACCCCATCAATACGGATGACTTTGAGAAGCTGAAGTTGGCCTTGGGGAAGTTGCAAGTGAACGATTCCTCGCTCGTGTACATTCCTGAAAGTTCGCCTGCTCTAGGGTTTGGCTTTCGTTGCGGGTTTTTGGGTTTGTTGCATATGGAAATCGTGCAGGAGCGGCTTTCCCGGGAATTTGGGATGGAGGTTCTCTCCACCTATCCCAGCGTGATTTATGAAGTTCGTTTAACCAGCGGGAAAATACTTTCCGTGGAGAATCCCGTGCAGCTTCCTGACCCCAGCGTGATCGAGGAAATCCGCGAACCCATGGTCACCGTTTTTTTATTGTGCCCGAACGAGAATATCGGCGATTTGGTGGCGATGGTGAGGGAAAAGAGGGGGGAAATCACCAAGACAGATTCTCTGGATGCCAAGCGCGTGATGCTGAGCACCGAAATTCCCTTGAGCGAAATTCTGGTCGATTTTAGCGACCGGATCAAAAGCATCACTCGGGGATACGGTTCGATGGATTACGAGCACGGCCCGTACCGTGCCGATGATCTGGTGAAACTGGAGATTTTGGTCAACGGGGAACCGATGGATGCGTTTTCCTGCATCGTGCATCGGGACAAAGCTCCGGCGAGGGGAAGGGCGCTGACCGCAAAACTCAAGGAGGTCATTCCCCCTCAACTCTTCAAGGTGGCGCTCCAGGCGGCCATCGGCGGAAAGATTGTTGCGCGCGAAGACGTGAAGAGCATGGGGAAAAACGTGACCGCGAAGTGTTACGGCGGGGATATCACCCGAAAGCGGAAACTTTTGGAAAAACAAAAAGAGGGTAAAAAACGCATGAAGCAGTTCGGTAAGGTGAACATCCCCCAGGAAGCCTTCCTGCAGGTCCTGAAAGCTTTTGGAGATTAGCGATGACTGA
>CAZZMY010000011.1:12589-13745 GCA_964655385.1 uncultured Akkermansia sp.
CCCCAGGAAGCCTTCCTGCAGGTCCTGAAAGCTTTTGGAGATTAGCGATGACTGACTTTCTGTTTTTTGGGAGGGCGAAACACGAGCGAAAGCAGATTCGTGGGGTGGCCCACTTTTTGGCCAAGCGATATCGCTACGGAAAAGATGTCCTGCCGTCTCCCGTGCTGAATCGATTGCAAGAGGCCAGGGGTCTTTGCCGCGAGGCCCTGCGTTTGACCATCGCAGGGGAAAAGCGCACGGAGATCATGCGCCAACTGGACGAAATGTATGGGGATCTGCTTCGAACCGAGCGGCACCACGGAAGAAAGGAAAACGCCGAGGTGGCCTTGGTGGCCATTGCCTTGGCGCTTGGGGTGAGGGCGTACATCCTGCAGCCCTTCAAAATTCCGACCCACTCCATGCGACCGACCCTCCTGGGAATCCTCAATCAACCCGAAAACAATCCTCCCCCAGGACCCATGATTCGGATTCTTGACCTTGTGCTGGAGGGCAAGAGCTATCACCGGATGGTCGCACCGCAGGATGGAAACATTCTTTCCGTACGTGAGGGGCGACTTTTCGGAATGGTCCCTTGGTCAACCACCGAAGTGATTTCAGACAACTGGACCCAAACCGTTTGGACCGGTCTTCAGGAAGCCCGCGAGGGCGGCTTGCGCGTTCGCTCCGGAGACCATGTGAAATCCGGTGATTTGCTGGTGAATTTCAGTTCGGCGACCGGAGATCATCTTTTCGTGAATAAATTTATTTATCAGTTCAAGAAGCCGGAACGTGCCGACACCTTTGTCTTTACCACGGAAAACATTGAAGGCATCGAATCGGGGCTGCGCCTTCGCGGGATTGAGGGATCCCAGTACTATATCAAGCGCTGCGTGGCCCTGGGGGGCGATCTCCTCCAGGTCCAGCCCCCAGAGCTTTGGATCAACGGCCAGCCAGCCGAAGCGCTGGCCTGCCGACGGGTGGCGTCCCAAAAAGACGGCTACCCGGGGTACACCCTTGGTCCAACGTATTTAAACACCCCAAGTGATACTTATCGGGTTCCCAATAGGGATTACTGGGCGATGGGGGATAATAGCCCAAATAGCTTTGACTCCCGTGGATGGGGACCTGTTCCAGCCGCCAATCTGGTCGGCAAAGGAGCTTTTGTCTATTGGCCGAT
>CAZZMY010000011.1:13845-22690 GCA_964655385.1 uncultured Akkermansia sp.
GACCTGTTCCAGCCGCCAATCTGGTCGGCAAAGGAGCTTTTGTCTATTGGCCGATAACCAAACGATGGGGACTCATACAGTAACTAACCAAGCCGCCTCAAGCCATATTTGTCGCACAATAAATATTGTATCAAGTTTACATAATCCCCGATGATACTTCTCTGCATCTGCTAAGCAGACCCATCATTCCCTTCACAGCTTTGGCGCGGTGGCTAATGCGATCTTTGATTCGGTCTGACAGATGTCCAAAGGTCTTGGAATACCCCCGCGGCTGAAAAATTGGGTCGTATCCGAAGCCTCCAGTTCCTTGCTCCGATAGCGTGATCCGCCCCCAGACCCGGCCCGTCCTAACGCCTAAAACCCGACCGGACATAGCCAATACCAAGGTGGCTTGGAAATAGGCCGTCCGACGGCCCGGCGGTATTCGAATCATCGTTTTTAGAAGCTTTCTCCGGTTGGACTCATCAGTGGCATGCGGGCCGGCAAACCTTGCCGAGCGAACCCCCGGCTTTCCACCCAAGGCCGGGACCACCAAACCGCTGTCATCCGCCAAAATCAACCGGTCGGGCATCGATCGAGCCACCGCCAAGGCCTTGATTTTTGCATTATCCAGGAAAGTTCGTCCAGTTTCACGGATCTCCGGCATCTTCGGTAAAGCGTGTAGATCGCAAACTTTCCAGCCCTTGCCGAGCATGTTCTGAAACTCACGGCTTTTTCCGCGGTTTCGGGTCGCGATCCATAAAACGGAACGATGACGGGAGGTTCGACTTGGCATGAGGCTTTGCGTTTAATAACCCCCTAACTGTCATATGCCAATCCGCGCGCCTTATCCTTTTTCCGAAATCGAGCCCCGTTGGCAAAAAGCCTGGGCGGAATCCGGTTGTTTTCGCGCCGCCCAACCCGGAGAACCAGGCTCGGAAAAGCCGAAACGCTACATCCTCGATATGTTTCCCTACCCGTCCGGCGCGGGTCTGCACGTAGGCCATCTCGAAGGCTATACCGCCACCGACATCGTGGCCCGCTACTGGCGCATGCGGGGACACAATGTGCTCCATCCGATGGGCTGGGATGCTTTTGGACTACCCGCGGAACAACACGCCGTCCAAACCGGCACCCATCCCCGCCTCACGACCAAGAAGAACATTGATAATTTTCGCCGACAAATCCAGGCCATGGGATTCAGCTATGACTGGTCACGGGAAATCGACACCACCGACCCTAAGTATTTTCGTTGGACCCAGTGGATCTTCCTGAAGCTTTATCAGAGGGGGTTGGCCTACGTGGCGGAAGCTCCCGTCTGGTACTGCCCTGCCCTCGGAACCGTCCTGGCCAACGAGGAGGTCCTCACCACGCCTGAAGGCCCACGTTCCGAGCGTGGTAACCATCCCGTCGAGCGACGGCCCATGCGCCAGTGGATGTTGAGGATCACTGCCTATGCTGAGCGGCTTCTGCAAGACCTCGATCTACTCGAGTGGCCGGACTCCCTCAAGGAGATGCAACGTAACTGGATCGGGAAAAGTGAAGGTGCCGAGGTGGATTTCACTGTGGTCGGCTCGAAGGAGAAAATTACGGTCTACACCACCCGGCCGGACACTCTTTTTGGAGCCACCTACGTGGTGTTGGCTCCGGAACATCCTCTGGTCGCGTCCTTGACCTCCCCTGCTCAGCGCGAGGCGGTGGAGAATTATCGCCGGGAGAGCGCGGCCAAATCCGATCTGGAACGTACCGAACTTGCCAAAACCAAGACCGGCTCCCCCTTGGGATCGTTTGTCATCAATCCGGTCAACGGGGAGAAAATTCCGATTTGGATCGCAGACTATGTTCTCGCCTCCTACGGGACCGGGGCCGTCATGGCGGTTCCGGCGCACGACGAAAGGGACTTTGCTTTCGCTCAAATTTTTCATCTACCGATCCGGCACGTCATTCGGCCTGCCTCTGATAAGTCGCCGGAGGGTTGCTACACCGAAGATGGCGTCAATTTCGATTCCGGTTTTCTCGATGGCCTGAAAACTCCGGAAGCAAAGCTCAGGATGATCGCAGAGTTGGAGAAAAAGCACCAAGGCCGCCGACAGATCCGCTACAAACTGCGCGACTGGCTTTTCTCGCGGCAACGCTACTGGGGCGAACCCTTTCCCATTGTGTGGCGCAACGGACAACATCACCCCCTCCCCGAATCTGATCTCCCGCTCACCCTTCCGGAGCTTACCGATTATCAGCCCTCCCCAACGGGGGAACCACCCCTCGGAAAAGCCAATGCCTGGAAAAACCTGCCTGATGGCTCCATCCGTGAGCTCAACACGATGCCCCAGTGGGCTGGATCGTGCTGGTACTACCTGCGGTTTTGCGATCCCACCAACTCCTCCGCTCCATGGAACCCTGCAGCGGAAAAATACTGGATGCAGGGTGGCGGTGTAGATCTTTACGTCGGCGGAGCCGAACATGCTGTCCTCCACCTCCTCTACGCCCGCTTTTGGCACAAGGTGCTTTTTGATTGCGGCCTCGTCTCTCATCCGGAGCCGTTCCGGCGTCTCGTCAATCAGGGCATCATTTTGGGTGAGGATAACCGGAAGATGTCCAAGTCGGTCGGCAACGTCGTCAACCCCGATGAGGTGATCGCGGAGCATGGGGCGGATGCCTTGCGGGTTTTTGAGATGTTCATGGGCCCTCTCGAGCAGATGAAGCCCTGGAGTTCCAAAGGAATGGAGGGATCCGTCCGCTTCCTCGCCCGTGTTTGGCGCCTGATCTGTGAGGAAACCGAATCGGGCGATTGGATCCCCTCCAAGTCGCTCACCGGCGAAGCCCCATTGCCGGAAACCATTAAGGCTCTGGCCAAGGCCACGGCCAAGGTCGAGGGAGATATTGAGGGACTCCAGTTCAACACCGCGATCTCCGCTTTAATGGTGTTGGTCAATCACCTCACCTCCCTTCCCCAACGCCCCAAGCAGGCGTTGCTTCATTTGGCCGCCCTACTCGCACCCTTTGCTCCCCACTTGGCCGAAGAGATGTATCAACAACTCGGGGGAAATGGCCTGGTCAGCACTGCCCCTTGGCCCACCTACCGGCGTGAAGATTTGCAAGACGACGTCATGGAACTTCCTGTTCAGGTCAACAGCAAGTTGCGGGGAAAACTTCTCCTCTCCCCCAACTCCACCAAGGAGCAAATTGAGGCGTCGGTCACTGGCCATGCCGACCTGTCCGCATGGACCGGCGGAAAAAAAGTTCAGAAAATCATCATTGTTCCGGGTCGGATCGTGAATTTGATCTGCTCATGAACCCCTGGATTCTGCGCCGTCGCGAACGTTGGATCCTCTTGGCCGTCGGGGCATTGGCCATCTCCTTTTCGCTCTGGCGCTGGATCCAACACGGCGCACAGCCGTAGACAAACTGGGACTT
Source organism: uncultured Akkermansia sp. (assembly GCA_964655385.1). GTDB lineage: Bacteria > Verrucomicrobiota > Verrucomicrobiia > Methylacidiphilales > Verrucolacustridaceae > Verrucolacustris. The sequence continues at coordinate 17,239 of CAZZMY010000011.1, forward strand.
TGCGTCCATTCTGAAGTCATGGCTCATTTGAATTTTGATCAGGCAATCGCCAAGATTCGTCATACCGACAGCCGATTTTCCCCGGCGGCCTACCACTTTATCCGACAATCCTTGGATCATTCGATTGCGCGATTGAATCGGCATGGCCCCGAGAAAAAGCCGGCCCATGTCAGCGGAAAGGAATTGCTGGAGGGATTTCGTGACCTTGCCCTCAAGGAATTTGGCCCCATGGCGAAAACAGTTCTCGGAGAGTGGGGAATCTTTCGCTGCTCCCACGTCGGGGAAATTGTCTTTCAGTTGGTTCAATATGGGATTCTGGGCAAGAGCGAAACGGACAAACCGGATGACTTTCAGGAGATTTGGACCTTTAGCGAGGCCTTTGAAAGTCCCTTTCAGCCAAAATCGCCATCCCTCAAAAAGAGAACTGCTGGGTGGCGGTCGCCTGCGGCCAAAAAAGCTTCTTCCCGGCGACGGCCGAAATCGAAAAACAACCTGGGAAAGCTTTAAACGGATCCTGCGGTATGGCTGATGTCCAAAAAACCAATCCGGTCACCTCTTCGGAAATGACGCGGAAGTTTGTTCAGTTCGTCATGGTTCAGGCCCAGAACATCCTCTACGTTCTGGGCAGAATTCCCACCCCGGAAGGGGAACGTCTGCCTCCAAATCTCCAGGCCGCCAAGATGATGATCGATCATCTGGAACTCATCAAAGCCAAGACAGAAGGTAATCTGAATTCTCAGGAGACGAAGATACTCACCGAAGCTCTTCAGCAGGTGCAATTGGCGTTCGTGGAGGCCAGCGGCGGAACCCCCGCCGCCATGATGCCCGACCGTGGCCCACAGGTGGATATGTCAGCTTTGGAGGAGGAGATGCTCGAAGACGAGCCTGCAACCAACTCCCCTGCCCCCACCGCCAAAGCTAGCTCCCCCGCTTCCTCCCCACCCACGTCACCTGAGGAGGATAAAAAGAAATATTTTAAAAGCTACGGCTAGAAGTCGTTATTTAGGGGCTGGACCAAAAAGGGATTTAAGAACCTGCCCCGCCGCCCCTGCTGGTGTGTTGGGATCCGTGTTGCCTGTGGCCTTCTGGATGATATCCACCGTAGTTCGAACCGCCGTTCGGGTTAAGGCCTGTTTGAGCTTCGGCTCGAGATCGTTTTGCGGGCATTCCATCGTCCCTGAAAGATTGACGGTCTCATAAAGATAACCGTTTTCCTCGCGCCGGAAGCACTCGCCACCTGTCAATCCATTGACCTTCATCCCCAGGTCACGCCCCAATCCCAGTTGAAACTGGCCGTTTAGATTTTGGCCCGCCATGCGGGCCTGCCCCACCACCCGCAAGATGCCCGGAGCCTCGGCCACAATCCGGTTCACCTCATAACTTCCCGGTTGCAGGGAAAACTGCGCCTGTGCGGTCGTCAGCGGATTGCTTTTCTGGAGACGCGTGTCGCCGGTCAATAAGGCGAGCAGTCCGAGGATGGTTTGGGACCCTTGGCCCGGCTCCAACCGGGCATCCACCAACCGCACAACGCCATTGCCCACGGGTCCGCCAGACCTCCACTCGGTCAGTTGAAAATCCCCAGACATCTTCGCCGGAATTTCAAAAATCCCCACGCCAATCTTGCCTCCAGGTACCGCCCAGTTTTGCCACGCGAACTTCCCTTGAGCCTTGGGTATCGCGCCTGTGGCAAATTCCCCCGAGGCCGTGAGGGTTCCACCCGACTTGGTCCGAACTCCTAATTCCCGAAGCGAAAGCTTGGGATCAGCATATTGGCCCTTGGCCTTTTCCAGGTTAAGCGGTCCAACCCAAGACAAAGGCGTGAGAATCTCCCCTTTTTGAAGGTAAAATTCGGTCTGCGAAGGATTGGGCTTAACTTCCACCTGAACATCCTGCACCCCCCAACCGCTGGTCGCAGGACACGGCCTTAAGCCAAACCTCTGAATCGCAACCCTGCCGACTTGCACGTCTTTAAATAACTCACCCGATGACTTTTTCTCCGGTGAGGTGGCTGCGGGCCTTTCTGTTGTGGGAAGCACGTCCGGTTTGGATCCCGGGGAAAGCGTGACCGCCTCGATCAGGATCTCGGGAAACCGCAAGATCCGATCGAGCAGCAGACGAATAGAGATTTCCGTTTGCACATTTTGGATTTTCCATAGCCAGGGGCCTGCCGCATCCACCCGACTGGCAAAACCACCCGAGCGAACGGTGAAGGAGGACCAAGTGAGAGGTTCCAGCTCCCCCTCGGTCTTCAGTGCGGTGGATAGCTGCTGAGAGGCTAAGCGCCGGAAATCATCGCCACCCAACCAACGAAAAATCAAGGTCGGGAGGAAAAAATAGCCCCCGACAGCCAAAAGCATCAGCAAGACCAGTGCTGAACCAATCCACTTCATCATTACGCCGCCCTTTTTCTCATTCATAGCCTCAATTTAGTGGATTTCTTTTTCACGTAAACGCCGAATGGGTAAAATTATGCGGGCGGAGGGAATCGAACCCTCGCATCAAGCTTGGGAAGCTCGCAGGCTACCATTACATCACGCCCGCTGATGTTTATAAATTATCGATCCTTACCCACAGGCAGGCAAATGGAAATTCGCTTCAGATGACCGAGCCGTCCGGTACCACGGCTCCTTTGGGAATGATGATAATCCCGTCCCGCACATAAAAATTCGGCCCATCCATCTCTGCGGCTTTCCCCGAGGCTCGAATAGTCACACGTCGTCCGATTCGGACATTTTTGTCGATGATGGCATCCTCAATCACGGTTCCGCCGCCGATTCCAATGTCGGGAAGGTTGGCTCTAGCATTCTCTTGGCGTTGCAGCGGGGTTTCGAAATAGTCGGCCCCCATCAGGATGGATCGACGAATCTTACTGTCCGAACCGATACGCTGGCGGATCCCCACCACGGCATCATCCAGTACGCTACGTAGGATCATGCATCCATCCGAGATAATCGCCCGGTTCACTTGGCTGTTTTCCACCACGGACCCGGGGAGAAAACGGGCGCGGGTGTAGATCGGCGCGGAACTCAGCCCAAAGTCAAACTTCGGCGAGGGAGCCAGCAGATCCAAATTCGCGCGGTAAAAAGCCCCAATGGTTCCAATGTCCTCCCAATACCCGTCGTAAATGTAGGCGGATACTTTTCGCGTCCGAATGGCCTCGGGTAAGACATCTTTTCCAAAGTCCTGCCCTTGGGTCGCGCTGAGGCATTCCCGCAGACTTTCTCGACGAAAAATGTAAATCCCCATGGAAGCCAGATAAGGGCGTCCTGCGGGCATCCCCTCCCCGCCCGTCAGGCTCGACAAAACTTTGGGATCCTTGGGTTTTTCCACAAACTCCGTGATCTGAAGTTTGGCATCGACCCGAAGTAGCCCGAGCCTTGGAGCGCTTTCCTTGTCCACGGGGAGAGCAGCCACAGTGATGTCGGAGCCTGAGGTGATGTGCTGCTCCAGCATTTCACGGAAGTCCATCCGGTACAACTGGTCCCCGGAAAGGATGAGCACGTGTTCATGGGGGTGATTGTCGAAGTGAATGAGTCCCTGGCGGACTGCATCGGCCGTGCCTTGATACCACTCTGTACCCTCTCGGGTTTTCTGAGCCGCCACAATCTCAATGAAACCGCGTGGTACAAAATCATCGAAGCGGTAGCTCTGTTGCACATGTCGATGGAGGGAAGAACTCAGGTATTGGGTCAGTAGAAAAATACGCTTGATGCCGGAATTTAAACTGAGGCTGATCGGGATATCCACCAAACGGTACTTACCAGCGATCGGAACCGCGGGTTTCGCCCTCTCCTTGGTTAAGGGGAAGAGGCGGTTTCCCTCGCCTCCCCCCAAAATCACGCTCAGCACCTGATCCGGGCCAACCACACTCGAAAGGCTCATACATTGACCCTATCGAACCCCCTCGCTAGAACAAGTTTACGATGTGTGGAATCGTTGCCTATGTCGGTCCGCGGGATGCTCAACCCATTCTCCTGGATGCCCTGAGCCGCCTCGAGTATCGAGGCTACGACTCTGCGGGTCTGGCCATCCTCAACGGAAAAGGGCTCGAAGTCCGCAAGAAAAGCGGCCGGATCCAGGAACTAGCCTCGCTCTGTCAGAAAAAACCGGTCTCAGGAAAGATTGGCATCAGTCACACCCGTTGGGCTACGCACGGGGGCGCGACCGACACGAATGCCCATCCTCACTTGGATGCCTCTAGCAAGCTGGCCTTGGTTCACAATGGTGTGGTGGAAAACTATCTCGAACTGAAAGCCAAGCTTTCGGCTCACGGCCACAAGTTCATTTCCGAAACCGATACCGAGATCTTGGCGCACTTGGTTGGCGAAGCCTTTGCTTCCAGCAAGGCTAAGGGAGAGGAGAAACTGGTGGAGGCGGTCCGGACCGCTGTCAAACAGGTCCAAGGCACCCTGGGCATTGCCGTAGTGCACTCCGATCTGCCCGGCTTGGTGGTCGGAGCTCGCCGTGGGAGCCCTCTGGTGATTGGCGTTGGTGACGGTGAAAACTTTCTCGCCAGCGATACTCAGGCCCTGGCTCCCTATACCAACCGCGTGGTGATTTTACAGGACCAGGAAGTGGTCGCCCTCAAAGCCGAACGCTATGATATCGCCTCTCCCCTTGGTATCCGCTCCGATATCAAAATCGAGGAAATAGAAAATGGCGTGGCGGCCAGCGACATAGGCCAATACCCCCATTACATGCTCAAAGAGATCTTCGAGCAGGCCTCCTCGATTCAGAATGCCTTCCGTGGACGTCTCGATCCCGATGAGTCGACCGCAAAATTGGGCGGATTAAATCTTTCCACCGAGGAGCTCCGGAAAGTTGAACGAATCTCCATCCTGGGTTGCGGTACCGCCCTGCACGCCGGAATGGTGGGAAAATACCTGATCGAAACCTTAGCCAAAATCCCTGTGGAGACACATCACTCCAGCGAATTTCGTTATGGCGACTCCCCCACTTCTGCCCACACGCTTTTTTTTGCGGTGAGCCAATCTGGGGAAACTGCCGACACCTTGGGAGCGCTGCGTGAGGCTCAGCGCCGCGGGTTCCCCTGCTTGGGAGTTTGCAACAACGTGGCCAGCACGATCGCTCGGGAGAGCAATGGAGGCGTGTACATGCATTCGGGGCCGGAGATCGGGGTGGCCGCGACAAAATCTTTCACCGCCCAAGTCGCTATTTTCACTTTGCTAGGACTTTTGTTGGGCCGGCTGCGTTCCCTCTCCGCCTCCAGTGGTCGGGAGATTCTGCAGGCGATCGAGGCCCTACCTTCCAAAATTGAACAAGCCCTGGGCCATTCCGACGAAATTAAAAAAGTGGCCTGCCAATATGCCAAAACAAAATCGATGCTGTTTTTGGGGCGTTTGGCCAACTTCCCCATTGCCCTGGAGGGCGCCTTGAAAATGAAGGAGATCACCTACATCCACGCGGAAGGCTATCCCAGCGCCGAACTCAA
>CAZZMY010000012.1:0-10720 GCA_964655385.1 uncultured Akkermansia sp.
AATCCCCGCAGAGCATCCGCATAAGAAGGCTGTTCCTTCCAAAAAGCCGAGCGGACTTCGCCAAAAATATCTCTCTCCCGAATGCGATGGGCCGTTTCCCTGGTATATCGGCTAGAGTCGGCGTTCTGGGTCGAACCATGACCTGCCAGAATTAAAGCTGTGTCCCTGAACTGCACCTCAAGGAGCTTACGTCAAAACACTTTATTCTTAATCTTAATCTTCGCCGACCGACCGGCGCTGAAGCTCAGCGATTGGCTTTGACCGGCATCCCCTGATTCGCCGGGCCACCATTCGGATTGGGGAAGAGGGGGGCGGGCTCGACCATCCTGGAGCTGTCCGGCCGGGCCGAAACAATGATCGTGAAAGTCTCTTCTTTGCCATCCCGCCGGACTTTGACTGGCACCTTTTCTCCCACGACGGAGAAGAAGGCCGCATCCAAAACGTCGGAAGGCTCCCGAACCGGCTTCCCCCCAATCGAAATCACTTCATCCCCCGCTTTGAGACCACTTCTCTCCGCCGGAGTGCCCTTGTAGAGCCGATCAACAAAAACCGGAGCTCCCCTGTCCGGCCGGCTTCGGTCCGGCATCACCCCGACCCCCATCCACCCGTGCCTCGGCTCCCCATACTTCACGATGTCCGAAGCTACCTTCCCGGCCGCTTCGATGGGCAGGGCGTAACAAGCCTTGCCTTCATCAATTTCCAGCATCAAAACTCCGACTACCTTGCCGTGGCTGTCCAGTAGCGGCCCACCGATTTGTCCGGGTTTAATCGGCAGGTTTGCCCTGAGGTGCGTCGTGGCGAAAAAGCGGGTGAGATATTTCACATCAAAACCGGCGACCAAACCAAAGGTGGGCTCCGCCTTCAAATCATAGGGAAAAGCTACGCTGACCACGGCCGAGGCAGGCCGAAGATGCAACCCTTCGCCAAATTCCAAAAACGGGGTCTTGCCCGCATCGATTTTTAAAACCGCCACTCCACTACGAGGATCCCGGCCCAGAATTTTTGCCGGGAAATTTCTCCCGTTCACGTCGACCGATGCCCCTTCGGCCTGCCCAATGACCGCATAAGCCGTCAAAATGGTTCCTTGCCCATCGATAAAAAAACCGGTTCCGGCCAGCTGTTCCGGCCCATCCGAGGCATGAACTCGAACCACCGTGGGAGCCGCCTGCTCGTAAACCCCGCTGACCTCGGCGGCAATGCGGTCGAAAACACCGCTTCCCGCGTTAGGAGCCTGAGTGGGTGCGGCAGGAGCTGTCGGAAATGCGTTGGCCGGCTTCACGCTTGCGTCCCCGTGGGCCGCCACATTCCATGCGGGGGCTCTTTGTTTGGTCAGGTAAAGATATCTCCCGACGACCAACCCCAGGAGACCAACCCCAAGGAGACTAAGAACAAGAAAAACTGGCTTAAAACGCGAGCTGGGAATCATAGGCTACCGCACCATGCCCGTTCACGTAGAGGGGCCGGATTTCGGTCACCTCGCCACCAGCCGCCGTGTCAATCAGCTCCGGCTGAAGCTGCGCAGTGTCAGCTTTTTGATTTGAGGCCACGATCACTCCACGGGCATGAGCTACCTTACCATCTGCCAATTGAATCGAACCTGAACCTATCGGACCAAAGACCATGGCAAAACCAACCATGAGACAGGCCGCCGCCGCACCCACGGTAGCCAACCGGGGGATGCCTGCGACCCAAGGTTCAAAAAGAACTTCCATTACTTTCGAGTACCAAGGTTCTTCGCGTAGAATTTCCTGCCTCTGGTATTGATGAAAAGCGTCTACAAAACGATTGAAATACTCTTGGCCGGGGGTCTCCAGCCTCTTGAGCTGAATCAGCTTTTGCAGGGATGTGAAATCTTCGGGTTGGTTCATCGATGTACTCCTATATCCTTTTACCTTCGCAGATAAATGCCAAGTGATTTTTGCAACTGCTTGTGAGCATAATGTAAGCGGGAACGGACAGTCCCCTCCGTACAGCCCATGATCTTAGCGATCTCAGCATGTGCAAGTCCTTGAATATCAAATAAGGTAACCACGGTTCTATGCTCCTTCGACAGCTGAAGCATCGATTCGTTCAATTTATTTTGCAACTCATTGAGCATGGATGACTTAGATGGATTATTTCGCTGGATTGGATCCGGAAAATCAAACTTAGGTAAACCCTCCTCATTGATTTCATTCAAACTCATAGCCCCTTGGCGCCTCTTTCTCTTGTCTAGGAAGTTAAAAGTCCGGTTAATCGCAATCCGATAGATCCAGGTATAGAAAGAGGACTGCCCCCGGAAGGTGGGGAGGCTTCGGTAGGCCTTGTCAAAGACCTCCATCAGCATGTCGTTCGTGTCGTCATGGTTGGAGGTAAGATGATAAATGACCCCGTAGAGTCTGGCTTGGAATCTGCGGATCAGTTCGTCGTAGGAGCCCAAATTTCCCTTTAAAGTCTCCGCCACCAACTCCTCGTCTGTCGGCCCATTTTCCAAGTCCAGTTCTTTGGTGGCATCCGCCGACATCAGAGAAACCCTACTCTGCCACCTCCAACCCGAAAAGTGGAATCAGCCCAAGGCCTTTCGCCGCCTCTTTGCCTTCCAGAGGCTTGTTTTGCAAAAACTCCTTTTAATCCTGATCCGCGGTTTTCAGATAATCCGTCAACCTCTCCGTCATGCCCATCAGTTCACTGACTTTTTCTCCCTCTCCCAAAACTCTGAGGTCACCCTTGGCCCGTTCCAACAAATCCACCGCCTTACGCAGGGAAAACTTCAACCCTCCCGCTTGTCTCACCTTCTCCGCCACCCCCTTAACGCCCGCGTTTTCCTGCACCAACTGCGTTCGCAAAGACTCCGATTCTTCCTTGGGCAAAGTCTGCAAGGCGTGCAGCACTGGAAGGGTCCATTTGCCCTTTCGTAAATCCGTCCCAAGTGTTTTCCCGCTCTCCTCATCCGTTCCGAACAGATCGAGGCAGTCATCATAAATCTGATACGCCATGCCCAACTGATGTCCGAAGGAACGGGCCGCCTCCCGCTTGACCTCCGCCGCCTTGAAAATGAGAAAAGGAACTTCCGCCGCTGCCCGAAACAGGGCCCCGGTTTTTAATCCCACCACATGCAAATAATCCGCCGTTGTCATTTTCAAGTCGAACCGTCGCTGGGTTTGCAAGATCTCCCCTTCGCAGAGATTTCGGGAGGCCTCCGCAATTCTCCTCGCCACCTCTGCATCCTCCAAACGAGTCGCCAATTGCAAGCCATGGGCAAAGAGGGCGTCCCCGAGAAGAACCGAAAGCTCCGTTCCCCACTTCGCGTTGCAAGTCGCCCGGGAACGCCTCATCTCCGCCCGGTCCAAAACATCGTCATGAATCAGTGAGGCGACATGCACCAGCTCCACGATCACCGCCAGATCACGGATCGCATCGTTTCTTTCCCCCGCCACCTGCCCGGCCAGGAGAACCAAGGCTGGCCGCAACCTTTTTCCCCCTCCCTCCAAGGCATACCGGACATAAGTCTCTGCCCCCGCATCGAACAAGGTCGCTTGATGCAGGATTCTTCGCTCCACCTCCTTCAACTCCGCATCCAAGCGCCGATCCGCCCGGATCCAATCCGGGCGGGGTTTCAGCCCTATGCGCCTGACCAAACTCCTCATGAATTGAAAGCTAGAAAAGGGGAGATTGAAGTCAAATAACAGGGAATCCCCACACCGCTGCGCTCAGGCCTTCCTAAATCTTGCTCTTCATCATAATCTTGGATGATGCGCTCGGTCCTCGCTTCCCTGCTCCTCGCTGCTCTCCTCACCGCTTGTTCACGACCCGACCAACGCCTCTCTCGGGAGGCACATCGGCTCATTGAGCAGGGCAAAATTCAGCAAGCTCAGGAAAAAATCGAGGCCGGCCTTCAGCAGTTCCCTGACAGCCCCTCCCTCCGACAAGAGCGTATGGCTCTTCAGCTCTTATCCGGCCAAGCCGAGCTCGCGGCCGCCGAGGCCCGCCAAATCCTCCAAGCCGACCCTTCGGCCCAACCATACCGAACTTTCCTGCGGGACCCCTCGCCAGCCGTTCGATGCTCCGCTCTTCGGGCCTTGGCCCTCGATCCCCCAAACGGAAGCATTCCCTCCGGTGTTCTGAAATCGGCCTTACACGACTCCGACCCCACCGTGCGACGCGAAGCACTGGAGGCCACCCGTCTTTTGCAGAACTCCGAGGCTCTTCCCCTTTTGCGTCAAGCGGCTCGCGACCCTGACTGGCTGACCCGCGCCGCCGCTGCGCGTCTGCTGGGCACCCGTGCCGATCCACAAGCCCTGCCCGATCTCTTTTCCCTGCTCACCGATCGTGACTCTTATGTCCGTCGCTTTGCCCGACGCTCTCTTTTGGAGCTGGCCGGACAAGCCAAACCCGAAGCTTACGTGCCTGCGCTCTCAGCCCAGGATCGCACCACCCAGGTTGTCGCCGCCCTGGCCCTCGCTCGCCTTAACGATGGCCGAGGGCTTGAGATTCTCCTCGCGGAGATGGCCAACCCCATGGGCATTGAACGCGTGGAGGCGGTCAAATCAGCCGCCCGCATCCGGGATCCAAAGGTTCTCCCCGCCATTCGAACCGCCACCAGCGATGCCGATACCGAGGTTCGTGTCGTCGCTCTCATCGCCTTGGGACTCCTGCAGGACAAGGAATCCTCCCCCCTACTGAAAAAGATTTACGCCGACCCGGCAGCCCCCAAACAAGTTCATCTGGCCGCCGGCAAAGCGATCGAACTCCTCTCGCAGCCCCCCTCCAAGCTCGACCGAAAATAAATTAGAGACCGGATACAGCTCGGCGTTACCCGCCCAGCTCTTCCTGCTCAAAGATAATCAAGTCATCCAAGGCCCGGGCAAAATCCTCCATGCCGCTGGCCGGCATGATGATTCGGTCCCTACGTCCCCCCACATCTTCCGTGATGCGGAGAAACCGCCCCCGATCGTTCTCTTTCAAATCCAAAAAGAACGTTTTGCGCTCAATTTGCACCTTTTCAGATTTTAACGTCCGCTCCCCATCTCGATGTTCCATGTTTGATATCTCCCTTTGACGGAAACTTTACTTCCCGAGCCCCGCCATCGTCAACCGATCCCCACAGGCTGGCTGCCGTCTCCGCTAAATCTTTAAAAAATTCGCCAACAGATCCTTGCCCTCTTTGCTTAAAATCGACTCCGGATGGAACTGCACCCCGTGCACCGGATGGGCCCGATGACGCAACCCCATAATCTCCCCCTCTCCAGTGTCCGCGGAAATTTCCAAGGACTCCGGTACGGAACTTTTCTCGACGATCAGGGAGTGATATCGCGTGGCCTCGAATGGATTGGGCAACCCCTGAAACACTCCTCGACCATCGTGACGGATCGGGGAGGTCTTGCCGTGCATCAACCGCCCTGCCCGGACCACCTTTCCCCCATAAACCTCGCCGATGCATTGGTGCCCCAGACAAACCCCCAGCAAGGGGACCTCGGGTCCCAACCGCCGGATCAGTTCCATTGAAATGCCCGCGTCCTTGGGGGATCCCGGTCCGGGGGAAATCACGATCCTTCCGGGCTTCATTTGGATCACTTCCTCCACGGAAACCGCGTCGTTGCGCTTCACCATCGGATCTGCCCCCAACTCACCGAAATACTGAACGAGGTTGTAGGTGAACGAATCGTAATTATCGATGACGAGCAGCATGGGATGAGCTTACGCCAAGGTTCTCGCCGCCGCCACCGCCGCCAGGCCGGCCTTCGCCTTGTTGACGCTCTCCTGATATTCGCCCTCCGGCGTGGAGTCGGCCACTAACCCTCCCCCTGCTTGCACATGGGCCTTTCCTCCCTTCAATAAAATCGTCCGGATGGAAATACAGGAGTCGAGATTGCCATCGAAAGAGAAGTACCCCGCCGCCCCGGCATACGCCCCCCGTCGGGTTGGTTCTCCCTCGGCCAGGATTTGCAAAGCCCGCACCTTGGGCGACCCGCTCACCGTCCCCGCCGGGAAAGTCGCCCGCATGACCTGATAAGCATCCTGTCCCGGCTTCAACCGGCCCGTCACCCGGGAAACCAGATGCATCACGTGGGAAAATCTTTCCACCTCCATCAACTCCACCACTTGGACGCTTTGATACTCGCAAACCCGGCCCAAGTCGTTCCTCGCCAAATCCACCAACATAATGTGCTCCGCCCGCTCCTTCGGATCGGCCTGCATCTCTTTTTCATAAGCCAGATCCTCCTCGGGCGTCTTCCCTCTCGGCCTCGTACCCGCAATCGGCCGAATCTCCACCTTGCCGTTTTCACACCGGACATGGGTCTCGGGGGAGGATCCCACCAGCGCCAATCCGGCCATCTCCAGGCAGAACATGTAGGGCGAGGGATTAATCGCCCGCAGGGCTCGGTAGAGATCGATCGGTCGACCACTGAAGGGGACCGTGAAGCGCTGGGAGGGAACCACCTGGAAGATGTCCCCCGCCCGGATATGTTCCTGCATCCCCTCGGCCATCTTCACATACTCCGCCTTGCTCATGTTAGGAGTCGCCCCCAACAACAAGTCCCCCTCTGGCCGGCGTGGAACTTCCGTGCTGGATTTGCCTGCCGGTTGGGCCAACCGCCTCTCCAACGCCTCCAACCTCTCCAAGCCCCGCCGATAGTCCGCCCTCGGATCAGCCCCCACTTTGACCTGCACCACCGGACGCATGGTTTTTTTAGCGTGATCAAAAATGACAAACTCTTCCACCAAAGCGAAACAGGCGTCTGGCACCCCCAAATCGTCTTTTTTGGCCATGCCCACGGTGGTCTCGAAAAACCGGACTGCCTCAAAGGCCAGAAATCCGACAGCCCCGCCGGCGAAGGGAGGCGGATCTCCGGGCCATGCCGATACGGCTCGGATTCCAGCCAACATTTCCTGGACCTCGCAGAGCGGGTCGGGATGTTTCGGAGCCTTTTCCTGCACCTCACCGTTCAATTGGGTCAAACGAACACGCCCGTCCCGAAATTCCATCACGGCTGTCGGTCGCGCTCCCACAAAGGAGTATCGGCCCAGCCTCCCCCCGGTCTCCGCGCTCTCCAAGAGAAAGGATCCTCCTCCCGGCTGACCGGATAGCTTGATGTACGCCGATACCGGAGTCTCGCCACCCATGGGGACTTCCCGGCCTAAAGGAATCAGATTTCCCCCAGCCGAAAGCTCCAAAAACTTTTTCTCGTCTGGGTAGATCATGAGGTTCGGGCCGGTCGCACCGGAATGCCCCGGGACTGCAGATGCCGTTTGACCTCGGGAACAGTCAATTCACCGAAGTGAAAAAGACTCGCTGCCAGCGCTGCATCGGCCCCCCCTTTTTCACCCAACACTTCAGCAAAGTGCTCTTTGCTTCCCGCCCCCCCGCTGGCGATGACCGGAATTCCCACGGCGGAACTCACGGTTCGCGTCAGTTCCAAATCGTAGCCCTTGTGGGTTCCATCCGCATCCATGCTGGTCAGCAAAATTTCTCCCGCTCCCCGCCTCTGTCCCTCTTCAATCCAGGTGATGGCATCCATCCCGGTGGGCGTCCTTCCCCCATGGGTTGTCACCTCCCAGCCACCGGCGGGACGGCGCCGAACATCCACCGCCAGCACCACGCATTGGCAACCGAAAGCCCCGGCCACCTCGGTGATCAATTCCGGCCGGGCCACCGCCGCCGTGTTCAAGCTGACTTTGTCCGCCCCGGCACGCAACAGTTCCCGGGCGTTCTCCAAGGTTCGTACTCCCCCGCCCACCGTGAGGGGCAAAAAAACCTCCTCCGCCGTCTTTCTCACCACCTCGAGCAAAATCGGTCGGGCTTCTGACGAAGCCGTAATATCTAGAAAGACCAGCTCATCCGCCCCCTGCTCGTTATAGGCCCGAGCACATTCCGCCGGATCCCCCGCATCACGGATTTCCACGAATTTCACCCCTTTGACGACCCTTCCCCGATCCACATCCAAACAAGGAATAATTCGTTTATTATTCATAACTTGTTGTTTTTTATGGGTTTTGGTTTACGTAGAAATGAGGGTAATATGTGAATTGATTCAAATTTGGATTTTTGCGAGTATCCAAAGTTTGGCCCTCAACGAGAAGACAAAAATCCATGCCCAAGCCTAATTTCAAAACTAGGAAAACTGCGGCGAAAAAGAGCCCAGAATCCAAATCCGTCGCAAAAAAACCAGCTGCCCAAGCCCCTGGGAAAAAAGGAGCGAATCGTGCCAAGAGCAACTCCTCACCCCCCCGCCTGCGCAGCATTCCCCTGCCGGTCGATAATTCGGCCCACAAATTCGTTCTCCAACCGTTCAGTCCTGCTTCCCAAGTTGACCAGACTCCCGCATTCGAATTCTTGGGGGAACTGCCCGAAAGCTACGGGACCCGCCGCCTCTTTCTCGCCGCCCGCGACCCGCGCTGGTTATACGCCTACTGGGACTTTACTTGGCAACAACTGCGGGATGCCGAGCAGGAAGCTTCGGACGGAAAGATTTTCCTGCAGATTTTCATCCCAGGCCAGGAGAGGGTTCAGCAGATCCACATCTTCCCCGGTTCCCGGGAATGGTATTTGCCGGTGCACCGCCCTGCCACAACCTTTCAGGCGGAATTGGGATACTACCGACGGGATGGCTCTTTCCATCAGTTGGCCGTTTCCGGCGAGGCCCTGACACCCCGGGATGACCCCTCCCCCAATCAGGAGGTCGAATTCGTCACCATTCCTTTCCATTACTCCTTCCGCCAACTCCTCGACTTGATCCAATCCCAGATGATGCCGGGCGAATCCCTCGCCAAAGCCCTCGCCCGGTTGCAGCGCGAAGGTTATCCCCTGCCATTCGCTCATGCCTTGCGACGTTTTGTTCCGTCAGGGGTGTCCGACCGCATCCTCGACTATCTGGGTGGAGATTTGGTCCGAAGAATTCGCGTTGGATCCCTCGAGATTACGGAAACTCTCCGGCGAAGACTGCTGGAGCTGGGTTCCAGCGGAATTCCCTCGAGCCTCAGTTCCGGACCCCGGGGGCGCGATCGCTCCTTCGCCATGCATGTGAACGCGGAACTAATCATTTACGGGGGCACCGTCCCTGGAGCCAAAGTCTCGGTCGACGGCAAAGAGATCACCCTTCGCCCGGACGGAACCTTCTCGTACCACTTCACGTTCCCAGACGGTCGGTTCCACATCCCCATCCATGCCACGGCTCCGGATGGAGAGGAGAAACGCTCTGCCCTGCTTTCGTTTTTGCGACTGACCGACACCACCCCTGGCGTCAGCCCCACCCAACAACCCCCTCTCCCGGAACCGTTCGGCCGATCCTAAGGCCTAGATCCTTCTTATGCCCCTCGGATATGTAGCTCCGGTTCTGCACGCACACCTTCCTTTCGTCCGGCACCCGGAATACCCGGAGTTTCTAGAGGAAGATTGGTTTTACGAGGCCATCACCGAAACCTACCTGCCCCTGCTGGACATGATGGAGGGCCTCGTCCGGGACGCCGTTCCTTTCCGCCTCACCATGTCCCTGACCCCGCCCCTGTGTGCCATGATGCACGATCCTCTGCTGCAGGATCGTTATGTCCATGGGCTGGAGAAACTGATCGAGCTGGCCGGCAAAGAACTCGACCGCACCAAGCACGATCCCGTCTTTCACGATCTCGCCCGTTTTTATCATGATCGACTTCACCACTGTCGGACGATGTTCTGCGATCGGTATCGTCGCGACTTGGTCGGCGCCTTCCGGAAATTTCAGGACGCCGGTGTCCTTGAGATCATCACCTGTGGTGCCACTCACGGGTTTCTGCCTCTCATGCGGGAATTTCCCCAGGCCGTCCGGGCCCAGATCCAAGTCGCTCGCAACGACTACCGGAACTGCTTCGGGCGCGATCCTCGCGGCATCTGGCTCCCAGAGTGCGCCTACTATCCCGGCCTGGAAAACTACCTGCAAGAATCGGAAATCCGCTGGTTTATCCTCGATGCCCACGGGCTGCTCTACGCGGAACCCCGGCCTGCCTACGGGGTCTTTGCCCCCGTATTCACCCCCGCCGGCCCAGCCGCCTTTGGTCGGGATATTGAATCCAGCAAACAGGTCTGGAGTGCCGAGGAGGGATACCCGGGCGATGGCGATTATCGGGATTTCTACCGGGACTGCGGTTTCGATCTGGAATACGACTACATTCGCCCTTACATCCAGCCGAACGGCTTACGAAAATTCACCGGGCTGAAATATTACCGCATCACCGGCCGCACACCCCACAAGGAGCCCTACCGCCCATGGGTCGCGCGGGAACGAGCCGCGTCCCACGCCGCCAACTTCATGTTTAACCGGGAAAAACAGATCGAACACCTCCGGGGCGTCATGGGGGTGGAACCCATCGTTCTCTGCCCCTACGACGCCGAGCTCTACGGCCACTGGTGGTACGAGGGTCCGATGTTTTTGGATTTCCTCTTTCGCAAAAGTGCCTTCGACCAGAGAACCTTTGAGATGATTACCCCCTCGGAGTTTCTCACCCGCCATGACACCCACCAAATCTCCCAACCCTCTGCCTCTTCCTGGGGCAACGAAGGCCACTGGTCCGTCTGGTTGGAGGGCTCCAATGCCTGGATTTACCCCCACCTTCACATGGCCACGGTCCGTATGATTGAGCTGGCCGGAAAATTCAAAAACACCAACCCGCACCAACTCCGGGATCGCGCCCTCCGACAGGCCGCCCGGGAGCTACTCCTGGCTCAATCCAGTGACTGGGCCTTCATTATGAAAACCGGAACCATGGT
>CAZZMY010000012.1:10820-22483 GCA_964655385.1 uncultured Akkermansia sp.
TGCTGGATGTGGGCCTCCATCTCCATCTGCTCCTTGATCGGGCGCGCCGGAGCTCCCCGCCAAGTCTGGCCCTCGGGCACGTCCTTGGTGACCCCGGATTTGGCCGTCAGGATGGCCCCCGACCCGATATGAATGTGACCGACAGTTCCGACATGCCCCGCAATGGTTACGTGATGCCCGGTCGTGGTGCTACCAGATAAACCGCTTTGCGCCACAATCACGCTGTGAGGCCCGACCACACAATTGTGGGCAATCATCACCAGATTATCGATTTTGGCTCCCTCCCCGATGTGCGTGCGGGCAAAGCGCCCCCGGTCAATGGTGGTGTTGGCTCCAATCTCCGCATCATCGTCAATCTGCACATATCCCAGTTGAGGGACTTTGACGTGCTTGCCATCTTTCATCTCGTACCCAAAGCCGTCCGCCCCCACCACCGCCCCCGCGTGCAAAACCACCCGCTTTCCCACGCGACAACGTTCCCCGATGTAAACCCGCGGATGAATCACGCACCGGTCCCCAATCTGCACATCACGTCCGACAAAGGATCCAGCCCCAATCTGGGTTCCCTCCCCCACTCGAGCCCCCTCCTCGATGACCACATAAGGGCCCAACCCGACTCCAGCGCCAAGGTGTGCCCCCGACGCCACGATCGCGGTCGGGTGAACTCCCGAAAGGGGGGGCGAAACAGGCGGCGCAAACAGAGCGGCAATCTGGGTAAAAGCTGCCGAGGGATGGGCCACCCGGATACGGATCTTTCCCAAATCTTTAGGAGCAGAGTTTCCCACGACCAAAGCTCCCGCCTTGGTTTGGCGCGCCATCCCCTCGTAACGGGGATGGACAAAAAAAGAAATTTCGTTCGGTCCCGCACCGGCCAGGTCAGCCACCCCTTGAATAGGACAGTTTTCATCCCCCTCGACCACACCGCCCACGATCCGGGCAAGCTCACCCACGGTTCGCACGGAACCCATCCTCAGGCAAACCGGTTATTTCTTCTCTTCTTTTTTGTCTTCTTTTTTCGCCGCCGGAGCGTCTTTGTTGAGAATTCCCAAAACCTGGGTCGTGACATCATCCATCCCATCGGAGTAAATCAGAGCTCCGGGGCTGGGGATCTGGGGTTTGACAAAGACCATGTTGTACTTGTTTTTTGCCACCTGGGAGAGCGCCTTGTTCACATCCTCGGTCAACTCCGTAGTCAACCTCTGACGCTTATCCTCCAGAATTTTGGAAGCGGTCTGGGCGAAAGCCATCATTTCACGCTGTTTGACCTGCCCCTCTTCCCCCTTGGCCTTCAACTGATTTTCCTTTTCCTTCTTTTTGGCGTCGGAAATGGCCGGATCCTGCATGTCTTTTTGCAGACCATTAATCGAATCCACAATTGCCTTCAGGGAGGCGTCGCGTTCATTGCGCTCTTTTTGATAGTTGGCCGCCAAATCCTCCATCTGCTTCTGCGAATCCTTGGCCTTGTAGTACTCTTTGAGGATGGTGTTGTAATCCACCACCGCCACTTTGGAGAAATCTTGGGCCTTGGCCGCGGAACCAAGGGTCAATAATGCCAGTGCAATCGCACCCTGCCGGAAACCAGTGAGGATCAATTTCATAGAAGGATAGGCTAGTTAGAACTGGTACCCGCCGTCAAAGTACAATTTCACTGCGCCCAAACCTCCCCCATTGTTCGGATCCCCCGTCATGACGGGGAAGCCCACGTCAAACTTCATGGGTCCTATCCCAATATCCATTCGGATGCCGACTCCGACGCCGATCTGAAACCCGCCGTTGATCGCATTGTAGCTTTGGATACCCTGCCCTGGGACATTCATGGATTGGGTGTTGTTGTAGGTCTTCGGTTGAAAATCAAAAACGTTCTGGTTCACAAAACCGCCGTCGCAAAACATGGCCCAGCGGACTCGATTTTCCAGAATGGGAAACGGCGCGGTGATCTCGGCTTGATAGACGCCCTGGGTGCTACCCCCGACTGGTTGCCCGTTTTGTTTCGGGCCCACGGAACCTCCGTTGACCGTGCTCCCCAGGGATGGATCGAATCCACGAATCGATCCCGAACCTCCGGCAAACAATTGATCCCAAATCGGCACATATTGCGTGGAGCTAAACCCATCCACCAACCCCACCAAGGCCCGCGCGGAAAAGACCCAGTCCTGTTCCTTCCAAAGGGGATAGTAGAAACGATACTCAGCTTTGATCTTCCAGATATTTTCACTCCCCAACAAGGGTCCTCCCGCCCCCTCGGCTCCAAATTCAAAGTACTGTCCATTCCTGGCCAACATATAACTATCCCGCCCGTCATAGATGATGGATCCACGCAGGGAGGACTTAAAAGTATCTCCGGCTGAGGCGGCCATATAAGGAGGAGCATCAGATTGGACGTCGAAAATATTGTAAAACTCCGGCCGGTAAGTGACACCTGCCGACCAGCGATTCAGCGGATAGTCATCCCCCAACCGACGGCTTAAACCGATCGACGCTCCATAATTCTGCTGATTATAAAACTCGCTCAAATAGGAGGCACCGTTGTAGTAACCCGACGCATCCAGCCGGATGGGTTTGTCCAGAAACCACGGTTCGGTGAAAGCCAAGTTGACGTTCTGGGAGCGGAAACCGATGGAGGCCTGCATTCTTGCCTTTTGCCCCCCGCCCTTGGGCGGGAAAGTTTCGAAGATTTTACCCAGGTCGAAGTTTTTCTCCGCCAGGGTGATGTTCCCGGTAAGTAACTCCACCGAGCTGAACCCGGCCCCAAAACTGACTTCTCCCGTCGGCTTTTCCTCGACTTTGACGATCAGTTTTTGCCGGTTCGGCACGTCCGTTTCCTCAGCATAGGTCTCGACCTTGGAAAAATAGTTCAACCCCTCAATCTTCCTTTTGCTCGAACGTTCGCGCACGGTGTCAAAAACCTCTCCGGGCGCCAGATCGATTTCCCGACGAATCACCTTGTCCTTGGTCAAGGTGTTTCCCTGAATTTCGATCTTATCCACATAAAATTTCTCGCCTTCGACGATGGAAAAGCCGACATCAATACGTCCGGTTTCCACGTTGGGGGTGATCCGGGTTTGCACCCGGACCTCACGGAAACCGCGACGTCCATATTTGTCCTGCAGCGTTTCAATCGAGGCTTGCAGCGAGTTGACTGCGTAAACCGCCCCCTCCTGCAAGCCATCCGCCTTGATCATCTTCAACTCGATCTGATCAAAGATCTCCACCATCTTCGATTTGGTGTTCAGCTCGTTGAGAATATCATCCGTCGAGAAGAAGGTGTTGCCTTCGACCGAGAGGGTGCCCACCCGGTACTGGCGCCCCTCCTCAATGCGATAGGTGAGGATCAGATCCTCGGCCGGAACTTCGTCCGGATCGAAATCCTCCTCCTTATGGGTCTCCTCTCTTTTTTGAGCATCCTCCTGGGCCGTCTTGTTCTTGATGGTGCGGGGTAGGTCGACGGAAGCCTGGACGTTGACGTCGATGTACCCGTGATTGAGATAGTAGTTCTTGATTCGCGAAACATCGTCCTTCAACTGCAACTCTTCAAACCGGTCCGACTTGCTAAACAACTGCCACCAGGCGCGTGGCTTAAGTTTCACCACCTTCTCCAAATCTTTCGAGGTCGCCATCTCATTTCCGATAAAACGGATTTTGCTGATGAACCCCCGGATCCCTTCGTCGATTTCAAAAATGACTTTTGCCTCTCCGCCCTCCACGGCCTCCGTCTTCGGGGTG
Source organism: uncultured Akkermansia sp. (assembly GCA_964655385.1). Classification (GTDB taxonomy): domain Bacteria; phylum Verrucomicrobiota; class Verrucomicrobiia; order Methylacidiphilales; family Verrucolacustridaceae; genus Verrucolacustris. The sequence goes on from CAZZMY010000012.1 coordinate 14,544, forward strand.
ATCTTCACGTCCTTGTAACCCTTGTCCCGGTAAAAATCCTCCATGGCGTACGCATCCCTTTGCAGTCGTTCGGCACTCAGGGTATCCCCGGCCTTGGTCACCGTTTCTTTCGGTTTGAAGGCATCCGCCAAGGCCTTGGCACCTTTGGCGTCGCTGGCCGTCAGGGCCTTCAATTTCAGTTCCAGCAGGTCATCCTTATCGACCGAAAGTTGGTCATCCAGCCCTCCATCCGCTCGTTTCCGTTTTACCTCCACTGACGAAACTTTGACCAAAGGATCCACCAAAACAGTCAGCCTAACCCCGGGTTCGCCCCCCTCACCCCGCATCTCGGAAGTAATAATCTGCACATTCCCAAAGTCTCCCGTCTTATAGAGGCTCTCAATGTCCCCATCGACGATTTGCTGTGAGTACACACCCCCTTTGCTACTCCGCATGTTTTGCCGGATCTTATCCTCATTTAGGGGAACATCCGTTCGCTTGGACGAGAACTCGATTTCCAGGATCTTAAGTTGCCCTGGGGTTGCCCGCTCGGAAGCCGAGGGAGAGGGAACAAAGATTTTCGATTTGGATCGGGTCGGTTCCGGGGAAGGGTTGGCCTCATCTTCGGCCTGCGACATGCCACAGGCAAAAAACCCCCAAATCGCTACCCCAAAAAGACAAGCGACCACCCAAAAGGCTGAAAAACAGCCCTTTTTAGGCACACCCGATGCATATCCCGATTTTTTCACGGCAATCTGCGTAAATAGCTGTCAGCAAGCGTTTGTCTATAACTGGTTGCTGTAATTTTTACTTATTGATATATAATGACTTACGATACGCACTTTGCGGTTTATGAGCCTAGTCCTCTTTACCGGTGCTTTCAGCACTCGAGGCTGCACTCTTCTTGGGACGACGGGCTTTGGAGGCTTTCTCCTGGTTCTCCCCCGTTCTTCCCGAGAGCTTCACCTTGACCGTTGTCTTCACGGAGTAACCCAGATCCACCACGGCCTCATGCTCCCCGGCTTGGTTGATCGGCCGCGCCACCTGAACATTTCTCCGCTCCACCGCAAAACCTTTTTCCACCAAAGCCGCTGCGATTTCGGAAGCGGTAATCGCTCCAAAGAGCTTCTCCGCACCCTCCTCGGCCTGCTTTAACTCAAAAGAGAGAACCAACCGGGCCAATTTGGAGGCCATCTCCTGCGCCTCGTTGGCCTCCGCCGCTTCGCGTTCCGCCCGCTTCTTTTTCAACGACTCCAGCTGGCGCTTGCTGGCCGCACTCATCGGAGCGGCCAACCCGCGCGGGAAAAGAAAATTCCGGGCGTACCCGGGACGGACTTTGACCATATCTGCTTCTGCGCCGAGCCCGCGGACCGGGCCTTTAAGAATGACTTCAACGTTCATGGATTGGATTCCTTCTGGTGTTTGTGGTTTCGCCTAAAAAGGGACATCGTCCTCGGCCGGTTCCGTTCCGCCGGGTGCGGCTTTGGACGCCCCACCCTCGGAGCGCTCGCGCGCTCCTTCGCCTTTGGCTGCGCCGCCCCGGCCGCCGGCCCCACCCCGAGACAAAAATTGCACCCGATCGGCACGGACCCGCATCCGGCTTTTCTTTTCCCCCTCCGGCCCCTCCCACTGATCCAGTTGGAGCCGACCTTCGACAAACACCGGCGCACCCTTGGTTAAATAGTCCCGGCAGGTCTCCGCCTGTCTTCCCCAAACCACCACATCCACATAGCAAACCTCTTCCTTTTCCGTCCCATCTTGGGCCCGGTAGGTCATGTTGATCGCCATGGCTAAGTCACCGACTGCCGTGCCCTTGGGGGTATGCCGGACCTCGGGATCCCGGGTGAGATTCCCCATCAGAAAGACTTTGTTCAGGCTGGCCACGGGGTTTCCTCAGGCGACGGCTTCGGTCGCGGCTTTCTGGGGCCGACCTGCCTCTTCCTTCGAGACGGCCACCAGCAGATGGCGGTAAACAGGATTGCATAAGGCCAACTTGCCCCTGAGCTTGGCCACCGCATCCCCGGGCAATTCGATCGTCAGATTTGCATAAAAGCCCGACTCCAGCGGCCCGGCCACGTATTCGAATTTTTTGCGGTCCATTTTTTGGGTGCGCGTCACGCGTCCGCCCACCGCCTTCACCTCGCCTTCAACTTGCGCGAGAACCTCGGGCAGGGACTCCTCCTTGCCGGCTAAATCCAAAATGACCAACAGATCGTATGTTTTCATGCCTCCACTTTCTGGTTTCCCACGGATAGGGCGGCCTCCAGGCCTCCCGTCCTCCAGGACTCCACAGCCTTCACGGCTGTTTCCACCATTCGCGCGACCACCGGCCGCTCTTCAGGGGTAAATTGCTCCAAAACATGATCGGCCGCCTCGCGATTTTCTGACGGGCGCCCGACTCCGGCACGTAGCCGGGCATAGGCACGGGTGCCCAAATGTCCCTCCAAGGAATCAAGGCCCCGATGACCTCCACTGGATCCCTCCGCCCGCAGGCGAAGTCGCCCTAGGGGCAAATCAATGTCGTCCACAATTACCATAAAATTTTGCAAAGGAATTTTTCTCCAATCCAAGACCGCCCGAATCGCCTCTCCCGAGGCATTCATCATCGTGGTCGGTTTGAGCAGAAGGAGATGATCCGGGGATTCCGCCACCCACGCCTCGGCGTGCCGGCATTTTTCCCATCGAAGTCCTTGGCTGGCTGCCATCCGGTCGACCACCTCGAAACCGAAGTTGTGTCGCGTCCCCTCGTAGGACTTTCCTTCGTTCCCCAAACCGGCGACCAGGCCGACCTCCATCCTGTCTCCCACCCGCTATTTCTTGGCCGGTTCCTTCTTGGCCCCCTCCTTGGCTTCCGCCTTCGGCGCTTCCTTCTTCGCAGCATCCTTCTTGTCGGCTGCGGCGGCGGCTTCGCCCTCCACATCCTTCTTCTCGCGGATCACTTCGGGCTCCGTCGGAGCTCCCTCGGCTGCCGGCTTCACTTCCTCTTCCACCGTCGGCAGGAGCACCATGAACACCGGCAGTTCCTTCGCATTTAAAACGGTGACCCCGGCAGGCAACTTCACCTCGCCCACATGAATCGCTTGTCCCACCTCCAGGGCAGAGACATCCACATCGATGCGTTCCGGCAAATCCTTGGGCAGACACTCGACCCGGAGACTCCGCAACGCGTGGTCCAGAATTCCCCCACCGGTCCGTACCCCGACGGCTTCCCCAATTTCGTGCACCGGGACTTCGACCCGCAACTTTTTGTTTTCCTCCACTTGATGGAAATCCACATGCTCGATGGTGTCGCGCAAAGGGTCGTGCTGCACTTCCCGGATCAAAGCCATTTTCTTCGTGGTCGTGCCACCTTCCGCTTCCACGGTGAGGTCAACCAAAACACTTTCCGAGCTCGACCCATGCAAGGCCTCGGCAATTTCGCGCCCGTTCAGCTCCAGGGCTTGGGCAGTTCCACTTCCGTAGAGAATGGCAGGGACACGACCGGAGGCGCGGATGCGCCGGGGACGGCGACCGCCGATTTCAGACCTTACTTTTGCTTTGATTCCTAACCTCTTGGACACGTTTTACCTCCGGATGAATAGAACGAAAATTAAACCAACTTTTCGCCCGGGGGTCAATGTCATTCCCAAAGTTGGTCATAAAAATATGGCACTCGGGGAAGCCTGTCCGAAACATGGAACACCTTCGATTTTCAGGCGACCCCAAAAAAAAGAACCCTTGGGGGTTTTGCCCCCAAGGGTTCATACGGGAGTGGGAGCTCGCCACGCTCTCTTCCCCATCGACTGGCTATTTGGCGCCTGGACCAATCTCTCGACTCATCCTGCTTTTTGCTTCGGCTGCCAGTTTCCCGACGCTATTCACCACCCCCGCTTCACGGCGGGGGAGAAGTTTCGGCCTCATAGCAGGGCCGCCACGACCATCCCTGATCGCAGTCTGTTGAGTGAAGCCTCTTTGCCTGGTTCGGTCCTTACCTGCCGGTAAGGGCGCGCCACACACGGCGTTGACCTACCCACGAGAATTACCCTGTGACAGGTCGTTTTGCGGGTCACCGCCTTTGGTCGGGAGGACGGCCAATGCTTTTGGCACTGCGTTGGCCTCCCGCCACGGGTCTAGCTTCTTATCTCTCAGGTTGCTTTTTCCTCGTAGCCGAGCGACGCCCCTCTCGGGTACGCCCCTCGAACTCAGAACCGGGCTGTTGACCAAGCCTGCCGGCCTGATCTCCCGACTCTGTTTGTTGGTGATCTGCCCCTTTCGCTTTCCCCCCGCATAAGGGGGAACCTTGGAGCCAAGAGCTTTTGACACCCTCAACTCAGACCGATCACCTACACCTGACTTTCTCACAGTAGCAACCATCGCCCTTTTCTTGGAGCGACTGTGTCCGCCAAAGGGGCCGAAACCACCCCCTCAACGTGACTGAACCAGCTTGCGGCTTCTTTAGTTATCGCTGCCGATCCCTCAAACCCCTAATTCGCATTCTACGGACACCGTCATCGCAATCGCTTTCGCTTCCTACTTTGCCGATGTTTTTCCGGGTGCGACCCCGGCCGCGGGATTTGGTGAGACATGCCCTTGCTGGACTTGTGATCCAACCTGGGGGCCGGGGCAGTCAAGCAACCCCGACCATTCTCCAGTTACCTGGAGCTATCCTGAGAATCTTCAAGTGAGAGCAAACTTTCATTTCTCTCACCAGACTCTGTTCTTTCAATGAACTGGAGACATAATCTTACATCCCGCGCTTGCAACCAAGTAGAATGGGAAAAGCGGCAATTTTAATTGTGAATAACTTAAGGATAAAATAGCGCTTCTCCTATGGGAAAAGGCCTGTGTATTTGTCCACCTTAAGCCGGTGGAGGAACCTCTGATTCGATTAGGGATGTGCGGTTTTTTTCGTTTCTGTAGCCGTGGACAAAACGCCCTTTTGCAAAACTTTCAGCTTTTCCTCGAGCCAAACCGGCGCGTCCTTCTGCAAAGCGCTCCCCACATGCCGGTGCAGGAACCTCTCCAAAGCCAGCATCGCGGCCATCCGGTTGTCGGGCCGGGCAAACCCATGGCCCTCATCGGCCGCCAGCAAATACTCCACCGCCTGGCCCTTCTTTCGGTAGGCCTCCACAATCTGATCCGACTCCGCCTTCTTGACCCGCGGATCGTTGGCTCCTTGTACCACCAAAAGCGGGGCTTTCATTTGCTCCACCGAAAACAGCGGGGACTGGATCTTTAAACGCGCCGCATCTTCCGGGTTCTGTGGATCCCCCACAAAGTAATCAAACTGCCTCCGCACCGACTCCCAGTAGGGCGGAATCGAGTTCAGAAGAGTGAAGAGATTCGAAGGCCCAACAAACGAGGCCCCCGCGGCATAAAGATCCGGCGTAAAAGCCAATCCTGCCAAAGCCGCGTATCCCCCGTAACTCCCCCCATAAATCGCCACTCGTTTGGGATCCACGATCCCCTTGGCCACCAGATCCCTCACCCCCCATGTCAGATCGTCCTGCATCTTGCCCCCCCACTCGTGCCTACCCGCCGAGTAGAATTTCTTCCCGTAGCCGGTCGACTGCCGGAAGTTGGGCTGCAAAACCGCCAGGCCGCGGTTGGCAAAAAACTGCGCCGTCCCGTTGTAACCCCAGTAATCGCGGGCCCACGGCCCGCCATGGGGCATCACCAACAAAGGCAGGTTTTTCGCCTCTTTCCCCGCGGGTAAAGTCAGATACCCGGGAATTTTCAATCCGTCGGAGGAGGCATACCGAATCGGCATCATGGGAGCCAACTTCTCCTTCGGCAAATCCGGACGAAGGGCTCCAAACAACGCCACCTGCCGGCTATCTCGGTCAAAAAGATAATACGTGCCCGGATCGGTATCCCCGGAAATCAACACTACCCAACGCCGGTCGTTGCCCGACATGTCGGCCAACCCCACCTCCTGATTCGGAAACTGCTTCCGCAGAAAAAGAAAATCCTCCTCGAATCCCTTATCCTTCCAGTAATTCCTTTTGCGGTCATCAAAGTAGACCGTGCCCACCAACTCATCCGTAGCCTCCGAAAAGGCTGCCCGCGACAAATCCACCCTCCCCAGGGGATCAGACTCCATCTTCACCAGTCTGCCCGTCTGGGGATCGATCTCGGCCAAATACGACAAGTCCTCCTGTCCCGCGTTGGTCTCCAAATAGGCCGTTCGGTTTCCAGGCCGGAACTGAAATCCCCCCATCGACTCCTGCCAGCTCACCTTGAGAATCGGCGCGGACAACTTCTTGCCCTCCACCCGCATCAGCTCGGTTCCACCATCCTTCGTCATCCGTGTCACCATCCGGATCTTTCCGTCCAAATCCGCAATAATGTCGGCACATCCCTCCTTATTTTCCCAAACCGGAGTCCTTTGCAGGGTCTCCAGCGAAAGCCGCTCCACATCAAAATACTTCTCATCCCGCTCATTCACCTGGATCAAGGCCTCACCCGGTCGTGCCTTCGGCAAGGCCATCACCATGGCCCGCGCGCCGGGCTTGAGCGGAACCTCCTGGGCCACCGGCAATCCGGTCGCCGGATCCGCCGGTTGGGAAAGATCCAAACGCCGCAAACGATAATTTTCATCCCCTCCCGAATCTTGGGAAATCAGGAGATACTTGGAATCCCGGGTCCAACTGAATCCCGCCGGGGGCCGGGCCTTTTCCGCCGTAATCGGTCGGGCCTGGCTCCAAGGCTCCCCCCAGGCCACCAGATGCACATTCAGGATCCCGTCCTTTTCCTTGAGAAAAGCCACCCACCGTCCGTCCGGCGAGAGCTGAGGACTGGCCAACGCCGGGTTGCCGAAAAACAGTTCCCGATCGATCAAATTCGATCCGTCGGAGGATGCTGCCGAGCCCATTTTTTTACTGCAGCCTGTTCCGCAGCCGAGCCACAGAGCCCCGAAAGCGAGAAGCAAAGATCGTGAAAGCATCCACTTGTTTAGACGAAATCTTTGGCGCGACCAAATTTCATCCACCTTTTTCCACCGCGGTCGCCTTGGGCAACCAATCCCCTTGGATCGCTTTTTTTTCACGAAATAGCTCCAACTTCGAATCCAAATCCTTTTTCTCCCCCTCCGAGGGCGACTTACTCAGGGCCAACATGCTTGTCTCCTGCGCCTTCCGAAAATCCCCCATCTCCGCATAACCCGAGGCCAGAATCCCGTAGGTTTGGATCAACGGCTCATCCTGCAGGGCGCGCTTGGCTAGACTTACCGCACCGGCTCCGTCCCGAAACTCGAGGAAGGGGCAGGTCGCTTTGGCCCATGCCAGCGTCACCCGATCCGTTGCAGTCTCCGGGGTCAGTCGCATCGCCCTCTTCAAATCGGCTTTCGCACCGGCAGGATCCCCGGTTTTGGAGAGGCAATACGCCCGCCGCACCAGCACCCAAGCCGTATCCGGTGCCTGGTCGAGCACGCTGGTGTATTTATCCATCGCCTCCAGATATTTTCCGGCTTTCTCCAGCTCCAAACCTTCCAAGGCCGGGCCGAATTTTGATTGGGTCCGGAAGGTTTCCACCGCCGTTTGTAACCGCTGCTTTTCTTCCGCTCCCTCCACCTCTTTCAGCCTCGCCAAAAGAATATCCTGCGCCCTCAGGTACTGATCCGACTCTGCCATACAGGCCGCTTGCAAAAGGACATAGTCCGTCGTTCGGTTCAGCTCCACCAGCTTGGTGGATAGTGCGATCGCCCCCTTGGGATCCCGAAACTCCGCCAATGGACCGGCTTTCGATCTCAACGTGATCAGGAACTGGAGGTCGTTCTCTGCATCCGCTTTGTCCGAGGAAATACCCAGGGAGATGGCCTTCTGAAAATCCGCCCGTGCAGCCTCTTCGTCCTCCAGCTTCATTTCGCAAAACCCACGTCGCAACCGGATCCAAGGAATCTCCGGGGCCTTCTCCAATGCCGCTGAATAGAGATCCTTCGCCTCTCTCCACGCCTCCTGTTGCTCCGCCCCGTAAGCCTGAAA
>CAZZMY010000013.1:0-2488 GCA_964655385.1 uncultured Akkermansia sp.
CCCGGCTTTGGGCAGGGTGCCTTCCAGTTCCTGCTTCCAGTGGGCCACGTCGCCCGCCGGACCATAAACATAAATCATGCGCATGGGCTTGTCGCCCGTGTTGGTGAGCTGATGGAAAACGCCCGAGGGAATATAGACGGCCTGGCCGCTCTTCACGGCGATGCGTTCCGTGCCGAGGCACATTTCGCCTTCGCCTTCGACGACGAAGTAGACCTCTTCCTGTTCCTGATTGTGCCAGGGTACCTGGCCTCCTTTGGGCTCAAGAGTGACGTTGCCCATGGCGAAGTTGGAGGCCTGAATGGGAGACATGCCACCCACCAGATTTTGGGTCCGGCGGCGGGCCGGGTACGTACGGCCTTGGATCTGACTTAAATCGGCCACAATCATGATTTTCCTCCGAAGAAGGTGAGATAGGGCTTTCCTCCCGCGAGTCGGAGAAGATACAGAGCCAGTTCAAGCAAGTGGTAGTCGCCCCACATGGCGGCTTCTCCACACGGAACCTTGAACCCCTTGGGCACATAGTCCCATCCATTCGGACGATGGTAGACCGTATGGAGAAGAAGACCCTCATGCTTGGGGTCGGTGGAAAGATAGGGCTCGGAGAAAAGGGTCCGGGCCACCGTCAATCCAGCCAAGAAGTAGGTTCGACCGGAAAACTGGTCCCCATGTTTCATTAAATAACGGCCGAGGCGAAGCAGACCCTGGGCCGCGATGGCCGCAGCGGAACTGTCCACGGGTTCATGATAGTTATAGGGGTCGGCCGGGCGGTTCAGATAGTCGCCGAGATGAAGGAGACCCGGGGCGCCCGTGTCCCAATAGGGGATACCGTCAGTGGGAGTTTCCCGCAGGTAGAAATCGGCTGTGACTTTGGCCACTTCGATAAAGCGGTTGAGCACTTTCCTTTTCCCGCCAAAATGACGAAAGCTGGATTCAGGGAGGGTTTGGAGGAATTCAAGCTGTTCCGGATAGCCGCAAAGCACCCAAGCATGGCCACGGGTCCACGTGGTGAAGGCGGAGTAGCCCTGCTGGGTTGAGGGACAGCGATAGGCACCATCGGTGACGTTGAAGATGGATTCATGGACCACTCGGCCGGGAACATCGTAGGTGTCACGCCCCTTGCCGTAATAGACGTTGAAGCGTGCGGTCGTCTCGGCGTGCTGCAGGGAGCGGGAGAGCAGGCTGATCTTGCGGTCGTTTTCCCCCATTAGGGTCTGTCCCAGCATGTGCGCCAGGCCCAGAGCCCGCAGGGAACGAATGGTGTCTGAAAAGAGGGAGTGAGGGCCGTTGAAAGAGCGGATGTATCCCAAATCCGGGGTTAGCTGGGTCCAGCGGGAAGCCTGCACGGCACCACTGGCCTTGAGGGCCAAGTCGTAGAAGTGTCCCTCCCAGGCGTTGGCAGGCAGACGACCCTCGAGGAGCAGGCGGCGGAGATTGCCGTAGGTGCTGACGTTATTGAAACCGTGGTCGTGAACCCCGACATGGGTGACGTGGGAGGCCATGCGGCGAAGTGTCTTCTCGCGGCCAATCTTGAGCATGGTTTTATCCCCGGTGGCATCGAAATGAAGGATGGCCGAGCCATAGACAAATCCCTCGGTCCACTCCGTCCAACCGCGGGAGGTGTATTTTCCCGCGATGGTGAAGACGGGGGTGCCGTCTGATTCCTTCCATCGTTTCTGCAGGGCGCGGATCTTGGGCGTGGCGACGTCAAAAACGCGACGGGCGGCGGATTGCAGTTTTTTCGGGGTGAGGGAGGGGTCGAGGTGGATCATGCGGGTTCTCCTTAGAGACGGCGGAGGTGGAATCCACCGTCGAGGTAAATGACATCACCAGTACTGAAAGGAAAGTCGCCGCGGCAGATGGCTTTGGCCGCCAGGCCGACATCTTCGGGCCTGCCCCAACGTTTCTGGGGAACAAGGCCCTCGCTGATAAGCTTGTCATACTTCACCTTCACTCCGGAGGTCATGTCGGTGGCCATGACCCCGGGTCGGAGTTCCATGACCTGGACTCCGTCGGCGGCGAGCCGGGTGGCCCAAAGTTGGGCGGCCATGGCAAGTCCGGCCTTGGAGATGCAGTATTCCCCCCGGTTGACCGAGGCGGTGTTGGCGGAAATGGACGTGACGAAAATGAGCTTATACCCACCCGGGAGGAGGGATTTTCCCGGATGGGCCAGCCAATGGCGGGCGGCGAGCTGGCTGAGGAAGTAGGGGCCCTTGAGGTTGACGGAGATAACCTCGTCAAAAATCTCCTCCGTGGCATCGGGTAGATCGGCACGTTCACGGGGGGCGATTCCGGCATTATTGATCAGGGCATCCAGCCGCCCAAACCCTTCCAACACCCGTTTCATAAGGTGGGTGCGATCCTCTTGGGATGCCAACTGGGCTGGCACGGCGATAAAACGCTGATCCTTGCTTTTGGCAACCGCTTGGCAGGCCGAGACCGTCTCTTCCGCAGCCTGACGGTTGGAGGCGTAATGAATGGCTAGGTCATA
>CAZZMY010000013.1:2588-8066 GCA_964655385.1 uncultured Akkermansia sp.
CTGCTCTACCTCCGGGGAAAGGGGATCCAGAGGGTGGGAGGCCGGAGCTACCCGGTTTCCGCTGGCTCCGTCTTTTTTGTTCCGGCCGGCATGACCCATGGGTTCGAGGAAACCGGTCCGCGAAGAGCCATCTGTCTGGTCGCCGACTGGAGGGGAAAGCAAAAATTCCGATTCGGATTTTTGGCAGCGGAAGCGATGGCGGAGGTGAGGACACGTCTCTCGTTGCTGGGTGCCGGCTCCAGGGGGGTTGATTTGGGAGTGGCAGGCACGACCTTGCAAATCCTCTCTCTTTGTCTGGCGGCTTGTGACACTCGCGGGTCCAAGGGAAACCCAGCGAACAGCCTGATGGGACAATTGGCTCGAGAGTTGCGCCGTGGGTCGGAGCAGAAGTGGCCCACTCCCCAAGAGCTTTCTCGCCGGGTGGGATTGCAAAAAGATTATCTCAACCGGTTAGTTCGCGCCGGGACCGGGTTGACTTTGGGGCAGTGGAGGGCGAAGAGAATTCTGGTGTTCGTTGAGTCGGAACTGCGTCGAGGGGGTAAAATGGTGGAGGTGGCCGACCGATGCGGATTTACGGATGCCAACTATTTCACGAGGTGGTTTCGCCGACAGACCGGCATCACGCCGAAAAACTGGCAAAAGGGTGCGAGGTAAAGATCAGGCCTTGGCGGCCGCGGGGCTGGCAGTCTGACCTGCAGGCAGGGTCGAAACCGGCGGGTGAGGAACCACTTTCCAGAACTTGGGAGCGTACTGATCCCACTTGGCGAGGATCTCCTTGGCCTTGCGGCTCTCGGTAGCCTCCAAGTGTTGGTAGATGAGGGCTTGCAGGGCTTTGGAATCTTCTCCTCCCGACAATCTTTCCAAACCGACCATCCCGGGGTTGTGACGTTTTTCAAAACTTCCGTCCTCATCCAGAACATAAGCCAGTCCCCCGGACATACCTGCACCGAAGTTCTTTCCGGTGGGCCCTAACACCACGACGGTGCCCCGGGTCATATACTCGCAACCATGGTCCCCCACTCCTTCGATGACGGCGGTGGCCCCGCTATTGCGGACGGCAAAACGTTCCCCCGCCTGACCGTAGGCGAAGAGTTTACCTCCGGTAGCACCATAGAGGCAGGTGTTGCCGCAGATGGAATTAACGGAGGGATCAAAGCTCGTGCCTTTCGCCGGAATGACGACGATCTCTCCGCCGGACATGGACTTGCCGACGTAGTCGTTGGCTTCGCCCTGTAATGTGAGTTTGACCCCGTTGACGAGAAAGGCTCCGAAGGACTGGCCGCTGGTGCCGTCAAACTTCAGGGTAATGCTGCCCTCGGGTAGACCCTCGTCGCCATAGCGGTAGGCGATTTCCCCGCTGAGTTGGGCGCCGACGGAGCGATGCGCATTGTTGATTTTGTAGGAAAGCTTGGCTTTCCGTTTTTTGGACAAGGCATCCTTGGCGTCCTGAAGAATGCGGGCGTCGAGAGGCTGGTCCTCCAGCTTGTCGTTCCGTTCCCAGGTGTGATGGCGGGGAGCGAGGGCATCGATATCCGGAACGGCGAGGAGGGGCTTGAGATCGACCAGAGCGGCCTTGGGATGATTTTCGGGAACGAATGTCTCCAGTAGTTCGGGATGGCCGATGATTTCATCCAACTTGCGGACTCCCATGGAGGCGAGGATTTCCCGGACTTCCTGCGCCACGGCGTTGAAGAAATCGACCACGGCTTCCGGTGTGCCACGGAACTTGGCGCGGAATTTTTCATCCTGGGTTGCCACGCCGGTGGGGCAGTTATTGAGATGGCACTGGCGGACAAACACGCAGCCCAAGGCAATCAGCGCGGTGGTGCCAAAGTTGAACTCCTCGGCTCCCAAGAGGGCAGCAATGATAATGTCCATTCCGGTGCGGATCCCCCCATCGGTGCGGAGAGTGATGCGGTTGCGGAGACCGTTGAGCAAGAGGACCTGTTGGGTTTCCGCCACCCCGAGTTCCCAGGGGCTGCCCGCATATTTAATCGAGGAGAGCGGGGAGGCGCCGGTACCGCCATCGTGTCCGGCAATCAAGACAACGTCGGCATGGGCTTTGGCCACCCCGGCGGCAATGGTTCCCACGCCGGCTTCCGCCACCAGTTTGACGCAGATCTTGGCCCGGGGATTCACTTGTTTGAGGTCGTAAATCAACTGGGCCAGATCCTCGATGCTGTAGATGTCATGGTGAGGGGGCGGCGAAATCAGCATGACTCCGGGCGTGGAGCGACGCAGGGTGGCGATCAGGGGGGAGACCTTGTGGCCGGGGAGCTGTCCGCCCTCTCCGGGTTTGGCTCCCTGGGCAATTTTAATTTCGAGTTCGGTGGCGCTGGCCAGATATTCCGCCGTGACGCCGAAACGACCGGAAGCCACCTGCTTGATACGGCTGTTTTTGGAATCCCCATTCTCCATGGTGGCAAAACGGGCCCGATCTTCCCCGCCTTCCCCGGAATTGGATTTTCCACCGATCCGGTTCATGGCGATGGCCAAGGCCTCATGAGCTTCGGGGGAGAGCGCGCCCATGGACATGCCCGCGGTGGTGAAACGACGGCGGATATCCTCGATGGGCTCCACTTCGTCCAAGGGAATGGCAGTGCGTCCCTGACGAAGTCGGAGAAGATGGCGAATGGTCACGGGAGTGTTTTTATGCAGGGCGTCGACGTAGGACTTGTATTGGGCCGGCTGGTTTCTCTGATCGGCTCCCTTGAGTCCAACAAAAGCCTGCAATGACTGAATGGCCGGAGGGGTGATGGCGTGCATTTCTCCATCCCGGCGCCAGCGATAGAGACCGGCATCGGGGAGGCGTTCCGCGTTGACCAAGGCCAGACCCTCATTGTGGCGCCGGATGGTTTCCTCCCCCAGTTCCTTGAGGCCGATGCCACCCACCTGAGAGGGGGTGTCGGTAAAGTGATTGCGGATAAGACTGTCTCCCAAGCCAACGGCCTCGAAGAGCTGGCTGCCGTGGTAACTGGTGAGCATGCAGATGCCCATTTTCGACATGATTTTGAGGAGACCCTTGTCGACTGCCTGCCGATAGGACGAAATGATTTTCCCTGCATCCAGGTCCGGGAGGGTGCCATCGGCCTGCCAGCGAGCGGCGAGTTCCCACACCAAATACGGGCAGACGGCGGAGGCACCGAATCCGATCAGGCAGGCGAAATGGTGCACGTCACGGCAATCGGCCGTTTCCGCGATCAGAGAGGCCCGCATGCGGAGTCCAGCCCGGATGAGGCTATGGTGGACGGAGGAGATGGCGAGGAGCATGGGGATGGCCGTTTGGGAGGCATTGGTACCGCGATCCGACAAACAGAGAATCGAGGCACCCTCCTTGATGGCGGCGGCTGCTTCCTCCCCGAGCTCCTTCAGACGGCGGTGAAAGGCATCCGGCCCGCCGGAAACGGGAAAGAGCACGGAGAGGGTTTTCGATTTCAGTTCCGGTTCCTTGCGGCCGAGAATTGCCGGGAGTTCCTCAGGGGCGATGACAGGCGATTCCAGCTTCAGAAGGCGAACATGGTCGGGGCCATCCGTCAGCCAGTTAGGCCGGGTTCCCAGATAGACCGCGGTCGACATGACCAACTTTTCCCGGATGGGATCGATGGGAGGATTGGTGACCTGGGCGAAAAGCTGGCGGAAGTACTGGTAGAGGAGGCGGGGACGGGTGGAGAAAACCGCCAGGGCGGCGTCATCGCCCATGGATCCGATCGCCTCTTCGCCTTTTTGGATCATGGGCAGAAGGATGACCTTGAGCTCCTCGTCGCTGTAACCGAAGGAAAGCATGGTGGCATTGAGATCGGCGGAAACCGCGGGGAGTCGGGCCGGGGTCGGGGCCAGGGTGCGAAGGCCAGTTTTGATCCAATCCCCATAAGGTTTAGCGGAGGCGGCAAAGTTCTTGATGTCCGAGTTCCGGAGTAATTTTTTATTCACGGTATCGACCGCAATCATTTCTCCCGGAGCCAGGCGTCCTTTTTCGGCGATCGATTTTTCGGGAATGTCTCCGATCCCGACCTCGGATCCCATCACAATGAGGCCGTCTTTCGTGATCTTGTAGCGGGCTGGGCGGAGGCCGTTCCGGTCGAGGCAGGCGGCAACCAAACGACCATCGCTGAAGGCCAAGGCGGCCGGACCATCCCACGGCTCGTTCAGGCACTCGTGATATTCGTAAAAGGCCCGGACTTCGGGGGAGAGGTTGTCCTCCGAACGGAAGGCGGAGGGGACGAGCATGAGCATGGCGTGAAGCAGACCGCGTCCTGAAATCGAGAGGAGTTCAAAGGCATTATCGAGGCTGGAGGAGTCGCTGCCACCAGGTTGGATGATGGGGTGAAGCAACGGCAGGTCGGCGGGAGCAAGGGCAGGGTTGGAGAGATCGGCTTCCCTGGCATGAACCCAATGACGATTCCCACGGAGAGTGTTGATCTCCCCGTTGTGGGCCACCATGCGGAAGGGATGCGCCAAGGGCCAGGTGGGGAAGGTGTTGGTGCTGTAGCGCTGATGGAAGACGGCGAGGGCGGTTTCGTAAGCCGGATCCTGAAGATCGAGATAAAAGCTTTTGAGTTGGGTGCCCGTGAGCATCCCCTTGTAGACGATAATGCGGGAGCTGAAGGACGGAATGTAGAAGGGGGGCGTGCGGTCGGCATGGCAACGGTGTTCGATCTCGTTGCGGCAAAGGAAAAGTGTGAGTTCAAAGGCATCGTCGGAAAGTTTTTTGGCGTCGGGCCGGGCGACGAGGAGTTGTTCGATCCGGGGGGCGGAAAGGGCGGCTTTTTCGCCTAGAATGCGGGCGTTGACGGGAACCATGCGCCAGCCAAGGGATACCAGTCCCCGCTTGGAGACGACTTCCTCCGCAACTTTCCGGATGTGGGCCTGAGCGTAAGTGTCTTTGGCGGGAAGAAAGAAGAAGCCAATTCCAAGATCCCCCTCCTCGTACAAGCGGTGACCAAGTTTCTCGACCTCCCGTTTAAAAAGCTTGAAGGGGATTTGGGTGAGGACGCCCGCCCCGTCCCCGGATTTGGCATCGGCATCCAAAGCGCCGCGATGGGCCAGTTGGCAAACGCAGCCAAGCGCGCGCTCCAAAACCGAGCGGGAACGTTTGCCCTGAATGTCGGCCACAAAGCCGACGCCGCACGCATCGTGTTCGTGATCAGGGCGGTAGAGTCCCTGGGCACGGGGAAGATTGTGGTCGAGACGGAACCTTGCCATGGAAGTTTCACAATACTGAAGGAACCCCATGGCGCAAGAGTGGGAATCCTCTTGAGGGACAAGCGGTTTCGGGGAATTGTCGTCCATGGCCCGAACCCGTCCCTCGCAGGGAAAAAAGATCCGCCAGGTGGTCGTTTGCCTCCGCCGGGGCAAGCCGGGCGTGGTGGGCGTCTCCATGGTTTTGAAATCGATATTTCGGCAGGCCAATGTGCGGGCAAAATGGGTCAACGAGGGAGGATTGGCCCGCACCGTGAGGCAAGGGGTGGATGCGGTGAT
>CAZZMY010000013.1:8166-22133 GCA_964655385.1 uncultured Akkermansia sp.
AAGGTGGGGGGTGAATTTTTAACCGAGTACCATGCCGATGGTTTGCTGGTGGCGAGTCCGACCGGCTCGACGGCTTACTCCCTGTCGGCCGGCGGACCCCTGGTCAGTCCGAAGGCGCAGGTCATGGTCCTGACGCCGGTCTGTGCCCATGCGATGGCCCAACGCCCGTTGGTGGTGGGGGAGCGGGAGGGAGTGGAGTTGTCCCTCGGCTCGGGCAACGGGCCAGCGATCATCCGTCTGGATGGATCGAGAGTCGGGCAACTTGGACGAGGAAAAATGTTGCGGGTGACAGTTTCCAAACCGATGGTTCGCCTCATGCACCCCTTAGGATCGGGCTTTTATGGATTGGCCCGCGAAAAACTGGGTTGGAGCGGAACCGCCGCGGGTATCGGACGATGAAGCTGGTCGATCTGCTAAAACCGAATTTAATTCTTTTGGAATTGACCGAGACCAAGAGAACGGCGGCGATCCATCAGGTGGCGGGTCTTTTGGAAAAAGAACCTGAGGTCACCAACTTTAAGGGCTTCTACGATGAGCTTCTGGCCCGGGAGCGCGTGGAGTCAACCACCTTGGGAAACGGAGTCGCATTTCCCCACGCTCGGACGGATCACGTCAGTCGGCTGGTTCTGGCTGTCGGCCGAAGCCAAGCCGGGGTGAGCTTTGACAATGGTGGCGAGTTGATTCACTTCATTTTCGTGATCGGAACCCCGAGGAGAATGGTGACTGAATATTTGACCTTGGTCGGGGCGATGGCCCGGTTGCTCCGGCACGAGGAGGTGAGGGCAAAACTGATGCAGGCCAAGACGGCAGAGGAGTTTCTTGCGGTGCTGGGGGAGGACCCGGAAGCGGTGTGAGTAGAGTGCGCCTTCGAGACCTGGCGGAAACGCTGGGACTTTCGGTCATGGCAGTTTCCAAGGCCCTCCGGGACGAGCCAGACATCAGTCAGCCAACCAAGGAGAAGGTTCGCTTGGAGGCGGAGCGGCGGGGTTACTATCCGAACGAATCCGCGAGAAACTTAAGGGTCAAACGAAGCGGGTTGGTGGGGTTGATCCTGCCGGATCTGGCCACGGAGGAAGGATCGAGCGTGGCGGGTGGCTTTTGTGAGGCTGCTCAAAAAGGGGGAGTTGCCGTGCAGGTGGGACTGGCTCGCAGCGCCAAGGAGGAATCCGAACAGGTCCGGACCATGATGGGACGGGGCGTGGAGGCTATCTTTGTGCTGCCAAGAATCAGCACGGAGCACCGGTCTGCGGCCTTTGAGACAGCTAAAAATGCCGGCCTACCCATTCTTTTCTTTCAGCGTTATCCCGCGGATGTCGGACCGGGAAGCGAGAGGGTCAGTTGGGTGGTCAGAAACATGAAAGAAGCCGCCCAGCGAGTGTTGGATCATTTGAGTGATCTTGGGCATCGAAAGGTGGCCTATCTTGGGGGACACTCAGCGGCCCGAAGCGATGCGGAACACGTGAAGGCCGTGCAAGAAGGGGCGGAAGCCCGAGGGATGGTGATTCCCGAGGGAGCCCAGATGGCCGGACTCAGGCCGGAAGATGGGGAAAAAGAGATGATCAAAATTTTACAAAAGAAGGAACGGCCGACGGCGGTGATTTGTGGCAGTGATGCCGTGGCGGCCGGAGCGGCTCGGGCGATCCTGCATGCCGGATTCGGTATTCCCGGAACGATCAGTCTCACAGGATTAGGAGATCAAGAGTTGTCGCGTTACGGTCCTGTCCCTTTGACGACCATCCGATTTTCCAACCCGGGTCAGGCGGGGTTCGATTTGTGGAAAAAAGCCCGTGGGGGTGAGGGAGAGATGAAACCTGTGATGCTACCGGCTGAGCTGGTCATTCGGAGCTCGACCGGTAACGCCTAGTCCCCGAAACAGATTCCGATTTCGCGGGCCGTTTGAACCAGTTGCCCTTGGGGCGGCACGGTCCGAATGCGAGCGACAGCTTGGGCAATGGGAACCCCGCCGATTTCATAATTCTGATAGCTGACCATGTGGCCGAATTTCTTTTTTGTGATCAACTCCACGGCGCCCACGCCGAAACGGGTACCCAGAATCCGGTCGAGGGCGGTGGGGTTTCCCCCACGCTGAAGGTGACCCAAAACCACATGGCGCGTCTCCTGCCTGGTTCGCTTTTCGATTTCCCTGGCGACGTAATCCCCGATTCCGCCCAAGCGAACCTCTCCCCGAACTTGGGGCATTTTTTTGAGGGTAGAAATCCTTCCCTTGGCCGGATGGGCGCCTTCTGCCACCACGATCATGGTGGAGGGAAGCCCGGAACCCGAGCGCTCCATGGCAAAGTCCGCCACTTTGGAAAGGTGAAAGGGGATTTCCGGGATCAGAATCACATCAGCCGCCCCGGCCACGCCGCCATGCAGGGCAATCCACCCGGCGTGCCGACCCATGGTTTCCACCACCATGATCCGCTTATGGGATCGGGCGGTCGTGTGTAACCGGTCGAGGCTGTCGACCACGCATGAGACGGCGGAGTCGAATCCGAAGGTGGAGGCGGTAGCCAAAATATCGTTATCGATCGTTTTGGGGACACCCACCACGTTGACTCCGACTTGCTGCAGTTGAAGCGAGGTGGAGAGCGAACCGTCCCCCCCGATACAGACCAAGGCATGGAGTCCCAACCCGAGATAGGTTTCGCGGGCCTGCTGTAAAACTTCCCGAGGGATCACCGATTTCTTGCCCGCACCGACCTTGGCCACGAAGCGACCCCGGTTGGTGGTCCCTAGAATCGTGCCTCCAAGGTGGCTGATATGGGCGACGGAGGCTGCATCGAGCCGTTGATAACGGACGGGGTTCAGTAATCCCTCATACCCGTCAAAAAAACCCAAAACTTCAAATCCGCGGGTGGTGGCGGCGGAGACCACACCGTGCAGAACCGCATTAAGTCCCGGGCAATCCCCGCCACTGGTCAGAACACCGATCCGCTTTTGTTGCACCGAATGATCCTAAGACACCCTCAAGGTCACGGCGATATCGAAGAAGTCATGTTTTCTATTTTTGGTTCTTTGCGTAGGTTGATGACATGACATCCAACGATGACCTGAAGTTCATGAAAGAGGCGGAGGCCGAGGCACGCAAAGGATTGGCCGAGGGAGGAATTCCCATCGGATCGATTCTGGTCCGGGGCGGCAAGGTCGTGGGTCGGGGACACAATCAGCGGGTGCAAAAAGGAAGCGCGATTTTGCACGGAGAGATGGACTGCCTAATGAATGCGGGTCGTCAGAAAAGTTATCGCGACACGGTGATTTACTCCACTCTTTGCCCTTGTTTCATGTGCTCGGGAACCATCGTGCAGTTCAAGATTCCGCGGGTCGTGGTCGGGGAAGCGGTGAACTTTCCCGGGGCACCCGAGTTTCTTCGCTCGCACGGTATCGAGGTGGTGATCCTGAATCAGTCAGAATTGGTACAGATGATGGGCGATTTTATCCGGAACAAACCGGAATTATGGAATGAGGATATTGCGGAATAGCTCCGACCATGGCCCCTCCTATCTCACCAAAGGGGCGAATCGTTTCCGTAGAAGAGAAAGGGGTGAGGTAAGGGAAATTCGAGCTTAGGATGGCAAAGAGCGAATGGAGGGGAGGGCGCGGTAGCGTTGGTCGAGATCGAGTCCGTATCCCACCACAAACTCGTCCTTGATGGAAAATCCGACCCAGCGGGCCTGAACTGAGCGGACCCTTGACCGACGTTTGCTGAGCAGAACGCAGATGGAGACGCTCCGGGCTCCCAATCTTTTGGCATGGCGCCGAGTTCGATCCAGGGTGAGACCGGAGTCGAGGATATCGTCGATGAGGAGAACGTCGCGTCCCTTAAAATCTCCACGGCAATGCTTCAGCCCACGGATTTTTCCGGTGGAGCGGGTGCCCTCGTAGCTGGAGACGCTCCAGAATTCGACCTCGGTATCGGGGGGGAGATGGCGGAGAAGATCCACGACAAAAAAGACACTGCCTTTTAAGAGAGCCACGATGGTCAGGGGGCGCTTGTGGTACGTGCGTCGGATGGAGGTGGCCAAAGTGCGGACCCTTTGGCGGATCCGGGAAGCGGAGAGATAGGGTTGCCCGGGAGGGCGGCTCACTGTCCCGCTGCCGTCGGAGTCAGGCGTTCCAGTTCCTGCGAGATTTTGGCCGTGAGAGGACCGTCGATTTTGAGATCCAAGCCTTTTTGCCAGGAGCTTCGGGCATTCTGTTCTTCTTCCAGTTGCGAGAAGCAGAGGCCGGCATAGTAGTAAATGGCTTGGGAAGTCAGGGCATCCAGACAGGCTGGATTTTGGGCCAATTGTTCGACCAATTTACGGAAATCATCCCGGGCAATGCTGCGACGATTGAAAAGCGTGGGGAGGTGGTAGTTGTTGATCGCGCGGATGAAGCGGACGTTGGGATCCTCCGGGCGAATAGTGACCGCGCGATCCATGCAGTCGCGGCCCGCCATGAGGTAGCGCAGTTTCCCCGGGCCAATGAAGGCGTCTCGGCTGGCCAGAGTGTAGGCACTTCCCAAATAGACCAGGAGGATGCCGTTATCGGGCTGTTCGGCGGTTAGTTCCTCCAACCAGGCCACCAAACGACGAGTGGCGTCTTTATTCCCCGACTCCGCCAAAGAATGCATTTCGTAAATCTGATTGAGCAACGGGTGGGAGTAAGCCTCCGAAGTGGGGGCGGCAGCGGCCAGCCCTGTCAAAGGCAACGAGGACAATAAAACCAAGGCGAAAAAGCGGGTTTTTATCAGGCAAGAACTCCTTAAGGAGATCTAAGAACGTATTTTCTTAGTTGCAAGGAATAATTGAAACAAAATTCAATATATTGATCTAAAGCAACTTAAGGGTGACTATATATAGTGTATTCTAGTCGTTCCGTCTTCCGGATAGAAGGGGAAGGAGATGCCAAAGGAGGTAGAGGAGAGACGTGATAAAGGCCGCAACATAAGTCCACGCAGCGGCCCGGAGAACCTTTTCCACGGTGTTTAGTTCGGTTCCGGGGGCGATAAATTTCATTTTTGGGAGGATCTGCAAAGCCCGACGGGAAGCATCGAATTCCACGGGAAGGGTAACGAGGTTGAAGAGCATGATCACGCCCCAGCCGGCCACCATGATCATGAGGTAAGTTTGGGAATGGAATCCACCGAAGCCGGAGAAAAAGCCCAACAGGGGAAGCCAAGTGACAATTTGGCTGGCGAAGGTGGTGGCACCGACAGAAGCCATCCTCCACTGCAGGGGGGCGTAGGCGATCTTATGCTGGATGGCGTGGCCGCATTCGTGGGCGGCCACGCCGAGAGCAGCGGCCGAATGGCCATGGAAGTTTTCCGAGGAGAGAACGAGACGTTTGTGCATGGGGTCATAGTGGTCGCCCAGCAATCCGTCCTGCTCGACGATTTCCACGTCGCGGATCCCGGCGGCATCGAGAATCCGGGCGGCGGCCTCGGCTCCTGTGAATCCCGAGGAAGCCGGGACTTGGCTTCCTTTGGCGTACGCGATCTTCACCCGGGCGGCGGCCCAGAGCGAAAGGGCCATCGTTCCAAAGAAGGTGAGCAACCAAAGTGCGTTCATCGTGGCAGTAGGATAATGAAAGGGGCTAAGCCTGCAAGGGGCTCAGACCGATTTTCTGCAAACTCTTTTCTGTGAAGTATTTATTTGCAAAACTTCGCCAAGCGACGGGCGCCTTCCTCGATCTGATCCACCGAGGTCGCGTAGGAAAGGCGAATGGTTGAGTCGTCCCCGAAAGCTTTTCCAGGAACCACGGCCACCCGCTCCTTTTCGAGGAGCTTTTCGGCAAACTCGGTCGAGCTGAGACCGGTGCGCGAAATGTTGACGAGGATATAGAAGGCTCCCTGGGGTTTGACGAAAGACAGCTTAGGGATGAGACCGAGCAGGTCGCACATCCGGCGGCGGCGTTTGTCGTACTCCGTGACCATGTCTTTCACGCAATCCTGGGGACCACGGTAGGCGGCCAAGGCACCCTTCTGAGCGAAGGAGGTGGGGTGAGAAGTGGTGTGGCTCTGGATGGAGTCGATGGCTTTTGCCAGTCCGACCGGGGCGGCCACGTAACCCAACCGCCAGCCGGTCATGGCGTACGGTTTGCTGAAGCCATTGACCGTGAGGGTGAGGTTGTAGACATCTTTACTGAAGGAGGCGATGGACGAGGCCTTGGCATCGTCATAGACGAGCTTTTCGTAAATTTCGTCCGAGAGGATGTAAATTTCCTCATCGAGGGCGACTTCCGCCAAGGCGGCCAGCTCATTTTCAGAGTAAACGGAGCCGGTCGGATTTCCGGGGGAGTTGATGATGACCATCTTGGTGAGGGGGCTCATGTACTCCCGAAAGAGTTCAGGGGTTAGCTTGTAACCGTTTTCGGCCTTGGTCGGAACGATGACGGGTTCCCCGCCGGCCACCCGAACCATTTCCGGATAGCTCAACCAGTAAGGGGCGGGGATGAGGACTTCGTCCCCGGGATTGATCGTGGCGAGAATGGCGTTAAAGCAGGCGTGCTTAGCTCCGCAGGTGACGATGATCTGGGAGGGTTCGTAGGAAAGTTGATTGTCGGCCTTGAGCTTCTCGGCAATGGCGGAACGGAGTTCCGGGATGCCGGAAGAAGGCGTGTATTTGGTGAAGCCCGCATCGAGGGATCCCATGGCGGCGG
Organism: uncultured Akkermansia sp.; assembly: GCA_964655385.1. GTDB lineage: Bacteria > Verrucomicrobiota > Verrucomicrobiia > Methylacidiphilales > Verrucolacustridaceae > Verrucolacustris. The sequence goes on from CAZZMY010000013.1 coordinate 14,809, forward strand.
CTTTAATGTGTTCCGGAGTGTCAAAATCAGGTTCGCCCGCGCCGAAGCCGACCACATCAAGGCCCTCGGCCTTCATGGTTTTGGCGCGCGCGTCGATGGCGAGAGTGGCGGAAGGGGTGAGAAGTCGGGTACGTTCTGCGTGATCGAGAGCCATGGTGATAATATTTCCTTTGGGTTGGTTCCTTTTTAAGCGGTTTGAGGACAAAATCGTACTGAAGATGAAGGAGAAGTCGAACTTTTTGATCTCTGCCCGATGGATGGCGATTGCGCCCGGACTGCGAAACGGGTATCCCAGCCGCAGATGCGTGTGCCATGGGCGGCCATTTTTGACTGGGACGGCGTGATTTTGGATAGCTCGAGGCACCATGAAGAAAGTTGGGAGCGGTTGGCCAGGGAGGAGGAAAAAATCCTGCCCGAGGGACACTTCTTGAGGGGGTTTGGCCGGAGGAATATCGAGATCATGCGCGACTTGCTGCACTGGTCAGAGGATTTGCAGGAGATCCAACGGTTGAGCCTGCGGAAAGAGGAGTTGTATCGGGAGGTGGTAGAAGATTGGGGCATCCAACCGCTTCCCGGGGTGCGAGCGTGGCTTGAGAGGCTGGGGCAAGCAGGAGTTCCTTGTGTGATCGGATCCTCCACCGAGCAGAAAAATGTTCTGTTGGGGTTGCGATTATTAGGGCTGGAGCCCTTTTTTCGAAGTGCGGTGACGGCGGAGCATGTGCAAAGGGGAAAGCCGGCGCCGGATGTGTTTCTTGAGGCGGCTCGACGGTTGAAATTTGATCCACGGCAATGTGTGGTATTTGAGGATGCCCCATCGGGGGTGGAGGCGGCGCGGGCGGCGGGTATGCGGGTGGTCGGCGTCACCACGACCCACCCCGGGGGACATTTGGATGGCGTGGATCGGGAGGTCGCGAGGTTGGATGAGCTCAAAACGGAGGAGTTATCGGATTGGTTTTCCCGACCCGCTTGATGCGGGGGGCGGTGTTCCCTAGGAAAAGAGAAATGGAGAAGGCTCTCAATTTGGTGGGTCATGTGGGAGGGGTTTTCACCCACTCCTGCCGCACGGCCGGCGGAGTCTTTCTTTTATTGGCCGACACTCTACGGACTATGTTTCGTTATCGGGTGCGTTGGGATCAGTTGCTGGAACAGATGTATTTCATCGGGATTCGGTCGCAGGTGGTTGTGTTAACAACGGGAGCTTTTACCGGAGCGGTTTTCGCCGCCCAGGTATGGTTTCAGTTCAAGCGTTTCGGCATGGAGTCGGCCATCGGACCCACGGTTTCGATCGCGATGTGTCGGGAGTTGGGGCCGGTGCTTTGCTCTCTTCTTTTGGCCGGCCGGGTGGGTGCGGCGATGGCGGCGGAGCTGAGTTCGATGAAAATCACCGAGCAAGTCGACGCGTTACGGGCCTTGGGGGTCTATCCAACCGAATACCTGATCGTTCCCCGCTTTCTCGCACTGGTGATTTCGGCTCCGGTGCTGACCGGCATGGCCTTGGTGACGGGAATCGGAGTCGGCTACTTCGTGGCGGTACAAATCTTTGGGGTCGACGGGGCGTATTACTGGGACAACACGATCAAATACACTGACCGCAAGGATGTGCTGATTGCATTGATCAAGGCGGTCATCTTCGGGGTGATTATCGCGGCGATTGCCTGTCACAAGGGAATGAATTGTCCCCCGGGAACCGCCGGGGTGGGTAAGACCACCACCGAGGCGGTGGTCAATGCCTCCTTGGCCGTTCTGATCACCAACTTCTTCCTGACCGTGCTGTTGAACGCGGTTCTTTACTCCAACTAGGCACCCCATGCTGGAGTTGATCAACATTCGTAAAAGCCTGGGTGGGCAGGAGGTTTTGCGGGGGGTCAACCTCAAGGTGGGGGCGGCGGAAAAGGTGGTGGTCATCGGGCGGAGCGGCTGTGGAAAGAGCGTGATGCTCAAACACATCATGGGGCTGTTGAGCCCCGATGCCGGGCAGGTCATTTTTGAGGGAACGCAACTCACGGGATTGGGGGAGGAGGCGTGGAACCCGTATCGTCGAAAAATCGGAATGTTGTTCCAAGGGGCCGCTCTCTTTGACTCCCTTTCTGTTTTTGACAACTTGGCTTTCCCCTTGAGAGAGGAAGGGGAGAAGAGCGAAAAGGTTTTACGGGAGAAAGTGGCAGAGGCCCTGAAGATTGTCTCCTTGGGAGGGACGGAGGAAAAAATGCCGGCGGAGTTGAGCGGGGGAATGAAAAAGCGGGCGGCCTTGGCCCGAGCGATCATCCGCAAGCCGGATCTGATGATGTACGATGAGCCGACCACCGGGCTGGATCCGATTGTCGCCGACAGCATCAATCGGCTGATTTTGCATTTGGGTAAAATGTTTGGCATGGCCTCCATTGTCGTGACCCACGACATGACCAGTGCCCGCATGGTGGGAGACCGGATTTCCTACCTCCACGAAGGCAGAATCTACTACGAGGGTACGCCGGATCAGGTGGATCGATGCGAGGATCCGCTGGTGCGCGACTTCGTTCGAGGGCATGCTCCGGGGATCGACGTCACCGGATAAACGAAAGGGAACCCATGAAAGAGAATCAACTGGAGGTCAAAGTCGGTTTTTTTGTTCTGGCCGGACTTTTAGCCATTGCTTCGCTGGTCGTGGCTTTCGGAAAGTTTGGAAATTATTTCCGTCAAACCTACCCGATCATTGTCGAATTCGAGGATGCGCGGGACATTTTAAAAAACTCCAAGGTTCTCCTGCGTGGGGCCCAAATCGGAACCGTGGCGGACACGCCGAGCTACCATGTGGGACAAAACTTTGTCGAGTTGGTGTTGCGCATCGATGACGGCACCGAACTTCCCACGGGCTCCAAGTTCCGCATCGACCAGTACGGCATGTTGGGAGACCGCTTTGTGCGGGTGGTTCCTCCGGAGAAGCCCGATGGTACCTTTTTGGCTGCCGGAACCCGGGTGAAGGGAGAGCAGGAGGCGGGGTTGAACGCAGTGATGGCTTCGGCCGGGCCGGCGTTGGATGAAATCCGATCCGCCGCCAAGCGCGTGGATGAGTTTGCCAAATCGGCCACGGGTCTGTTGAACGAGGCGCAACAGGGCAAGGGCCCTCTCTATACCCTGATGAAAGACGAGAAGATGGCCAAGGACATGAAAAACCTCATGGCCAACCTGCGAAAACACGGTGTCCTCTTTTACAACGATGATTCCAACAAGGGGGAGGATGAGGACGCCTCCAGAAAGTCGGACAGGAAATCCGCCCCCAGCGACCGTTCGCGGCCGTGATTCCGGACGCGGGGGCCATTCTCTTGGCCGCCGGGCAGGGGCGGCGCTTGGGACATGATAAGTCGATCACCGAAATTGCTGGTCGGCCCGTGTTTGCTCACCCGATGGAGGCTTTACTCTCTTCCGCTGGGATTGGAACGGTTGTTTTGACGGTTCGCAAGGATGTAAAGGACGCGGCCCGTCGATGGGTGGACCAAAATCTCTCCAAAGACAAAGACCGTGTGAAGGTGATCGAGGGAGGGAAAGAGAGGCAGGATTCTGTTTGGGAGGGGCTGGGGGTGTTGGGGAAGGGGGAGGTGTGGGCAGTGGTGCATGATGCAGCCCGTGTTTTATTGACGAAAGAGCTGACCGAAAGAGTTTTGGTCGAAGCCCGCAGGCATGAGGCCGCCGCCGCCGCCAGCAAGATGTCGGACACCGTTCGGGCCACCAATTCTGCGGGACTAATTCTCCGCCTAGTCGACCGGGAGGGTTTATGGCGAATGGAGACGCCTCAAGTGGTGCGCAAATCCTTGCTGCAGGACGGATTGAGGAAAGCGCGCGAGGATCAGGTCATTGTGACGGACTGTCTAGCGGCCGCTGAATTGGGGGGAGTGAAGGGGGTCCTGGTGGAATCGGGTGAGCCAAATTTGAAAATCACCGTCCCCGGGGACTGGGTTTTGTCGGAAGCCTGGCTTCGGTTACGGAAATAGTTACCTAGCGCTGACGGGATTCGAACCCGTGTATGGTCCTTGAAAGGGACCTGTCCTAGGCCTCTAGACGACAGCGCCAAAGGAAACCAAGACAGTACCTGACCCAGCGCATCGGCCAAGGCAAAGCTTAGGGCAGCCTTATTTATTCATCTGTATATCATGATAAGCTGATATATAATTCGACAAAAGTAATGGCCTTGGGTAGGCTGCATGCATGGAAGCGAAGGAACGTGTGCTCATTCGCAGGCGTCAGTTGGAAAAAGCCCTGGCGGAGCGAATTGTTTTGATGGATGGGGCCATGGGCACGATGGTTCAGCGTCATAAACTAACGGAGAAAGATTTTCGCGGGGAACGGTTTGCCACGCACGGCAAGGATCTGAAGGGAAACAATGACGTCCTGGTGATCAGCCGTCCGGACGTGATCGGTCAGATTCACCGGGAGTATTTGGAGGCAGGGGCGGGAATTATCGAAACCAACACCTTTAACGCCACTTCGATCTCCCAAGCTGATTACGGCCTAGAGGGTGCGGTGCGGGAAATCAATTTAGCGGCGGCGCGTCTGGCGAGGAAGGTGACGGATGAGTTTTTGGCGGCACATTCCGGAAAAGAAGCTTGGGTGGCCGGAGCGGTGGGGCCCACGAACCGGACGGCCTCGATGTCCCCGGATGTTAATCGTCCGGAGTATCGAGCGGTGACGTTTCGCCAGCTTTCTGAGGCCTATGCGGAGCAGGTTCGGGCTCTCATCGAGGGTGGGGTGGACGTGCTCTTGCCGGAGACGACTTTCGACACCCTGAACCTCAAGGCCGCACTTTGGGCGATAGAGGAGGTTTTCGATGAGATTGGATTTCGTCTGCCCGTGATGATCTCCGTCACGATCACGGACGCCTCGGGGCGGACGCTCTCCGGCCAGACGACCGAGGCCTTCTGGCACTCCATCCGTCATGCCCGACCTTTCAGCGTGGGAATCAATTGCGCCTTGGGGCCCAAAGAGATGAGACCCTACATGGCGGCTTTGTCAAAGGTGGCGGACTGTTTCGTCAGCTGTTATCCGAATGCCGGGTTACCGAACGCCTTTGGAGGGTACGATGAAACTCCTGAGCAAATGGGGGAGGTTTTGGGGGAATTCGCCCGAGCAGGATTTCTCAACATGGTGGGAGGGTGTTGCGGAACGACCCCCGATCACATTGCCGCTATCGGAAAAGCGGTTGCGGGTGTGGCTCCAAGGATTGCCCATCCTCCCGCTCCGTCCACGACGCTGGCCGGATTAGAGCCCTACACCATTGGAACAGGGGGCTCCTTCACTTCGATTGGGGAGAGGACCAACGTCACCGGATCCCCGAAATTTGCCGCCTTGATCCGGGAGGGAAAATTCGACGAAGCGGTGGCGGTAGCCCGGCAGCAGGTCGAGGCCGGGGCCAACATGATTGACATCAACTTTGACGAGGCCCTGTTGGACGGGGAGGCCAGCATGACGCGCTTCCTCAATCTGGTGGGGAGCGAACCGGAAATTTCACGTGTCCCTTTGGTCTTGGACAGCTCCAAGTGGTCCGTCCTGGAGGCGGGACTTCAATGTGTTCAGGGCAAGCCGGTGGTCAATTCGATCAGCCTCAAAGAAGGGGAAAAGGTGTTTCTGGAACAGGCTCGCAAGGCGCGGAAATACGGAGCGGCCGTCATTGTCATGGCCTTCGACGAGGCAGGACAAGCGGCGGACAAGCAGCGGAAGGTGGAGATTTGCCGAAGAGCTCACGGGCTGTTGACCGAAAAGGCTGGATTCGCCCCGGAGGACATCATTTTTGATGTCAACGTGCTCACGGTGGCCACGGGAATCGAGGAGCACAACAATTACGCCGTGGAGTTCATTGAGGCGGTGAGGGAAATCAAGAAAACCTTGCCGGGATGCAAGACCAGCGGAGGGGTGAGCAACATTTCCTTTTCTTTCCGGGGAAACAATCCCGTCCGGGAAGCCATGCACTCTTGCTTCCTATATCATGCGATTCAGGCGGGTTTGGACATGGCCATCGTCAACGCCGGGCAACTGGCGGTTTACGAGGAGATTCCGGGCGAACTCAAGGAGCGGGTGGAGGATGTTCTGCTCAATCGGCGTCCGGATGCCACCGAGCGGATGCTGGAATTTGCCGAAACGGTCAAGGCAGGGGGGAGGGCCGTGGTCAAGGACGAGGCCTGGAGAAAAGGGCCGGTGGAGGAGCGACTTCTGCATGCCTTGCTTAAGGGGATCACGGATCATATCGACCAAGACACGGAGGAGGCCCGGATAAAGTATGGCCGCCCCTTGGAGGTGATCGAGGGGCCTTTGATGGGGGGGATGCGCAAGGTGGGGGATCTTTTCGGCGAAGGAAAAATGTTTTTACCCCAGGTGGTCAAAAGTGCCCGAGTGATGAAAAAAGCGGTCGCTTATTTGACCCCTTTTATGGAGAAAGAAAAAGCGGCGGCTGGCAAAAGCACGCAGGCCGGAAAGATCCTGATGGCCACGGTGAAGGGGGACGTGCACGACATCGGTAAAAATATTGTGGGGGTGGTGTTGGCTTGTAACGGCTATGAGGTGGTTGATCTGGGGGTCATGGTTCCGTGTGAAAAAATTCTGGCGGAAGCCAAAACTCACGGAGTGGACGTTATCGGATTGAGCGGTTTGATCACACCTTCGCTGGACGAAATGGTGACGGTGGCATCCGAGATGGAGCGAGAGGGATTCCGAGTGCCCCTTTTGATTGGTGGGGCGACCACGAGTGCGGCCCATACGGCCGTGAAGATCGCCCCGGTTTACACGGGGCCGGTGGTGCATGTGATTGATGCCTCGCGGGTGGTGGGGGTAGCCCAGCAGCTGCTTTCGGAGGAGAAATGCAATGCCTATTTGGGGCAAATTCGGGCAGAGCAGGAGAAACAGCGGCAGGATTTCGCCAGCCGCCAATCGGGACAAAAACTGCTCTCGATTCAAGAGGCGCGGAAGAATGCGACGCAAATCGACTGGTCAACCGATCCGGCCAAACCGGAATTTCTCGGCGTCAAAGTCTTCAACGATTATCCCTTAAAGGAATTGGTGGAATTTATCGACTGGTCGCCCTTTTTCCATGCGTGGGAGTTGCGAGGCAGATATCCGAAAATCTTCGAAGATCCGGTGGTAGGAACCGAAGCGCAAAAACTTTTTGCTGACGCCCAGGTGCTACTGAAAAAAATTCTTGGGGAGAAAAGAATTCAGGCCAGGGGAGTCATGGGCTTTTTTCCGGCCCAATCGGAAGGGGATGACATTTTGCTTTATGAAGATGAGAAAAGAAAAACCATCAAAGCTCGGGTTCACGCATTGAGGCAGCAGGCTGCCCGAACCGATGGTCAACCGAACCG
>CAZZMY010000014.1:0-18389 GCA_964655385.1 uncultured Akkermansia sp.
AGTGTTCCCCGATTTGAAGAAATTATCCTCCGAGGAAAAAAAGGTTCAGGAGCACATCGCCAAGCTAAATGCGATTCGCACGGCCCACCCGGCGATTCGCTACGGCAGTCGTCGTTGCCTTCTGGCTGGTAAAGACAACTATGCGGTTGTGCGCGCCTATCTCAACGATCGCGTTCTCGTTGTCTACAACCGATCAGACAAACCAGTCGATATGCTTTTGGAGGCGACCCCAGAACTCAAGGATGGGACCTTTACCGACCAATTGGGAAATATCGACAAAGTAACAGTGAAAAATGGGAAGATCTCACTGCACCTACCACCACTCTCTAGCTCTGTTTTAACCCCTGATTAGAGACAAGAATATTTTGCTGTAAAACCAAAACACCCATAGATCACAATATCTTGTAGACAAAATATGAGTAATACAATATGTAGTATCTGGGCCCAATGTTCAAGCCTCATAAAAAGCTTATTGGATTCTGGCCTCATTTTAGAATCAAGTGTGAGTTTTTCAGTTGTGCCTTGGTCATGGTTATTTTTTCTTATGTTTTTCCCTCTGAATGTTTAAGCCAAAGCTCCACGACGAATTCTGATCAGCCGCCCCTTCGGACGAATGCACAAGATGTTCAGTTGAACACGCCGGTTGCCATCACCAACGCCATGAGCAGCAACAACGGTTCCTCCCAAGACCAGTGGAAATCGCTAACCACCTCTCCCTCACCAAACAATGATCCCATGGTCACGCCTGCCTCACCGAAATTAGGTACAACCACTAATTCACCTTCCGCCCTCCTTGCGGAATCCAATCCAAAGAGCAGTTATTCAAAAGATGCCTATGGTCCTCAGACCGGTTGGGGACTGCGGACGGCTATGGGGGCAGCTTTGCAACAATCGACGAGTAGTGGGATAATGTTTAACCAGCAGCACTTATACTTAAATTTTGCTCCAGGTTTCCGATGGGATTTTGAAACATTTTATAATATCACTAACGGTTTTTCGTTTGGTGTTGAAAGTGGTTTTATTTATAATTCTATTAGTTCATTCCTGCGCTCGTATGGGGGGGGGGAAACTGATGGACGAGTCTCGGGGGATTTTCAAACAGGGAATGGTGCGTATTATCAGGTTCCAGTTCTTTTTAACATCAGGTTTCAGGTTCCGAATAGCGGTCGCTTCCGAAGCTACTTCACGGGTGGTGCTGGCGGTGTTTGGGACTATTTGGGGGCAGCTTATACCGACTATACCGGCTCCCAAAATCAAACTATTGAGATTCAAAACAGCATATCAAGACACCAATGGAACTATGCTTTTCAGTTAGGCGCTGGTTTTCAATATAACCTCTTACCCGGGTTAGATTTGGATACATCCTTCAAGACCTTTATCACTCCCAATCCGCTCATCTTTTCCGATGGCACAAGTCAGGTAAAAGCCTCCTACAACTACGCTTTGGAAATCGGTCTGGCTTATAGATTTTAACTAATATCACGTAAAATATTTGCGTGTTGCACCGCCTTAGTAGCAACTCTGTGAATAACTTTACTATAAGTAGTATTCTTTTCTTTGTGTGCACAACATATTGTGTCCAGAGTCCTAAAAACGCACCTCATGCACTTACAACCACTTACGCCCAGGATTCTTCTGGCGATTCTATTTTCCTTCGGAGCAGATGGTTTTCAAAAAACCTTCGCACAAAGAATAGCCGTTCCCCCTTCTAGTATTTGTACAAATTCGTCTACTACTTTCATTCCATCAACAGTGATCTCAGATCAAACACCTATCTTAAAGACATACCCCGACGGAACAAAAAGAATTGTTCCACTAACGGCCCTTAATTCGCATGACGATGGCGCGTGTTTCGGAGGTCCCCCTGTCCTGAGCGTTTATACCGATTCACCTCCCCAAAATACCCAACCCTCACAAGAGCGTCTTAGCCTCGCTTCCATTGGCACTACAGAAAACCCAACCACGATGGCCAGTAGCCTGCCCACATCTCCCGACCCCATGAGTGGATCTGGTTCGCCCACCACTGCCGGTGATCCGATGGGGGGAGGATCGGCGCCCGTCGACCCCCTTTCCGGAGCCCCATCCAAGGGATCTCCTCCACCTCTGCAGACCGTTTCCGGAAAACCCGCCCCCGTCTCATCTGCCGAGACCTCCATTGAGTTGGGAACATTCGAAGACTTCTTTATGAACGCCGCCATCGGCGGATCCATTCAAGGTCAGCTCACGGCCCGCCGCGTTTTTAATGGTTCCAATATGCAGGCCTATCCTTACACCTACAAAAGTGGAGCCAATGTTTCTGCGGAAAATTTCACTTTTAACCCAGGATTCAGATTCGATGTTGAATTTGGTTACAATATTTACGATTGGTTAGGCGTCAGCTTACAGACAGGAATCATCTATAATGGCATAAATCAGTACAATGTTACCCTAGCCAATGCCATCTCTCCCTCAAATCCTGCGGGATCCTATCACCTTTCAGCAGATGGTGAGTTAGTTCAAGTTCCAGTACAGATCGACTGTATTTTGCGCTGGCCAGGAGCCACGGCATTTAAACCATTTATCGGAGGAGGCATAGGGGCAATCTGGCAGCAACTCGATGTAAATAATTACTACCTAGGGAATCAAGATATCCAAGGAAACTACTGCCGCAGCGCCTTCCAATTTGGCTTTAATGCCCAGTTAGGCGCCAACTATACCGTGACTCCAGGGGTGGATTTTTATGGAGTCTTCAAGCTGCTGGGTGCCTTTACCCCTCGCATTGGAAACTACGACTTTGAAAATAGCTACAACTTCGCTCTCGAAGTCGGCGTCCAGTCTCGCTTTTAATTTTCCTCGAGGCTGATCTCTCCTGCTTTCAAACCGTGGCAAATCCCTCGCTTGGTTTTTCCGATAAAGTCGCAGAACTCTTTGACCTCTTGGTTGTTTGCATCCCCTCCCCTGCCGATTTGCTCTAGGGCCTGAGCTCTGTTTTTGCCTCCAAAGAAAAACTCCTCGTACACCCGCTGGAGAGCTTTTCGGCCTTCCGGACCCACCCCGGCTCTCTTTAATCCCACCAAATTCAGCCCACATACCCCGTTGGTTGCCACAGCCATGCAGTAGGGGGGTAGATCCATTCCTACCCGGGTCTGGCCTCTCACCATGGCCAATCTTCCAATTCGGACGAATTGATGCACCACCACCGCTCCGCCTAAAAAAGCCTTTTCCTCCACCTCTACATATCCGGCCAGGAGCACGTTGTTGACCAAAATGACTCCATCCGCCAATCGGCAGTTATGGGCCACATGGGCTCCCACCATCAGAAAACATCCATTTCCGATCACTGTATCGGTTCCCTCTTTGGTGCCCCGATGGACGGTTACATACTCCCGAAACGTATTCCCCTCACCAATGATCACTCCGCTTCTGGCCCCTTGATAAGCCAAATCCTGTGGTTCCCCACCAATGACCGCCCCCACTCCAATTCGATTCTTGGGTCCCATTTTCACCCTTCCCTGCAAAACCGCCCTGGGCCCTACGATACAACCCGGTCCTAGTTCGACTTCAGCCTCCACGATTGCCCCCGGCCCGATTTCACAACCAGATCCGATCTTGGCACCGTTTTCCACAATAGCCGTGGGATGAATTTTTGTGTCGCTCATAAATATCCAGCTTCCTTGAAACTATAGTACCCCGAACGGCCTTCCCGGGCGACGCCGATAATCACATGATCCTGGAGGAGGACCCCCACCGTTTTGGCCCCGTCCCTTAACTTCCGCGTAAATTCCAGGTCCGCCGGACTTGGTGCCGGATCCCCCGAAGGATGATTATGCACCACGATCAGCGCATACACTGCCTCCGCACCCAAGGCCTCCCGCAAAATCTCCTGCGGTTGCACCGCAGTCTCATTCACCGATCCACGGCTTACCTGAACCTTTCTCAAAAGCCTGAGTTTGGTGTTCAAAAGGAGAACCCATACCTCTTCCCGATCTTTCTTTCTTAATTCGGGACCCATCAACTCTTCCACTTTAGATGGAGTGTCCATCATCCCCCCCGAAACTTCCGCCACCCCAACCCTTCTTCCCAGTTCGATCGCTGCCGCCACTTGGCAAGCCTTGGCTGTCCCCAATCCCTTGAACTCTTTCTGGAGAGTCTGCGGGGTAATTCTGGCCAACCCCCCCAGTCCCTCACGCGAACCAAGGATCTCGGCCGCTAATTCGACCGCGGATTTACCCGGCAATCCTGTCCGCAGTAGGATCCCCAGAAGTTCCGCCGCCCCCAAGGCCTCAGGCCCCTGGGTCATCAACCGCTCCCGCGGTCTCTCCTCCGACGGTAATTCCCGAATCCTCCCCATGGCTGGACAGAATAAACGGGGCCACTTTCCCCCTCAAGAATGGAGGAATATGGGCGGTCACCTCGACATCGTTTCCCTTGTATTTTTTCTCAAGAATCCTGCCCGCCCGGGAAAGCAAAGCCAGCAAGGCACCCTCGCTTTGTGGCACCCTCAGATGAACCCGCATACTCCAAGCCGCAAGCATCGTGGTCAGCTCGGCAAAAAAAGCAGGCATCCCCTCCCCAGTTTGGGCGGAAATCACGACCCCATGGGCTACCCCAGCTGCCTCCCGCTCCAATCCCGCGCGATTCTCCACTCGATCCGCCTTGTTCCACACCGTCAGGGTATGCTTGTCCCCCGCTCCGATCTGGCGCAGGACATCCTCCACCGCTTTCATCTGCTGCTGTCTTTGCGGATGGCTCGAATCCACCACATGGATCAGCACGTCGGCAAAGGCCACCTCCTCCAAGGTTGACTGAAAGGACTCCACCAGATGCGTCGGTAACTTTTTCAGAAACCCCACCGTATCACCCAACAAAACACGGACTCCATTGGGCATTCGGAACTGCCGGATCGTTGGATCCAAAGTTGCAAAGAGACGATTCTCGGCTGGCACCTCCGAATGAGTCAGTCGATTCATGAGAGTGGATTTTCCGGCATTCGTATACCCCACCAAGGCGGCCACGGGCCAATGCTGGCGCATTCTTCCTTCCCGCTGGATGGTTCGGTGCTTTCGGACTTCCACCAAATCTCGCTCCAGCCGCGTGATCCTTTCCTGCACCCTGCGTCGATCCACCTCCAGCTGGGTCTCTCCCGGGCCCCTCATCCCGATTCCCCCGGACTGCCGCGAAAGATGTGTCCACATCCTCGTTAACCTCGGCAAGAGATATACCAATTGAGCCAACTCGATCTGCAGTTTGCCTTCCTTGGACTTTGCCCGTTGCGCGAAAATATCAAGAATCAGCTGCGTTCGGTCCAGAACCTTGCAGGAAAAGATCTCTTCCAGATTTCTTGCTTGGGCCGGGCTCAACTCGTCGTCAAAGATAACCGTATCGGCTTTTTTCTCCTTGGCCGCCTTGGCTAACTCCGCCGCTTTTCCACTTCCGATGTAGGTCGGCGCCACAGGGGTATCCAGCTTCTGGGTGGCCTGATCGGCCACCTCCCCGCCTGCGCTTTGGACCAACAGACCAAGCTCCTCCAGTGATTCTCCGGTCTCGATACGACCAGATTTATGGGTTTCCAGACCGACCAAGAAGGCCCGTTCTGTGGGCCGATCGCGGTTGGTGGATATGATCATGCAAAAAAGATCACTGGGACAAGGCCGTCACTAGGGTCTCGACTACGCTTGGGGCGGGAGAATGCTGGGGATCAATCTCGATAGGTTGAAAGTTAGTAAGCCCGCGAAACCAGGTCAATTGGCGCTTCGCATAAGCCCGAGTCTCCGCCACGATTTTGTCACAAGCCTCCTGCTTCCCCAATTTACCCCCAATCAGCATCGCCACCTGCTCGTAGCCGATAGCCCGACTTCCTGGCGTACCGATCCACCCTTCTCGTTTTACCAGATTCTGGACTTCCTCAATCCATCCCCCCTCCAGCATCAACCGAACTCGTTGCTGAATCACTTTGGATAAAGTCGCCATCGCAGGAAGGAGCACATAGTTCCTCGCCCCGGATAGAGGCCCGGAAACCGTCTCTTTCTTTTGCCACTCCGACATCGTTCGACCAGTTTGTTGCCAGACTGCCAAGGCCCGAACCATTCTTCTGCGGTTCTGTAAATCGGCTTCTTTTGCCCACTCTGGATCAACCCGGCGGATCTCCTCTGCCATATCCTCCGTCCCCATGCTCTCAATTTGCTCGGCGACTTTTTTGTCTGTCTGGGGAGCGGTGGAAAGCCCCTGCGTCATGACCCGGTGATAAAGTCCGGTCCCCCCCACCCAAAGGGCCTTACGGTTCTTTTTCCTTAAGTCCAAAAAGACCTCCTCCCCCGCCCGTTTGTAATCTGCAGCGGAAAAGGATTCCTCCGGATTCACCAGATCGAGCAAATGATGGGGAACTTCCTCCCTCTCTTTTCTAGTCGGCTTGGCGGTTCCCACATCCATTCCGCGATAGATCTGAAAAGCATCCAGCGAGACGATTTCGGCTCCCCCTCTCCGAGCCACTTCCATGGCGAGTCTGGATTTACCAGAGGCGGTCGGCCCAAGTAAGAATACCACCCTGGATTAACTCCAGTCGCCTAAACCGGCCGACCCCTTCACCCGCCAGACATTCACCAATTCCTTGGAGAGCTCGTTCAGAAACCGCGAAGGTGTCTGCCATGCGTCACCTCCCTTTCCCATGCGCAGCCTGGGGTGCGTCAAATAAAGCTCATCCTTGGCCCGGGTCACCGCCACATAGAACAACCTCCGTTCTTCCTCCTCTCCTTCCTCCGTCTCCATGGACCTGGCGGAAGGGAAAAATCCGTCGCAAAGCATGATGACAAATACGGTTCCGTATTCCAGCCCCTTGGCCTGGTGCACCGTGCTGAGCCTTACCGCCTCACCCTCATGATCGTTCCCTCTTGCCGCCACTTCCGTCTCCGTGTTTCCCAATAAGGCCAACTCGGCCAAGAAATCAGCCGTGTTGGTGAACCCGTTGGCATAATCCTCCAACTGCCTCAGATCGTCCAAGCGGTTGACCGCATTGGCGTACCTTGCCCGCACATGGTCCCCATAGCTTCCCTCCACCACGATCTTCACCTGCTCGCTGGGAGGCTTCCCGGCAATCTGGCGAAGAGTCTCCACCATTTGGGACCAGCCCTTCGCTCCCTTTTCCCCCACCTTGATCTGACCATAGGGCTTTCCTGTGACTGCCTCATTCCACATCTTGCTGGCCGATTTGGGTCCCACACCCGGCAACAAACGGGCTAACCGATGAAAAGCCACCTCATCCTTGGGATTCACCGCCAGCCGCATGTGAGCCGCCACATCCTTAATGTGGGCCTGCTCAAAAAACCTCAAGCCGGAGGTGATGGTGTAGGGAATATTTCTTCGGGTCAGTTCCAATTGAATCTCCATCGCATGAAAGTGCGCCCGGTAAAGGATGGCGATGTCCGATAGATTCACACCCTCCTCATGAAGCTCCAAAATGCGCTGGGCCACAAAGGTGGCTTGCTGTCCCCCATCTTCTAGGGCAACCACCGCCGGTTTGACCCCGGCTTCACGGACCGAACGAAGGTTTTTGGGAAACTGCTTGGGGTTGTGGGAAATCGCATGATTGGCCAAATCAAGGATCTGGGGAACACTACGATAATTGGTCTCCAGTCGCACCATTCGGGCTCCGGGATGGCGTTGGGGAAAACTCAGGATGTGCTCCACCTTGGCTCCTCGCCACGAGTAGATGCTCTGCGCATCATCCCCCACCGCCATGATCTGGTGATGACCCCCGCCAATCGCATCCACAAAATCTGACTGGAGTCGGTTGGTGTCCTGATACTCGTCCACCAAGATATGCTGAAAACGTTGCCGATATCGTTCCCGGAGCTCTCCTCCTTCCTCCAACAGTCGTAACGAGAGCGTCAAAAGATCGTCATAATCCATGGCCCCACTGTCTTTTTTGCGGCGGATATAGATTTCCCCCACCTTGGTGATCCAACTCTCCAATTCCAGAAAATACCCAAACTGTTTTCTTAGGATCGAACCACAGGTGGTCCGATGGTTGGCAGCCAAGCTGAAAATTTCCGCCAGCACTTCGGGCTTGGGAAACCGCTTGTCTTTGGGATCGACCCCAGCCTCACCCAGGCTGGCGGCAATGAGATCCTCAGCGTCTTCCCGGTCCAGAATGACGTAATCCCGGTTGTAACCGACAACTTCTGCATGACGGCGCAAGAGACGGTTGCCCACGTGATGAAATGTTCCCCCCCATAACCGGGTCAGATCATGGGGCAAAAGAGAGGCTACCCGGGCCAGCATTTCCTTGGATGCCTTGTTGGTGAAGGTCAGAAGGAGAATCTGCTCAGGGGGAACACCTTGCTCCACCAGCCAAGCCACCCGGTACGTCAGGGTCCTTGTCTTTCCGCTGCCAGCCCCGGCAATGACCAACATCGGGCCCGGGGGCGCCGTCACCGCTTCCAACTGCTCCGGATTTAATTCAGAAGCGTAATCGATGGTCGGACCGCTTCCCGACCTGCCCTCTTCCCTCAAAACGTACTCAACCGACACACTTCGTCCTCCATGGCCCCTTCGTATAATGCCCGACCGACGATGACCCCCTCCACTCCACCAGCTCGATCCAAAGCCTGCAGATCAGCTAGGCCGCTGATTCCGCCGGAGGAAATCACCTTTCCCGGAAAAGCTCTGATCATCTCTTGCACTGCCGGAATGTTGGGCCCAGTCATCATCCCATCTCGGACCACATCCGTGTAGATAATCCGTATCACACCGGCCTGGGTCATGCGCGCAGCCAGATCGACCGCTTTCCAACCGCTCGGTTTTGTCCAACCCCGCGTCTCCACGACTCCATCCCTCGCATCAATGCCCACCACAACCCGCTCGGGGCCAAATCGCTTCACCGCCTCATCGATGGTTTCCGGAGCATCACAGGCCACGCTTCCAAAAATCACCCGGTGCGCTCCCGCTTTGAGGATCTTTTCAGCCACGGCCAAATCGCGGATCCCTCCCCCCACCTGGCACGGCATTTTCACCGAACGCGCAATCTGACCGATCATTTCCAGATTTCTCATCTCCCCCTGAAAGGCCCCCTCCAGATCCACTAGGTGCAACACCCGGCCTCCCGCTTTTTCCCAGCGCCGGGCACAGGCCATGGGGTCCTGACTGTAAACTTTCTTTTCGGTAGCCTTCCCTTGAGCCAAACGCACCACCTCTCCGGCCATAAGATCGATCGAGGGAATGACAAACATGGAAAATTTAGTCCATCCCAAGCTTTTTGCGGCCGTCCGCCGTGATCATCTGGGGACCCCAGGGAGGATCCCAAACCACGTCGACTTGAGCCTCCTGCACGCCTGACAGGGTCAGGATTTTTTGGCGGGCATCCGCTGCGATCGAGGGCCCCATTCCACAGCCTTGGGCGGTTAAGGTCATTTTCACTTCCACCCGCTTCCCTCCCCCTTCGATCGTCATTAGCTCCATGCTGTAAATCAGCCCAAGATCCACGATGTTCACGGGGATTTCCGGGTCGTAGCAAGTTTTTAGCACAGCCCAGATTTCATCCTCACCCGTATTTTTTCCGTGAGCCACGGGGGATTCCACCTGAATCGTCCGCCCCAAGGCGTCCGCATCTTTCCCCTCAATGCGATAAAGACCCCCCTGATGGGTCGCATGCACGGTAAAGGTCCCACCCAGTTCCTGCGTCACCACCACTTCTGTGCCTGGAGCTAGCTTGTGCTTGTGACCCGCAGGAATGGCCGTCGCCTCCACCTCGCGTTTTAGTTGGATCACTTCGCTCATCAGGAAAGTTCTAGCGTGCCCCCGCGGGGACATCATTAGAAAAGATTGTCCGGAGCTCTTTGACCCTCAATGGATCGTGAACTCTCCAAATCATGGGAAGTCCCCTTTCCAGCAATCGCTGGTTCCAGAAGTCCAAAGCTTCATTCCGGTTTTGCATTCCTCTCTCCTTTTGGGTCACTTCCAGGAAAGATTTGCGGGACAACCCCCAAGCCAAAGGGCGATCCAGTCCCGACCAATCGGCCTCCAACAACGCTCGGTTATCCTCAGCACGTTTTCCAAAACCGATGCCCACATCATAAACCAGCCTCTCCTTCGCCAATGTTCTTTGCGCCCATTCACCCCGTTTTCGATCGAAGAACTCCCCCACCTCAGTGACCACCTGATCGTACCGTGGGTTCACCTGCATCTCTTTTGGCCGACCAAGAGCATGCATGCAGATATAACCCACCCGGCTCTTTTCGAGGACCCCCCACATCGAGGGATCCCAGTCTCCCGCCCCCACGTCGTTGACCACGTCGACCCCAGCCAACTCGATCGCCGCCAAAGCCACCTCCGCTTTGTAGGTATCAATCGACAAAAGAGCCTGGGGCATCTCCTTGCGAATCTCCTGCAATACGGGAATCACCCGTTTTCTCTCCTCCTTAGCCGAGACCGGTTCTGCTCCGGGCCGAGTCGACTCACCCCCCACATCCAGCCCGTGGGCAGACTGCAGAAGCTCCATGGCCCGTCGGACTGCTACCCCCCGGGAGACATATTTTCCCCCGTCGGAAAAAGAGTCGGGAGTGACGTTCAGAATTCCGAGGAGGAAAGGCTCCCCTCCTCGAATGGATACATGATGATCTCCACAAAGCCACGTCCTCGTGGCAGGGAAACTCATTGCGTGATATTTGCTCAGGCGCCAGCCGGCGCGCCTTCCAAACCTGGCAGGATCCCGCTCTTGTCTTTGGCTTTTTCGATCGGGCGAGTGGTAGGTAGCGGTTCGCTAGGGGTTGGCGAGAGCGGTGCGGAGATTCCCTTAGGTGGAGGGTTGTTCATTTTTCCGTATTTCACGATCTCCTCAACCTGGGCCCCATCCAACGTCTCATACTCCAAAAGCGCGGAGGCAATTAGCTCCACCTTGGCCCGATTCTCTTCGAGAATGTTTTTTGCCCGCTCATACGCCCCGTTGACGATCTTGTGGACCTCCTCGTCGATTTCCCTCGCCGTCTGCTCGCTGTACCCCCGGGAACGACCGATGTCTCGTCCCAGAAAAACATAATCCTCGTGATCCCCGTACTCGACCATGCCCATCCGTCCACTCATGCCCCACTCGCAGACCATCTTTTTTGCGTACCAAGTCGCCATTTTAATATCTCCGCTGGCCCCGCTGGAAATATCTCCCAAGAACATCTCCTCGGCCACGCGACCTCCCATCGCCACGCAGAGATCGTCGACCACCTTCTTGCGACCATACCCATATCGGTCTTCGGTCGGCAGCATCATGGTGACCCCCAAGGCCGGCCCACGGGGAATAATCGAGACCTTGTGCAGGGGATCGGTGTGTTCGAGGGCAATGTTCAACATGGCATGTCCCGCCTCATGGTAGGCGGTTAGCTTCTTTTGCTCATCGCTCATGGCCAGGCTCCGGCGCTCACGACCAAATCGAACCTTGTCGCGCGCCTCTTCCAGGTCGTGCTGGGTGATCGCCTCCGCGTCCCTGCGGGCCGCCAGGAGCGCTGCCTCGTTGATCACATTAGCCAATTCCGCACCCGAAAAACCGGGAGTGCTTCGGGCCAGAGTGGCCCAAGAGACATTTTCCATCGCTTTCACTTTGCGGGCATGAACCTTCAAAATCTCCTCCCGCCCCTTTACATCAGGCAGGTTGATGTGCACCTCGCGGTCAAATCGACCTGGCCGTAAAAGGGCCGGATCGAGCACGTCCTTGCGGTTGGTCGCCGCAATGATGATGACCCCTTCCGCCGTATCAATTCCGTCCATCTCCACCAAGAGGGCATTCAGGGTCTGCTCCCGCTCATCGTGCCCACCTCCCAGCCCGTGACCCCGACTCCGCCCCACGGCATCAATTTCGTCGATGAAGATCAAACAGGGAGCGGTCTTTTTCCCCTGCTCAAACATGTCCCGCACCCGGGAGGCCCCCACCCCGACAAACATTTCCACAAAATCCGAACCGCTGATGCCGTAAAAAGGAACATCCGCCTCCCCAGCAATGGCCTTGGCCAAGAGGGTTTTTCCGGTTCCGGGAGGCCCCACCATGAGGATGCCCTTGGGAATTCTCCCCCCGAGTTTTTGGAATTTTTTCGGGTCCCGGAGAAACTCCACAATCTCGCTTACCTCGTCTTTGGCCTCCTCCACTCCGGCCACATCCGCAAAGGTCACCTTGTTTCGGTCCTTGGAGAGGATCCGCGCCTTGCTTTTACCAAAACTGAAAGCGGATTTTCCGGCCATACGAATCTGCTGCCGAAAGAAAAAGTACATGATCAAGACAAAGAGAACGAAGGGAAGGGTTCCGGCGATCGCCTGCCAGGTGGAGTTATCAATGACCTTCTGGCTGACTTGCGGAAAACCGTTAGCCGCCAGCAGTTGATCGAGATCTCTTTTGAAGGCTAGATCCACCGTCACGCGATATCCGGTATTTCCCTGCCCGTCGACCCGCACACTTTTCCTGAGTGCATCGGAAGGCTCAAATTTTCCGGAGAGCCAGCGGATGTTGGTTGCCGGCTCCACGTTCAGAACCACATCCTTCACCTTGCCCTGCTTCAGATAGCTTTCGAATTCCGCGAAGGATAACTCTCGCGTCGAAGCCGCGCTCTGATTTTGGTGGGCGTAAAAGGCCAGCAGAAGAATTGCGGTCGAAACCAAGAACAAAACCACTCCCCGCCAGTTCGGGCCATCCCCTTTGGACGGATCCTGCCGGCGCACCGGCGGCCTGGGCAGCTTGGGGGGTTTACGATTTCCAGGTCGGGGATTAGGCATAAAGAGGAAATGAAAACCTAGCACTTCGTTTTCGCTTTAGCAATCAGACCCATTCTCTTGATCCAGAACAGTTTGTTGCAACTACGACCCACCCCCGCATGCCCACGGAGCTGAGCGGTTTGAGTTGTGCCTCCTTGAATTAGTTTTCTCACACCTTCGATTTCAGCCCAGGAAGGGCCGATATATCCTCTATTCATTAACCAACCCCGAATGGCTCTCCTTTGCCAAGCCACCCCTTTTTTGCGCCACTCCCGTACATCGGGGTGGGCTGGAATCTTTCCGATTTCTTTTTTCCAATATTCCTTTTCGCCGGCGAAGATTTCCGAGGTTCGAGCCAATACCCCTTTGATCTTTCTCCCGTAAGTTTTTTCGAGGTAGGGGAAGATGAGGTGTCGTACCCGTGACCTCCATCCCTTGCGGTCCTCGTTGGTCGCATCTTCCCGCCAATCCAACCCAACCTCCATGGCCCCCTGCCGAATCTCCTCCCTAGGAATTCTCAGCCAAGGACGCACGACACCCAGATGCCCACGTTTGGATCTTTCAGAAATTCCCGCCAGACCATCCGGGCCAGCTCCCCGAAGGAATTGCATCAACATCGTCTCTGCTTGGTCATCCTCCTGATGTGCCAGCCAAAGTTCGCGGGTTTTTCCCCGGCGGGCTTGCCCTAGAAAAAAAGACCAGCGCGCATCCCTCGCTTCACTCTCACCCGTCCTTCCGGGTTTCTTCGCCCGCCCCAACCGAAATTTTAATTTTCTTTTTTTTGCCCACCGCCGAACCCAAGAGGCGTCAGCCTCTGCCACCTTGCCCCGCCATCGGTGGTTAAAATGCCAAATCTCAGGATCGGCTCCGGACCTCCATAGAGCCTCCGCCAAAGCCACACTGTCGGCTCCCCCGGAAACCCCCACCGCCAGACGACCCCGCCCCCTGCGCACTCGGTTAACTTCTGCCATCATTTTTCGCCACGTCCCCTTGCCCTGAAGGGGTTCCTCATTCATGCTCTCTCTTCGCATGAGTCGCACCCCCAGATTTTTAGTGCTCATCGGACTGATTCTGCTCGCAACCAGTCTGGTCGCCAATCTCCTGTTCTTGTCCCAAGACCATCACCTTTTTTCTTCCACCCCACATGTCAGTCCCCCCCCCTCTTTTGAGGAGGAACTGATCGAGGGCAACGATTCCCAAAAGAAACGCATCGCCAAAATCGACCTCTTTGGAGTCATTGCCCAGGAAATTCCGGGCGAGATTGGATCCTCCATGGTGGATGACGTCATCCTGCAGATCCGCCAAGCGGCTGATGACGATTCCGTGGCCGCGCTCCTGCTGCATATCGACAGCCCGGGAGGCGAGGTCACGGCCAGCGATAACCTCTACCACGAACTCACCCTCGTCCGAGAGGACAAGCCGGTCATTATCTATCTGGATTCCGTAGCCGCCTCCGGCGGCTACTACACCGCCATGGGTGGCTCGCATTTGGTCGCTCACGAACTCTGCATCACTGGGAGTATCGGGGTGATCATGCAGACCCTCAATTATGAGGGATTGTCCAAGATCCTTGGCCTGTCGACCCTGACCTTCAAAAGCGGAGCCCTCAAAGATCTGCTCAATCCTTCACGCACCCCAACCGAACCGGAAAAGAAACTCGTGCAGGACATGATTCAGGAAACTTTCTCTCGATTTTCTTCGGTGGTGACCACCGAGCGCCAGTTTGCCGGAGGAAAGCTTCCCGCGGATTTGGCAGATGGCCGGATCGTTTCCGGAAAGCAGGCCTTAGACCTAAAACTCGTCGACGCCACCGGCTATCTGGAGGATGCCATCGCGGACGCCCGCCAGCTTGCCAAACTTCCGGAGGATGCACCGGTCATTCGTTATGTGGTTCCCTTTCATTTCAGCAAACTGCTCCGCTTCCTCGGACAAAAATCGGAAAGCAAGATTCAGCTCAACCTCGGCCCGGAATCTTTTCACCTGCAGGCCGGCAAACTCTACTACCTGTCCACCCACCTTTTCCGTCACTGAACCCGCTCGCGGAAGGATGGGAGTATTTCCAAACTGAATCGATGCCGAACTGGACCCCTCCCCTCTCCGCTTTGGTGTACGCATCAGCGGTGTTGACCCTGGCCTTGGGTTTCCTTTTTTTCGGGGGAGCGCAAAGGATTCGCACCCTTCTTTTTTCCCCACCCCTTGGACCTACGCCGTCTCTTTCAACTCCCCTTCTTCCATTTGTCTTGGGGGTCTCCCTTCTGGGCCTGTGTGCCTGGCTCTCGCCCGCCCTCCTTCCAGGAACGGCCCTGGCTTTGGGTCTTCTCCTGCTCTCTTTCTCCCAACAGCGTCCCGTTACTTTTTGGGGGTTGCAACGACCCAATCTTGGATCCGATCTTAGACATTCGCTCGCCACGCTTTTTACCGTCCTCATTCCGATCCTTACCCTCCTTGCCCTGTGCTCCGGATTGTACTTGGCCTTTGGCTGGCCCCTTGAACCGCAACCGGCCCTACTTCGTTTCATGGAAGCCCGGGACGCCAAAACACTCGCTCCTTTTTTATTCTACGCCTTGGTCATCGCTCCGGCATGGGAGGAGCTTTTCTTTCGGGGAATCCTCTTTCCTTGGCTCTCCTCAAGACTTCCCGTGACCCAGGCCCATTGGCTCTCCGCCCTCGCGTTTGGCGCCGTCCATCTCCATGGCCCCACCCTCATTCCCTTAACATGTCTCGGAGCTGTCCTCGTGGGACTCTACCGAAATTCCCAAAGTTTGATTCCCTCTTTTCTTCTTCACTCCCTTTTTAATGCCAACACCTGCATTTTGCTACTGTTGGCCCGTCCACCCTTGCCCCCATGAAAAAAGTCGCTGCCTCCGAGGACGATTGGATTCGGCGTTGGACGACGCCTTTTCTTCGTCGGAAAGCCAAGGGTATTCGGTATGCCTTGGGCCACGACTGTGCTGTTTTTTGCTCCCCATCGAAACGCAACGATCTGGTTTTCAAAACGGACGCCATCGTCGAGGGCGTTCATTTCACGACATCCACTTCACCCATTTTAATCGGACGAAAAGCCCTGGCCCGCCCCCTCAGCGACCTAGCCGCGGCGGGAGCCGTGCCTAAAGCTGCGCTGGTCACGGTGGGTTGCCGCGACTCCACCCAAGCCCGACGCCTGCAAAAGGCTTACCGCGGACTCGCCGCTCTCGCCAAAACATTCAACCTCCACGTAGTCGGCGGGGAAACCGTTCGCACACGGCAGCTATTTCTTTCGGTCTCTCTTTTGGGAGAGGTCTCGCCAAGACGCTCCCCGGGACGTTCAGGCGGAAAGCCCGGGCATCACCTTTTCGTCACGGGAAAACTTGGGGGATCTTGGCCCCGTAGGCATCTCACCTTTGACCCGCGTTTAGCGGAAGGACAATGGCTGGTCCGCCACCGTTTTGCCTCCGCCATGTTGGACTTGAGCGATGGACTGGGAGCCGACCTACCGAGGCTAGCCCGGGCCTCCCGCGTAGGGTTTCAAATCGACCCGCAAAAACTTCCCTTGGCACCCAAAGCCACCCCGCGGTCGGCCTTCACCCAAGGAGAAGATTACGAACTTCTCTTTTCCGTTTCCCCCCGCCATGTTGCCCTGCTCCGGAAAAAATGGCCGTTTTCCACTCCGATCACCAAAATCGGGCGCCTGCTCCCCGAATCCCGAGGATTCCATACGGCAGGCCTGCCTTTGCATGGGTATGACCACTTTCGCTGAATCCGACACCCCGGTGATTTGCCGGGACGCCGCGGAAACCCGAGCCCACGCGGCGCGCTTGTTACCCTTCTTGCATCCGGGGACGATCATCCGCCTGCACGGCCCGCTGGGGGCAGGCAAATCGGAGTGGGTTCGTGGGTTGGCCCTCGCGCTTGGAATCGAAGGGGAAATTCCCAGTCCCACTTTCACTCTTTGCCAGCCTTTGTCTGGCGGAAAACTTCCTCTCGAACACTGGGATCTCTATCGCCTCGAGAAAGCACGGGATTGGGAATCTCTGGGTTGGCCTGAATGTCTTGTCACCCCAGGTTTGGTCGCAGTCGAATGGCCCGACCGTTACCCCGGTCGTTGGCCGGAACCTGCCATTGATCTAGAGATTGAACCGCAAAAGGATGGAACTCGGCGGATTCGTCGAATCCAACCCTAACTTATGGTACGGCTCATTTTGGAAACCTCCTCTCTCCCCGGAACTTGGGCGCTATCCCGCCAGGGGGAAATTCTCGCTTCCGGAGCCTGCCAAGGAACCGTCACCGCCTCCCTGATCCCCTCCCTCCAAAACTCCTTTCCTCAGGACCTCAGACCTGACCAAATCTTGGTCGGGGTCGGACCCGGGTCTTTTTCCGGAATTCGATCGGCGATTGCCTCGGCCGAAGGCATGGCCGCAGCTTGGCGTTGCCCGGTGCTGCCCGTTCGCAGCACGGGGTCGATTGCCTGGCAACATTCCGATGTCGCCATGCTCGGCGTTTTTTCCGATGCCCGTCGAGGCGACTTTTTTGCCACCTACTATGCCCACGGAAAATTGGCTCGCCCCACCTCCGTCCACCCCATGAAAGACCTGCCCGAATTTCTCGGTCGATGCACGGTGGCCGTGACCACCGACTCCCTTCCCGGCATTGGGACACAGGAAAAACCACAAGCCCGCATCCTGGCAGCCTATCTTCATGCCCATGGCTTGGAGCCCGGACTTTCCCTGGAACCCATTCACTTGCGACCCGCTTTGGCGGTTCCCCCTACCTCGTAACGCGCACTTTTAATCTCCTCCTCCTGATCGTACGATCGATTCCATGGCCGTTTCCCATCGAATTTGGTGCACCATCTCGTTGTCTGCCCTTCGATCCAACCTCCGGGCCATCCGACGGTCCTGCCCGCGCGGCACACAGATTCTCGCCGTGGTCAAAGACAACGCTTACGGCCACGGATTGATTCCTGTAAGCCGCACGCTGGCCCAAGCGGGGTGCGAGGAGTTTGGGGTGGCCTGCGCCACCGAAGGGGAGGAGTTGAGGGGAGCTGGAATCCGGAATCCCATTCTTTTACTTGGATCTACCCTGCCCTCGGAATTTTCTGTCGCTCTGCAACACCGCCTAACGATCACCCTCTCCTCGATGACAGAGGCCCGGGAACTCGCGCGGATTGCCCAAGAATTGCGCAAGACGGCCCTCGTCCAGGTCAAGCTCGACACCGGAATGAACCGGCTTGGCGCCCGCCTGCCGGAATTCCAAAAGCTTGTCTCTTTTGTCGCCCAACACCCCAACTTGGATCTGATCGGAACTTTCACCCATCTGGCCTGCGCCGACTCCGACCTCGCCTTTACCCGCCGGCAGCTTGAGAAAACCTCCGTCCTACCCAAATTTCTGGCCCACCACTGGGCCAATACCGCCGCCATCCTGCGACGCCTGCCTTCTCCCAGAACCCATGCGCGACCTGGACTGGGCCTCTACGGAATCAACCCCTTGCCCAGTTCCGGAATAAAACTCCAACCGGTTCTCTCTTGGAAATCGAGAATTCTTTTGGTTCGGCAGGTCCCCAAAGGGGAAACCATCAGTTACGGTGCCACCTATCGTGCGCGGCGAGCCATGAAAGTCGCCACCGTCGCCACAGGCTATGCCCACGGCCTCCCCCGCTCGCTCTCCAATCGGGGTCACGCCCTGATTCACGGACACTCCTGCCCTATCCT
>CAZZMY010000014.1:18489-21485 GCA_964655385.1 uncultured Akkermansia sp.
CCGGTCAGGTTTTACGGCTTGGATCAGAGGCTTCTACTCTCCGCCGGCCAAGGAACCCCCGCTCTGACTGAATGTGCCGCCTCACTTTTGAATGCAGAACACCTCGGGGCCGGACTGCGTCTGGCTCTTTTGGCCAAAACACTTTCCCTGCCCGAAAGTAGTCACGTCCTCCAGTCAGCCCGCACCATTCTATCCTCCCGACGGGATCTGAGTTATTTGGGGACCCGAGATGCCCGACTGGAACTGATTCTAGCCACCTCGGGAATCGCCTTCGAAAACACCCCCGCATCTCCCCCCCCCATCCTGGCCCTCCTTCTACGGGAACCGGTGCGGATCCGGTTGCACGAGAATCTCCGCGCCAACCCTTCTCCGGGAGTTCAGTCCCTGCTGGAATCTCTGGCTCTCCCACCCCTTCCTCCCCTCCTTCCCGCCCGCCAGCCCGGCGGACAACCTTTGGAGGCCGCCATTCTCCTCACGGCACACCTTCTCGACACCGGGGCTTTTCCGCCCCCCTTGGCCGGGGAGATTAAGGCCGCTACCCAAGCCTCCTTGGAGGAACACTCCTTACGAGCCCTGCAGCCCGCGCTTCTGGCCATGATTTCTCTCTCCCGACGTTACGAATACGACTCTCTTCTCCAACTCCTCCAGAACACCCAATCCCTTCCAACCCTGAATTGGATCGCAGAACAGATCCGCTCCCCAAGCGAGCCCGCTGATCTTATTTTGGCAGCCTCCATTTGGGCGGGACCCGCGGATCGGTTGCCCAAACTTCCGACTCCCGCACAAAATCCTTGGAAAAATCTCTCCGATGCCCTGGTGGCAGGCCGAGGCTCAGTGGAGCTTCTCCTCCAGCGACAACTTCCCGTTACTCACCTCTTTTCACCTTTCCCTGCGAACCATTCGTCTTTTTTCCTCCGGTGGGAAAAATCCCTTCAGCTCCTCCGTTCTCTCCTTTTGTTGGGCGGCGCCTGGCTCTTGGTGGAAGCCATATGGCGTCTCATCCCCGATCTTTCCCTCACTGGCCCCGGACCATGGAAACCATTGCCCCGGTTGGCTCAAACTCTTCTTTTGGCCCTTTTTCTTGGATCGATTCAGGAACCTTCCTTTCTCCACCCCCGACCCCTGCCCCGTTATCGTTTGAGTCTCGCCGACCCATCTTCCTCCCCTAAAATGCAACCAAGGAGTAAAACCGCCATGGACCTCACCAATCTGATCACCCTCGCCATCTTTCTCGGCCTGCAGATTACCGTCTACCGCATCTGCATCCGCCGAATCCGCCAAATCGAGGAGGGACCTGGCGATGCCAACCTCAAACTTAAGCTCTTGGAAAACGAGGATAATCTTTTTGATGCCGGGCTCTATGTCGGAATCGGGGGCACAGCCACGGCCCTCGTCCTACAAGTTGTCGGCATAATCCAGCCCAGCCTGCTGGCCGCCTACTCTTCCAATCTTTTCGGTATCACCTGCGTGGCGCTGGTGAAAATCTTCCACGTTCGCGCCCTCAAACAACGCCTGCTTCTCCCCCCAACCAAGTCCTAATTCCTGCCGTGCGGACTTACGCCATCCGCTACCCTCGGTGAATAAAACCCTCCTCCTTATTCTTTGCGACTTTTTGTTGCTGAATCTTTTGGCCCTGACCCGCTGGGACAAAAATGAAGTCCCCACCCCGCCTGCACCGCTCGCCAGCCAACCGACGTCGGCCAAGGACGATGTCGTCTCGGCCCTGCGGCTCAGTCTGGAGGAGGAACGAGCCAACCGGGAAAAATTGGCCCGTGATTTGGCCACCACCCGGGATGAATCCAAAACCCGAGCCACAATTCTCGATCAGGCGCGCGCCCGCACGGCCGAACTTTCCGAACGTCTGCAAAAGACGGAGCAGGAGTCGCTTCGATTGGCCCAACAAGCGGGCATGGATTCGGAAAGATCCCGCGCCAGCCTGGAAGCTGCCCAAGCCGAAGCCGCTGCTTTGCGCCAAGCCCAGGAGAAACTTCGGACAGAGTCCGAATCCCTTCGATCCCAGCTGGCCTCCGCCACCGTGACCGCCCGCACAGCCGAAGAGCGTGCGCGGGTGACCGAAACTTCCCTGCGCACGGCCGAGGAAGAGAAGAAAAAGCTGCTGGAACAAAATCAATCCCTCTCCAAGGGAGTGACTCAGCTCGCGGAGAAATCCGGGGAAATGACCAAGGAAATTCGCGACTACCGTCCCGTGGCCCCCAACTCCCTCTATGCCGATTATCTGGCTCGCAGGGCGACCGTCCTTCTCTACACCGAACGGACCTCGGCCCAGGGCTCGGGAACCAAACAGAGAGAGACCAAATCCGTCCTCTTGACCGACGGAAACCGTACCGCGGCTCTACTCCTGCTCGATCAGACCCCGCTGGGGCTGGGAGATGCCGGCGGAAGTTGGAACTCCCTGACCGGTTCGCTGACTCTTCCTCCTCCGGTCAACTTTCCCAAACCGATTGATGTGTTGCAGACCCTGAAACAAGGAGATCCCAGGTTCCTGTTGGTTCCCGTGGGTCCAGGAGAGAGTGAACGGATTGCTTCTTCCACGTATCGGGTGGCCACCGATCCTTTTCGCTTTTCCCGGGCCCTTCTCATCTCTCCGCAAGGATCCGGCTATGGGGAGTGCTCCTTTCGGCTTGAACCGAGTCTTCGCGGATATTTGGAGATGGATTCACGTTTCCTCAACCGTCTGCAGGGCGAATATGCCCCTTCTGCGGGAGATCTGGTTTTAACATTAACCGGCGAATTCCTCGGGATCATGGTCAACGATCAGTACTGCGCCCAAGTCACCTCCCTTGAAAACTCCAGCTCCATTCCCTGGGACGCGAAGGGAGCCTCGAAGGGGGTTGGGGAGGCTCTCTATTCCATAAAACGTCAGGTAGGCAGCCTGGATTCCAGGCTGCGTTGAGCCCTGCAAATCTTTCTTCCCCCTGCCGCCTGAACCCCTAGAAACAGGTAGCCCCTTGAGCGCCGAAACCCTCACCTTCGAA
>CAZZMY010000015.1:0-3633 GCA_964655385.1 uncultured Akkermansia sp.
GGTTCGAGTCCTAGCCGGGGCAGATTCAAGGATTCCCCCGTGGTTGCATCTCCAAGGGGTTGACATCATGATCAGGGGCGTGAGTTTTTGGCAAAACTTCAAAAAATTTGCGATGCGGGGGAACGCCATGGATTTGGCCGTGGGGGTGGTGGTGGGGGGCGCATTTGGCAAGATCGTCACATCCTTGGTGAATGATGTTTTACTCCCCCCCCTTGGGTTGATCCTTGGAAGGGTGGATTTCAGCAACCTCTTTTTTGTCTTGGGCTCAGGTTCTTTCCAGACATTGGCGGAGGCCAAAAAAGCAGGGGTTCCCGTTTTGGCTTATGGGGCCTTTTTGAGTTCCATTCTTGATTTTGTCATCATTGCCTTTTCGATCTTCTTGATTTTGCGATGGCTGGAAAAGCTCCGTTTGCTGCCTTCCTTGGCGGTTCCCGTGGAGGAGCCGCCTCCCACCCGCTCCGAAAAACTGTTGGAGGAAATTCGAAATGAACTCCGTGACCGGGGCCCAAGTTAACAGCGGAGATGTAGAAATTGCGGGGTTGGGGCCCGAAACTTTTTCCATCTGGGGGGATATTCGGTTTGCGAAGGATGCTTTCCTTCAGGCGAAAGTGCAGGGGAACGTGCAGTCGGCGAAAAAACTCGTGGTGGCCCCCGAAGCGGAAGTTTCGGGTCGAGTACAGGCAGGGGAGATCTGTGTTCAAGGGAAGATTGAGGGGGGAGTGGAGGCTGCGGGACAGGCTTGGATCAAGGCCGGGGCTCTGGTTCATAAGCTGTGTGTCGCCCATGCTTTGAGAATCGAGCCGGGTGCGGATTTTCGGGGAGAATTGCGGGTGGGGTTCGGACGCGGATGAGTGCCGTGATTTCCAAGATCGAGGTGGACTGTCCGGAGTGCGGTCGGAGCCAACTGGAGTCGGAAAATTTTCTCTCCACGGTGTGCCGGGGATGCGGGGCTTACTTCAAGTCGTCCAAGGCCTCAGGCCAGAGCCGTCGCAAGGTAAAACGGAAAGTCATAGAGAAGCGGGAACTCAGTTGCGCGGATTGTGGTGCGGTTCAGGAGGTGGCCCTGGAGGCCCAGTCCTCCACCTGTCTTTCCTGCGGGCGCCATTTGGAGTTGGGCCACCGGGAAATTCTTGGGGAGCATCTCGGTAACATCAGTTTGGAGGGAGAGTTAAGGATTGGGCCCAAGGGAAATTACGGCGGATCCAGAGCCCGGGCGGCCCGGATTATTCTGGAGGGGCGTTCCAGTGGGTTTCTCGAGGCCCCCGAGTTTTTAAGGGTTTCCGGACAGACGCGAATCCGTTCCGGTGCCGCAGGCGGACGTTTGGAAATTCAACCGGGCAGTGTTTTGGAGTGCGGGGATCGCATGGATTTTGTTTCCGGACGGATCGACGGAGAGCTTCGTTGTTCTGTCGCCCACTTTGCCGGTCCGCTTTTCATCGGACCGAGTGGGTCGTTAGTGGCTGGCAAGCTTCAGTTTGAAGAACTGACGGTGGAGCCCGGAGGAAAGATACAGGGTTGGGCCGAATCGCTTCCGGCCGCCGTCATCCCCGCGGTTTAATTCCCCCGGGGGAGGGGAGCTTATTTTCCAGATTTGGCGCTCAGGCGGCGGAAAACGGGGGAGAATTCCGGAGCAGCCGCTTTGCCCTCGATTGGATCGGAGCGCCCGCGAAAGGTTGCCGTTTCTGCCACGATAAATTTTGCGGTGCGGACGTCGCCAAACAGCTCGGCTTGGTCGCAAAGCTCGATCGATTCGGTGGCGGTAATGTTCCCCTGGACCTTTCCCTTGATGATCACCTTGGCTGCATGAATTTCGGCCTTAACCACGGCTTCGGCACCGATCGAGAGGGTTCCTTGGGAAATAATTTCTCCTTCGAAAGTTCCGTTGAACTCGAGGCTCCCGTCAAAAGCCAGAGTGCCTTTGATTTCAACCTGATCGGTGATCAAGGCAGAGCGAGGAGAGATGCTTTCGATCCGAGAAGTATCACTTTTGGGTGCCTCCGGATAACTAAACGTGGCATCCAAAGTATCAGATTTACGGCCGTTGGTTCGAGTAAACATTTTTACATAATAACACGGAAATAACCGGGCCTGTAAAGCCTAGATTTTTTTGCCCTTTTTTTCTCTCCTTGGGCGGGCCTTTCGGGGTTCTTGACACTGCCAGCACCACGAACGCAACCTCCTCCCTTCCATGATCCATCATCTTAAGTTGATCCAATTAAAAGGTGGGCTGCCTCCCACGCGGGTGGAGGAGATCATGGTGGAGAGCCGAATTCGTATTTTGAAAATCCAGGATGTTTTGAGCCTGGCTTGTGGAAAAAAGATCCCGGTCAATGGTCATGACACCTTTCACGACCTCTTTCTGGCCTTGGAATTTGAGAACAGCCTCAAACGGACCGCGGCCTTCGATCACCCCCTTTATCACCAATTTGAAACGCAGGTTCTGAAGCCCAATGCCCAGAAAATCGAGGTTTTGGAGTTTGAAATGGATCCGGGTAAAGACGTTCGTTTTTCCTGATCGGTCGAGGGCGGCCAAGGCCCTATGAAGAAGCGGGCGATCGTCGGGGTCGGCCTAGCGGGTTTTCCTGACAAAGCGGCGGGAAATTCCTGGGCTTTTCTCCAGTGGGGTTTGGGTCTTCGGGATCTGGGATGGGATGTCTGGTTGGTCGAGTCCCTCCAAAAAAAAGAGATATTCAACCGAGCCGGGAAATCCTGTTCGCTGTCCGAGAGCGTGAATCTGGCTCATTGGAAAAAACTCCTGCACGAAATCGGATGGGATGGACAAGCCACGTTATTGGCCGAGGGAGAACAAGTGGAGGAGAGGGCGTTACGCGAATTCGCGCAGGGGACGGATCTTTTTCTGAACCTGTCCGGTCACTTCAAGCGACCCGATCTGGTGGAGCGTGCAGGAGCCCGGGTATATGTCGATCTGGACCCGGTGTTCACCCAGATTTGGGCGAAGGTCTATCAAAGCCCGATGAATTTTGCCGGGCACAATGCGTTTTGGAGTGTTGGGCTGTCGATGGGAAGGGGGGCGGTCGTCCCCGATACCGGGCATGTCTGGAAGCCGGTGGTTCCTCCGGTCTGCCGGCGGTTTTGGTCGCCGGATGCCGCCGGGTACCCGGATACGACCGCGGCGCGGCTAGCCCGGAACCGATGGACCACCGTCACCCATTGGTACGGTTACGCGGCGGTGGAATGGGAGGGGCGGGAATACGGCAACAAGGCAACGGAGTTTGCCAAACTTAAGTCATGGCCGGAACGCACCGGCTTACGTCCTGGCGTGGTCACGGATCTGGGGCCGGGAGAAGAAAGAGTAAGCTACGAAAAATGCGGCTGGGATTTTCTCGAACCAGGACCGATTTGCTCGGACTGGCGGGAATACCGGGCTTTTCTGGCGGCCAGCCGCGGAGAGTTTTCCCCGGCGAAATCCGGATATGTGACCGCTCAGACGGGTTGGTTCAGTGACCGGAGTGTTCTTTATCTTTCCCTCGGGCGACCGGTTCTCTTGCAGGAGACCGGCTGGTCCCGTTGGTTGCCGGAGGGCTCGGGGTTGGTGGCTTTTGCCAGCCCGGATGAAGCGGTGGAAAAGGTGAAGCAAATCGAGGGGAACTATGAGGCTCACCAACGGAGTGC
>CAZZMY010000015.1:3733-14403 GCA_964655385.1 uncultured Akkermansia sp.
CGGTGGAAAAGGTGAAGCAAATCGAGGGGAACTATGAGGCTCACCAACGGAGTGCGCTGGAGATTGCCCGGGAGCATCTGGAAGCCACCCAGGCCATCCCCAAGGCCCTGGCTTTGATTTAATGGCGGGCCCGTTCTTGGGCGCGGAAGGCTTACAAGGTAGAGTACTCCTTATGAAACAGGGATATCGAGTGGCGGTCGTGGGAGTGACCGGTGCCGTGGGGCAGGAAATTTTGCGGGTGATGGAGCGCAGAAACTTTCCCGTATCGGAAATCATTCCTTTGGCGAGCGAGCGATCGGTCGGGGCGGAGGTGATGTTCCAAGGGAACAAGGTGAAAGTCCGTAAACTGGAGGCGACTGCCTTTCAGGGAGTCCAGCTGGCATTTTTCAGTGCCGGGGCGACCCGATCCCGTGAATTCATCCCAGTGGCCCGGAAAGCCGGGGCGGTTGTGGTCGATAATTCCTCCGCTTTTCGCATGGATCCCCAAGTGCCCTTGGTTGTGCCGGAGGTGAATGGGGAACTCCTGTCCCAAAAGCCCGGCTTAATCGCGAACCCAAACTGTTCCGCGGCTATTTTGGCGGTGGCCCTCGCTCCTCTTCACCGTGCGGCAGATTTAGAGAGTCTCGTGGTGGCCACCTACCAGTCGGCCAGCGGTGCTGGGGCACGTGCCATGCAGGAGCTGGAAGATCAGGTGCGAGAATTCGCGGCCGGCAGGGAACCCAAGGCAGAGGTTTTCCCTCATGTGTTGGCCTTCAACCTTTTTTCCCACAACAGCCCGGTGGGCAAAGATGGCTACAACGAAGAAGAGGCCAAAATGGTGGAGGAGACCAAAAAAATCTTTGGACTCCCCCATTTGCGCATGACGCCAACGTGCGTGCGGGTTCCCGTACCACGCGCCCATTCAGAGGCGGTGGTGGCGCGGTTTGCCCGGCCGCTTGCGGTCGGGGAGGCCAGAACCTTATTGGCCAAGGCACCGGGGGTTCGGGTGGTGGATGAGCCGCAGAAAAACCTATTCCCCATGCCCAAGGATGCCTCGGGAGATCTGGATGTTCTGGTGGGCAGAATTCGCGCTGTCCCCGGGGACGATCGCTCCCTGGCCTTTTTTGTCAGCGGGGATCAGCTGTTGAAAGGAGCCGCTTGGAATGCCGTCCAAATTGCCGAGGAGTTAGTTAAACTGGGTGGACTTCCCAGTTAGGCGCCACCCTAAAGCCTAGTGACCGCCGGAGCCAGGAATGGCGGATTGCCCTTCCCACGAAGCGGGTTTGTTCCAGGGGAGGGTGTTGACACTCTGATCGTCCTTCGGAGTCCCGTCCGGGTTTTTTCCGCTACTTCCGGAGGCACAACCGGAGATTCCAATTAAGACAACGAGAGCTGCAGAGACCCATGCCCATGCTTTCATCTCTTTTTAATAGATGACTTGGTCGCCCACTTCAATCGCCTGTGCGGGGGTCCCTGGCATCAGGTCAGCCACGGAAGTCGTCGCATCGACCGTAACCACCTTAATTTTTCCAATCATTTTTTCGCCGCGGTAAATGACCATGCTGAGACCCTCGACCACCTGATCGTTCTTGCCCAAGTCCAAGATCACAAAATTCCAGGTGGGGTTCACTGCGACAATCTTACCGGACAGGGAAATGGACTTGGTTGCCCCGGGGCGACGCAACTCCTCGCTCTCCCTCAGTTTTTTCAGTTCGGCTTCCATTTTCTCCTTGGCAGAGGAGAGCAGCTTATTTTCGCTTTCAGCGACTTTCACTTTTTCGGAGAGATCACTGATTTCCGAAAAAAGCTCGGTGGGTTTTTTGCCCTTCAACTCGTCCGTGTAGCCCTGCAGTTGCTCCTGGGTCAACTTCAGCTTGGAGTTGGTTGAGTCCAGATCTGTTTTGGTGGAAGTCAGATCCTTGTCCAGCTTCTCGGCCCTCAGGGACAACTCCTGATTTTTGGCTTGGGCATCCGTAAGATCCTCTTTGGTTTTATCGAGGGTCATTTTGGTGTTTTTTAAGTCCTCGCTGGTGGTTCCCCAGTTTTCCCCGGCCTTGCCCACAGTGGCGGCAGGTTCCGACTCGTTATCGAGAAAGCTAGAGGTGTATTGCAGGCCTAAGGCCGGGAACTTCCCCCCTTGGAGACTGGATTCCACGGAGCGGAGTTGTTGGCTAAATCGGGTTTTGGAGCCCATGACCATAAAGGCCAAGCCAGCGGTGGCGAGGGAGAGGGCCACGGAACCTCCCAGACTTAATTTTCCTGCAATCGTCATAGTTCTTGCCTGAGCCAAGACTTCCCCATTCACCGAAAATCCCAAGGGGAATTGATTTTTTTGTTCGGCAGTTATTGGCGAGAGTGCGAATTCATGTGAGTTTCTTTTTCCGCTCCCGCAAAAGGGTCTCCCTGATTTCCTGATCCGTAGCTTGGAGCTCGTTTTGCAGCCACTCCGGAGAAAAGCCAAATGCTCCAAACGATTCCACTGCAGTCATTTCCGCGTGGTCGGCCGTCACCACGCCAATTTCTCCCCGCCCGGAATGAACCCGCACGATTCTTTCGATGATGCTATCGGCGGTTTGCCCGGCGGACGCGTAAAGAACGGCCATCGAGTCATGAGGTCTCTCCTCTTTGCCTCCCCGCTGGCCATCAAAGACCACCGTAACTGTCCATTTTCCCGCATCGTGAAGGCGGGTGAGCTGGCGAATCAGCTCCTCACGTGCAAAAGAGGGTTTTTGGGAGTGGAGCTTTCTCAACTCGGGCCATGCGTGCAATACGCTATGACCATCCACCAAAAGATAGCGGGGTGCGGGCTCCGTGGGGGGCCGCGCGGTTCGACTCATCCCGCGGCGGGTTTCGGAGCCTTGGCTCCGGCGGCTTTCGCTTTTTTTCTTTTCAAATAGCGCAGGCGTCGGCGCTTCTTGATCACTGCATTGTAAGGCTTGCCCATCGGAAAGACAGAGTGCGTGGGAGAGGGCTTGGGGTCAAGGTCGGACCCGCGCGTTGCCAAAAGATCCCCGCTTCGCCATGCTCCCTTGATGCCACTGGCCATTCTCCTGATTCTGGGGGCTGCCCTGTTTCGTTGCCTTCGCCCTTGGGTGGGAGGGCCTGAAAATTTTGCCCCCATGGCAGCCTTGGCTTTGTGTGGGGCGCTTTATTTGCCGCGTCCATGGAGCTGGGTGGGGCCTCTCTTGGCCCTGCTGGTGTCGGATGCGATATTGAACCTGCATTACGGGATCGGCGTTTGGACAGGATCCACTCTGGCGGCATCGGCGGCTTATTTGTTGATTGCAGCTTTGGGAGGCTTCCTTTCCCAGCGACCCTCTTGGCCGGGTTGGTTAGCCGGTTCTTTGACGGCCTCGGTCCTTTTTTATTTTTTGACCAACACAGAGGCCTGGTGGTTTTTGCCCGGTTACGAAAAAAGTTGGGCGGGATGGGTGCAGGCTTTGACCCTCGGCCTGCCGGGATATCCGCCCACATGGACTTTTCTGCGAAATTCGGTGGTCTCCGACCTGGTCTTCACCTTTGTTTTTGTGGCCGGGATGGAATGGGCGGCTCGGCGTTTTCCCCGGAATCTACGTCCGCGTCTAGGCCTGCTGTCCCCGCGCTCTGCCCGCTAAGTGGGATCCTCCCTGCGGATCGCGGTCATTGCCGATACGCACGACCGGCTTCCTCCCTCCATGATGGAGGGGATCCGAACCGCGGATGAAATCTGGCATCTGGGCGACGTGTGTGAGCCGGCCACTTTGGATCAGATCCGTGCCTTGGGTCGCCCCGTTCAGGTCGTCAGGGGAAACCAGGATTTTCAGGCCGATTGGCCAATGAGCCTTGAGCTGAAACGGTTGGATCAATCCTTTCATCTTGTGCACATCCCGCCTGTCTCCGTCCCGCAAGGCGTGAAATTCCTTTTGCATGGGCACACCCATGTGCCCCGGGATCAGGGGATCGGGGAGGCGCGTTATTTGAATCCCGGGGCTGCCGGCCTGGCCAACAAGGGGGCTCCCCGCTCTTTCGCCTGGCTGGAAATCACGGAACGCAAAGAACCCGTGTTTCGTTTGGCCTCGATCCGGTAGGCCGAATCTCTCCCGGGATTCTTAAGGTTGGAAGTAGGGGGTAAGCGGGATACGCTGACTTCATGTCCTACGCGACCGTGGAAACGATTGCCGAGGTTCCGGTGGTGCTCCGGCCGCGCGATGAAGCCCCGGGGGTTGCTGCCGGTCTCTTTTATCCAGCAGGCTCGCGTTATGAGGAGAAACACGAGCACGGGGCAGCGCATTTCGTGGAGCACTTGCTTTTCAAGGGAACCAAAAAACGTTCCTGCAAGGAAATCAGCCGTGAGGTGGAGGGGCGTGGCGGTGATCTGAATGCTTTCACGGGGGAGGAGACTCTTTGTCTTCATGGCCGGGTGCCGGCCGGGCACGGGGCGGAACTGGTCTCCCTCCTGGCAGAGATGGCTTTGGAATCAACCTTCCCGGGGGACGAGGTCGAGCGTGAAAGGGGAGTGATCACCGAGGAGATCCGAATGATGGATGACCAGCCGGCGGTGGTCGCGGGCGAGGCCTTAAACGCGTTGCTCTGGCCAGAGCAAGCGCTGGGAAGACCAATTGCGGGAACCATCTCCTCAGTAGGGGGAATTCCCAGGAACGGCCTGGTCGGTTACTGGCGGAGGCGAATCCAGGGAGTTCGTCCGGTGTTGGTGATTGCCGGGGGCATCTCGGCCCAGGAGGCGGTGCGGACCGCCAAAAAAGTTTTGGCGCGTTCGGGGAGGGTAAAGAGCAAGGATCCGGTGAAGGCCAAACGAGTGGCCTCCCGAGAACTTCGGGTGGCGGTGGTGGAAAAGCCGGTGGCGCAGGTCAACCTCGCCATCGGCATCTATGCGTTCGGCCGCCAGGATCCCCGAAGGCATGCCTTGCGAATGTTGAGTGTGATTTTGGGCGAGGCGATGAGCTCCCGACTTTTTCAGCGTTTGAGGGAGGAGCAGGGTTTGGTTTACTCGGTTTCGAGCGGGGCGCATCTCCAGCGGGATGACGGGGTCTTTTATATTTCCGCCGGTCTGGAGCCAGGGAATCTGGGCAAGGCGGTGGATTTAATCGCCGAGGAATTACGGCAGTTGGCGACCAAAGGGCCGGGGGCGGCGGAGCTCAAGCGGGCGAAAGATTATGCGACCGGTCAGTTTGCCCTGGGGCTGGAGGGGACCACCCAGCAGATGTTTTGGTTGGGGGATGCCATGCTGACCCGTGGCCGAGTGGTAGAGCCCAAGGAGGCGATCGAAAAATTGAGTGCTGTGGATGTGGAAGCTGTGCAGAGGGTGGCTCAGGAAATCTTTCGACCCGGGCGGATTGGGCTGGGGGCGGCTGGACCTGGACTGACCCGAGAGGGGCTTACACGAGCGGCCGGATCCTTGGCCAAATTATGAGTCCGTTGGAGCGGCTGGCCTCGGCCCTGCCCAAGGCGGAATTACATGTGCATCTCGAGGGCACCTTAGAGCCCGAGATGACCTTTCATTTGGCTCGGAAACACGGGGTGAAGCTCCGCTTCCCTGATGCCGCTGCCTTGCGGCGGGCCTATCACTTCCAGGATCTTCAATCTTTTCTCAATTTGTATTACGAGGGGGCGGCGGTCTTGAGAGACCGGGAGGATTTTCGGCTGCTGACTTTGGCGTATTTAGAAAAAGCGGCCAGGGACGGGGTCTGGCATGTGGAGCCATTTTTTGATCCGCAGACCCACAGCGCCCGTGGAGTGGCCCTTCAGGAAGTGGTGGAGGGCATAGTCGCGGGATTGCGCGAGGGGGAGAAGAAACATGGCATCAGTTGGCGGTTGATCCCCTGTTTTCTTCGCCATTTGAGTCAAGAGGATGCCATGCAATCTTTCGAGGGACTCCGGCCGTTTCTCCCTTATTTTGCCGCCATAGGATTGGACTCGTCGGAAAAGGGGAACCCCCCGGGCAAATTCAAAAAGGTGTTTGCCCAAGTGAGGGAGGCCGGACTTAAGGTGGTGGCGCATGCGGGCGAGGAGGGGCCGGCGGCATTCATTCAAGAAGCGTTACATGAGTTGCAAGCCGTGCGGATTGATCATGGGGTACGTTGTGTGGAAGATCCGGATTTAGTAAGGCTTTTGGCCCAGAAGAGAATTCCCCTGACGACCTGCCCCCTTTCGAACGTCCGTCTTTGTGTGTACAAAAATCTTTCGGAACATCCCCTGAAAAAACTTTTGGAAGCGGGAGTAAGCGCGACGGCCAATTCGGACGATCCACCCTACTTTGGCGGTTATCTGCTGGAGAACTGGCTGGGTTGTTTACGGGAGCTGGATCTTCAGAGACATCATCTAATCCAATTGGCCAAAAACTCCTTTGAAGGAAGTTTTCTTCCGGAGAGAGAAAAAGAGCAATGGTTGGAAAAAATCGAGCGGGTGGCGGCCTCCGTAGCCTAGGGAATTCGAAATGAATCCAACAGCGGCCGTGGTGCGGGGTGATTTCGGTCAAGGAGTCGTGTATCTGGGGCACGAACCGGATCTGGTTCTTGCGGGCTCCTCCCAGGACAGTTCCCTTTTGGCCGAAGAGGTGGGGAGGCGGCTTCGGTCCGCGGCCGGCTGGGACCAGCCCCATCCTCCGGGGGCGGCCATCGGAGCGTTTGATTTTGAAGGGAACTGGCATTTTTCGTTTTTTGAAAAAATCGACCCCCGGCCCCTGACGGATCTCTGGCCCGAGGATGGAGAGAGAACGATGACGGCAGATTTGGGGGAAGAGGGCTGGAGGTGTCGCACGGGAAAAAGTGAGTACGCCGACCTGGTGCGCAGAGCGCAGGAGGAAATCCGTAACGGGGAAATTTATCAGGTCAATCTCGCGAGGTTTCTCCATCGCCAAGTGGAGGGAATGGATCCTTGGGAGTATTTCCGATGGCTTTGGAGAGTGGGGCAGGCCCCGCGGAGTTTCTTTTACCGGATGGGCGAACGGGCTTTGGCGGGGGCATCGATGGAGCTTTTTCTGGGAATCGAGGGGGATCGGGTGATCACGCAGCCCATCAAGGGAACCCGGGCCAGAGTCAAAGGCCGGGAAGGGGATGAACGAGCGGCTTTTGAGTTGGGTACCGATCCCAAGGAAGTGGCTGAGTTGGTCATGATTACGGACCTTTTACGCAATGATCTGGGGGCCATCTGCCGCTACGGAACAGTGGAGGTGAGGGATTTGGTGAGGAGCCGGAGCTATTCCCATGTG
Source organism: uncultured Akkermansia sp. (assembly GCA_964655385.1). Classification (GTDB taxonomy): domain Bacteria; phylum Verrucomicrobiota; class Verrucomicrobiia; order Methylacidiphilales; family Verrucolacustridaceae; genus Verrucolacustris. The sequence goes on from CAZZMY010000015.1 coordinate 10,920, forward strand.
CATCATCTCTATTCCTCCATCGAGGGTAGGTTGAAGCCGGGATTGGGGATGGTGCGGGCGGTTTGGGATTGTCTGCCGGGGGGGTCGGTCACAGGGGCCCCCAAAAAAAGAGCGGTGGAAATTCTGAGACGACTGGAGGTGGAGCCGCGGGGCTTTTATACCGGGGCGGTGGGATACTTTGGGTACGACGGTTCGGCCCGTTTTGCCATGGGTATCCGCATGGCGGAGATGGAGGGAAATCGGGTCCGGTGTGGTGTGGGAAGCGGAATCACCGTGGGATCGGATCCGGAAGCCGAATACGACGAGACGAAGGCCAAAGCCCGAGTGATGGTGGAAGCCATGACGGCCTATCTCGCTGCGAGAAAAGAGCGGGTGTGAGGGGAGTGGCCCAAGTTCCCATCTCGGACGCCGGATTTCGGCACGGGGTCGGTGTGTTTGAAACGGTTCGGGTCAAGGGCGGTCGGGCGCGGTGGTGGGATTGGCATCTCGAATCGATTCTGGAATCCGCTCGAGCTCTTGGTTTGAGGGCTGAGGAGAAAGAGTTAAAGGATGTTCCATCCGGCGATGGTCTATGGAGGTGGTTTGTCACGGAAACGGGAACGCGAACATGGTGGAGTCCGGGGTTGGAACCGGTGCCCAAAAGCTTTTCGCTGGCTCTCGGCAAGGTAGGTGTATGGTCCGATTCCTGGGAGGCCCGTTACAAGACCCTGAGTTATCTGAGCCGAATTCAGGCGAGAAAAGCGACCGGCGACAAGGAGGCTGAGGTGGTGATGCTGAATGAAAAAGGGGAACTGGCCTCGGCTTCGATGGCCAATCTCTTTTGGGTGAAAAACGGGGTGATCCGAACTCCGGGGTGCGGTTGCGGTTGTCGGGCGGGAACGGTGCGAAGATGGGTATTGGAGAAAAGCGGCGTTCGGGTGGAGGAAGGACGTTGGGGAGAGGATGAATTGGATGGGGCGGAGGAAATCTTTCTGACGAATGCAAGAATTGGCATCAGCCCGGTGGGCTCATGGCAGGGCAAGAAGATAGCTCAGGCGGGGATGTCGGAGACTTTGGCCCAAGCGTATCTGGCGGAGTAGGTCGGGATTGAGGCGTAGCGCCCGGTGGCGTAGCCTGCTGACTCTATGCGTTGGACCCAAGCTCTTCTCACCACCTTGCGGGATGCTCCGGCCGAAGCCGAAATCGCCAGCCACCAGCTTCTTCTACGGGCTGGCTTAGCCCGCAAGCTGACGAGTGGGCTTTACACATTTTTACCCCTTGGCCTGAGGGCCCTGCGGAAGGTGGAAAGAATCGTGCGGGAGGAGATGGATCGGGCCGGAGCACTGGAAATTTTGATGCCGGCCTTGCAACCGCCTGACCTTTGGGAAAAAAGCGGGCGCATCCAAGCGGCGGCGGATGTTCTGTTTCACGTGAAGGATCATCAAGAGCGGCGCTGGATCCTGGGGCCGACCCATGAGGAGGTGGTGACCTCGCTGGTGGCGGGCGAGGTGCAGAGCTATCGGCAGTTGCCGAGGACGCTGTATCAAATCCAGACCAAGTATCGGGACGAGATCCGGCCGAGGTTCGGGTTGATGCGGGCCAAGGAATTTTTGATGAAAGATGCCTACAGTTTTGATGCGGACGAGGCGGGTGCGAAGAAAAGCTATGAGGCGATGGTGGGGGCATACCGGAAAATCTTTTCCCGCGTGGGGCTTCAGGCCCTGCAGACCGAGGCGGACACCGGGGTGATGGGGGGCGCCAGCTCCCATGAGTTCAGCGTGCCGGCCGAGATCGGGGAGGGAGAGATTGTGACGGAGGAAGGCGGAAGCTATGCGGCCGCGATCGAGAAGGCAGAGGGGCAGCCATCGGAAAGAAAAGGGGTTGCCGGCAAGATCGAAAAATTCCCGACGCCAGGAATCCGAACGATTGCGGATTTAGAAAAGAAGCACGGGGTTGTGGCTCAGGATCAAGTGAAGACCCTTGTGTTCACCAATGGAAAAGAGACGGCGCTGGTCTTGGTTCGGGGGGACGATGAGGCGCAGGAGGCCAAGGTGGCGAGGGCTTTGGGTGCGGGATTTCGCGCGGCCGCGGATGCCGAGATCAAGGAAGCCATGGGGGCATCGCCGGGAAGCTTGGGGGCGGTGGCCGCCACCTTGGCAGGTAAAAAAATTACCGTGGTGGCAGACTTGGTGCTGAAGGGTCAGGTGGGAATGGCCACCGGGGCCAACGAGAACGGGTTCCATTTCAAGGGGATCGAGGTGGAGAGGGATCTAAAAATCGACAAGTGGTCGGATGTACGGACCGTGCGGGAGGGGGATCTTTCGGCGGCAGGCAAGAAACTGAAAGTGAGCCGGGGGATCGAGGTGGGGCATGCCTTTTTGTTGGGGACGAAATACAGTGTGGCCTTGGGCGCGAAGTTTTTGGATCCCCACGGAAAAGAGCAACCGGCAGTGATGGGTTGTTATGGAATCGGGGTGACGCGGACCTTGCAAGCCGTGATCGAGGTGCACCACGATAAGGACGGCATCCAGTGGCCGGCAGCGGTGGCACCTTACACCGTGATGCTGGTGACCTTGGATCTGGCGGATCCTGCAGTCAAAGCGGCAACGGATGAGGTCATAGCGGCCTTGGGCCAGGCCGGGGTGGATTATTTCTGGGACGACCGCGACGAGCGGCCCGGCGTGAAGTTCAAGGATGCGGATTTGCTGGGATTCCCATGGAGAGTGACGATTGGGGCGAAGTCGGTGGCCAAAGGTGGAGTGGAAGTAAAGTGTCGCAAGACCGGGGTGATAGAAATGGTTCCTCCGGTTGAGGTGGGCAGTTGGTTGCAGAACAAGCTGGAGAACTAATCACTCTACTTTCGAAGAAGAGCTGGGCCTCGGATCGATAACTAAAGCTCCGCAAGCAGGCTGTTGGCTTGTGCGCGGCTGTGGGCCGGAGATGATTTCAATGATGATTCGATGGATTAGTTGCTGGTTGGGTTTTGTGGTTCTTGCCCTTCCACTTCTGGCTAAAGATCAGGCACAGGATGCGGGGGCTCTGTATCTAGAGGCCCGGAGGTTGGCCCTAGGCGAAGGGTGTAAGATCAACCTGATTCGGGCCAAGGAACTATACCAAAAAGCTGCTGATTTGGGGGACCCCCGGGCCTTGGCATGGAAAGCGAGGAATATATATAGGGGCGTTCATGGGTTTTCCAAGAATGAGGCAGAGGGGCGCAGAATATTTCAAGAGATAGAGCCTCAGCTTCGCGAAATGGGATTCCACAAAGAAGAGGATGCTTTAGGGAGTTTATGCCGAACTTTGGGCACGATAGATCCGAAAACCCGAGGGTCAGAGGCTTTTGAATTGGCCCAAAAAAACGCAATCGATGGCAAATCAAGCGATTGGATGACCCTGGCTAGGTGCTTTCACCAAGGAATCGGAGTGACCAAAAATGAGGAAGAAGCGCTCAAGTGGTATAGGAAGTCGGCGGAGCAGGGAGAGGCGACGGGGCAGCGGCTTCTTG
>CAZZMY010000015.1:14503-20134 GCA_964655385.1 uncultured Akkermansia sp.
AAGTGGTATAGGAAGTCGGCGGAGCAGGGAGAGGCGACGGGGCAGCGGCTTCTTGGGTGGTGTTATGCCAATGGGACTGGGGTTGCCAAAGATGAAAAGGAGGCTGTGAAGTGGTATAGGAAGTCGGCGGAGCAGGGTGAGGCGACGGGGCAGCGGCTCCTTGGGTGGTGTTATGCCAATGGGACTGGGGTTACCAAAGATGAAAAAGAAGCACTCCGATGGTATCGTGAGGCAGCAGATCTAGGTGAAGTTTGGTCCATGGGGCAATTGGCCCGTATCTACGAGGAGGGACGAGGTACAGACAAAAACCCAGTGGAGGCTTTCCGTTGGTGGAATCGTCAGGTCGAAAAAGGTGATTTCTGGGCACCGGAAAACGTGGCGCGTTGTCATGCCAACGGTATCGGGACTCCGAAGAGTCCCGAAGAGGCAGCCAAGTGGTATGGCGAAGTTCGGACCAAGTTAGAGGAGAAAACCAAAAAGAACGAGGCATGGGCTTGGGATAATCTTGGAAGGTTTTATTTTAATGGTCTGGGTGTGACCAAGGATTACGCGAAGGCGCTGGAGTGTTATCACAAGGCGGCGGATCTAAAGTCGGGCTGGGCGATGGAGCAGATAGGGTGGTGCTATGAGAAGGGGTTTGGGGTTCCGGCGGACGAAAAGGAAGCTTTGTCGTGGTACCTAAGGGCGGCTGAGGCGGGGCAGGCCTGGTCCATGGGTCAGTGTGCGACCTTTTATGAAAACGGACGAGGGACGGAGAAGAATTCGCCGGAAGCCTATCGATGGTATCTTAAAAAGGCGGAAACGGGGTCCGGCGATCGGTGGGCAGACGAAAATCTGGGGCGTTGCCACGAGTATGCCATAGGCACCAAGAAAGACGATCAGGAGGCGTTGCGATGGTACAGGAAAGCGGCTGATGCGGGGAGTCTTTGGGCGGGAGAGCAGACAGGACGATTGTATGAGGAAGGCATCGGAACAGGAAAAAATGTAGAACTCGCCTACGAGTACTATTTGCCAGCAGTAAAGGCCCAACGACCTTGGGCGCAGTATCGTCTGGTTAGTATGGGAACTTCTGAGCTCTACGATAAAAACTTTGATTTCGCGGATAGATGTTTTGAGGCCGCTTGGAATTCGGGATATCGTCCAGCGGCAGATTGTCTCTATCTGCTTCACACGAGTTGGGCGGGTTCCTGGGAAGGGGCAAATCCCATCAAAGGGATTCGAGTCAAGCGGGAGGCCCTTCGAGGACAACCAAACGAAGGACCAGAGTCAGGGAAATTGGCGGGGGAGTTGCTTCGTTTGGGAAAGCCCGGGGATGCCCTAGCGATGGTTCAAGAGCTGATATTCTCTGACACAATCAGAGGGGATGATTGGGATAAGTCCAGATGGCATGCTTTGGCCGGCTATTGTGAGATGGCGGATCCAAAGATCGATGCTTTCGAAGTCCAGGGGAAAAGGTTTCCTGAGTCTCAGATGAAGGCCATACAGGATCTCCCCGCTGTTGGGCTCATTCAGTTTAATTTCACACTCCGACATCCGCAGACTGACCTGCATTTTCAGTACAGCGGCGATTTTATTTCCCCAGTATCCCCTCGGCGGTGGGCTTCTTACCTACTTCAGCACGTCGCATGGGGGGCGCGAATCTGGAAAGATCAAAAGTTAGGTGGCTTTCTGGGCCTCGCTTCAACCGCCACGGCTTGTTGCTCCAAGGAGGGGGGCGTTTTTCGCTGGGCGGATTTCCCTTGTAAGAATCAGGAGAGTGCTCTGGAACATTTTCGAATCGCTGAGTCCCTGGCCCCTCATTTCTCCGCCCGTATGGGAAGCGCCATACTCTTGTGGCGAGCTGGAGAGAAAGAGGAGGCACGGTTGGTTCTGGCGTCGGTCGAGAAGCAGTTAGCCGAGGAGGCGCTGGTGGCGGAGAATAAGAAGAAATCAGGGAAGCCGTCAGCCCGGCGAAACAAACGAGGATGGCCCTGGGAGGTGGAGGAATTGGGAAAAAACGGAAGAATCCCTTGGGGGAATCAGAAGGGGGAGGTGAGTTTTGGATTTGGGTTTGGGAGCGGAGGAGGTTTTTTTCATGGCGAACTCATTCAGGCCATAGGAAAACTAGTGGTGCCAGCTTGTATTTGGCTGAAGCCCGACTGGACCCTGTGGATGGCTGATCTTTTCACCCAAAGCGGAATGCTAAGCCCTATGCAGATGGTGGATTGGTATAAAAACTTGGCAGACAAAGAGGATACGCGTGCAAAGGCTTCCAAGCGCTTGGCGATGATCGAAGTGCAACTCGAGGACAAGGAAGAGGCATGGAAGTGGGCCCAAGAGGCGGTTCTGCATAATCCAGGGGACCCTGATGCCTTGCGAATGGCTTCCGGGATTGCGAATTGGGCGGGTCATCTAAGGGAAGCCAAGGAATACCAGGAAAAACTTTATCAGGCTCAAGCCAGACGCGAAATCCTGGCCCGGGAATCCCCGGAGGTCGAGTATTTGAGAATCTTCAGCCAGTTTCACGTGGCAGAGGCCCTTCAGGCGGCAGGTAAAACAGCCGAGGCAAAAGTTCAATTACAGAGGATTCTTGAGGATTTGCGAAAACTTGAGGTTGATTATCCCGAGTGGGAATCGGCCGTGGTCCATTATCGTATTCGGCAGTTGGAGAAGAAGTTGTCACCACCGGACAAGAAGCCATGAAAAAAAATCTGGATCAGTTATTCTTATTCCTCGTTACGCTGCAGAAATGGTTCCATGGGACGGAAAAAATCCCGGTAGAAAATGGGTTATCTCGCGGGCGACTTGAGCTCTTCGCCATATGGCATGAGGCTGCTCTCTTATGGAAGGCATGGGACTGGTCCGCATGGGCATGGAGCACCTTCATCTTTCTTTTTCTGGTAGGCCTGAATTATGTGCCACGTTTTGGAGGGGTCCTGTGGCTTGGCTTGGCGCCTATTCTGTCAGGAATCATGCTATTGTTGGCCTTACGTTCCAAGGAACCTTGGGGGAAGTCTCCAATGGGGTGGCTACGGTGGGGGCTTCGATGTATGATTATCAACTATACGGTCCTAGCCTGGTTTTTTTTCTATTTAATCACTGGAGCAGCAGTTTCTCTCATTTTTGCGGGTGCTTTAGATTGGGTTCTCATTCGAGTTCCTTTCAAAAGAGCTTGGACCTTTTCGATGCTCCACCTCGGTTGGATCCTTCCATTATTCTTTTTTCTTGGGGTTATCGGTAAGTCGATTCGTTTTTACCTTGGAGCTTTTTTTGCATTACCCCTGGTTGCCATCCGAGATGGGGGAATTCTGCGATCGCTTTACGCGAGTCGGGCGGCATGCCGCAAAAATCTTTGGCATGTAAGTTTGTGGATGTTTTTAGGTTGGCTGGTTTCTTTTTTACCTGTGTTGTTGTATCTTTCGGGAGGAGCATTTTTGATTCACTGGATGACGGATAGATTGCCTGGAACCTTCTCTTCCCTTTGGAAAATCTATGGATCGTGCACTATCGTCTTATTGCTGTGCTTTTTCCTGACCCTTCTGGCATGGCCTTTAGGGTTTATTATCCAAGCAGCTGCTTTTCGTCGTGTCTGGAGAGAAAAAGAACAAAAGTAAGACTGATTGCGATTTGGGGTGCGGAACAAGCTGTCCGTCTAGCGGCACTTCATTCCCAGAAATGTGGAATGGGGTTTATTCCGAGCGTTTGCGCTTGGTATGGTCGAGGATCTTTTTCCGGAAGCGCAGGGTCTTTGGGGTGACCTCCAGATATTCGTCTTCAGCGAGGTATTCCAGCCCGCGTTCCAGGCTGTGCTTGAGGGGAGGGCTAAGTTGGATGCCTTTGCCGTCTCCTTGGGAGCGCATGTTGGTCAAATTCTTGGCTTTGCATGGGTTCACCACCATGTCAGCGGGACGTGCGTTTTCGCCGATGATCATCCCGGCATAGATGTCTTCCTGGGGTCCGACAAAAAGAGTTCCCCGTTCCTGGAGGTTTTCCAGTGAGTAGGTGGTGGAGATGCCGGGTTCGAGGGCGACGAGCACGCCGTTGATTCGGGCTGGTATTTCACCCCGGAAAGGGCCGTATTCACGGAAAAGATGGGAGATGATGCCCATGCCTTTCGTCAAATTCTGGAGGTCGGTTTCAAAACCGATCAGTCCGCGGGTGGGGATGGCTGCAACGAGGGAGGTGTTCTCGCCATTGGGTTTCATGTCCTCGATCTCAGCCTTACGGCCGGCGAGATTACCCATGATGTCTCCGAGGGCGAAGGAGGGGATCTCGGCATACAGAGTTTCGATGGGCTCGACGACTGAACCGTCCTCCGCTTTTTGGAAGATAACTTCCGGGCGGGAGACCAGGACTTCGAACCCTTCCCGACGCATCTGCTCGAGAAGAATCGCAATCTGCATTTCTCCTCGGGCTTTGACTTCAAATGAGCCGGCATTCGCCCCGTCGGTGAAGCGAAGACTTACATTGGTGCGAATTTCCTTTTCCAGACGCTCCCTGAGATGCCGGGCGGTCAGGAATTTCCCCTCCCGTCCGGCGAGAGGAGAGTCGTTGACCAGAAACTGCATGTGAATCGTGGGCGGATCGATGGCGACGAAGGGGAGGGGGGGGCGATCCGGTTTGTCGGCAATGGTGGAGCTGATTTCGGGGGAGGCCAAACCGGCCAAGCCGATAATGTCTCCGGCAGAAGCGCTTTCGATTTCGATACGCTCCATGCCTCGGTGGGAGAAAAGTTTGGTCACGCGGCCGGTTTCCGGTTTTCCTTCAGTGCTCAGGCAGGCCACAGGATCCCCCATCTTGATGGTTCCGGAGACGATCCGTCCAATCGAGATGCGGCCCACGAAGTCGGAGTGATCCAAGTTGGCGACCAAAAGAGAGAAGTGGGAGTTGAGTTCACCCGGAGGAGGGGGGACCACCGAAAGAATGGTGTCAAAAAGGGGTTTCATGCCCGCTTCTTTGATTTCGGGAGTGACTTTGCCTTCCCACTTCAAAGTGGCGTACCCCTCTTTGGCCGAGGCGTAGATGGCAGGAAAATCAAGCTGGGCATCCGTGGCGTTGAGTTCCAAAAAAAGATCAAAAACCTGATCGAGGACTTTTTTAGGGTCGGCGTTCTCCCGGTCGATCTTGTTGAGAACCACGATGGGTTTGGCGCCCACGGCCAGGGCTTTTCGGAGTACGAACTTGGTTTGAGCCTGGGGACCTTCGGCAGCGTCAACGACCAGCAAAACCCCATCGATCATGCGGAGAATACGCTCCACCTCGCCCCCGAAGTCGGCGTGACCGGGAGTGTCGACGATATTCACCCGGGTGCCCTGGTATTCGAAAGAGGCGTTTTTGGCTTTGATCGTGATGCCTCGTTCCCGCTCCAAATCCATGGAGTCCATCATCCGCTCGGCCACCACTTGGTTAGAGCGGAAGGTACCGGCTTGGCGAAGCAATTGATCCACCAGCGTGGTCTTCCCATGGTCCACGTGGGCGATAATCGCAATATTTCTGAGTTTTGGATCTGCCATAAAAATCTCAAAATAGCAGGTTTTGGGGCAAGAGCGAGGATTGTTTGGGATTGAGAGGAGTATCCGGTTCAGGCAAGATTCCCATCTATGAAAACACCCCGCTATCTGATTGTGGTTGCTGCCTTGGCCGCCGTGGCCG
>CAZZMY010000016.1:0-20091 GCA_964655385.1 uncultured Akkermansia sp.
TTGGTAAATTCAAACCGTTCCACCAGATTGAGAACCCGGCCATCTCCCGTGGGCGATTTTTCCACCCGAAGTTCGATCACCTTCAGCCCTTCATAGGCATCAGGAAGAATGGCCAGTGGCGCATTGGTCAGGACAAGGTCGTATCCCCCGCCGACCCGTGAAACTAACCCCAGTTGGGATTTAAGGGGCAAATCGAGACAAAGCTGACGCAGGAGGGCAAAGAGGCCGCTTACCTCCCGGTTCCGCAGGCTGTACTGTCCCGCGGCATTGGCGCCTATGACGGAAAATTGAACGAGCTGAAAGATGACCCCGAAGATCAGGATCAAAATGGCCATACCCAGAGTGACCTCAATCAGGGTGAAGGAACGGCTGGTTTTCATCGCTGGGGCCACAGAAGAAAAGAAACCGCATCCAGACTTTCACCATTCTTGCCCGCCGCCCGTGTCCCGAGCAAAAACCAACCCTGCACTTGTCGATAGGCTGCCGGATTGGATCCTGACAAGGTGAGCGGATCGGCGGCGCGGCAGGAGCTTTGCAATTCCCAGGTTTTATATTTGGCCTCGGTCTGCCACTGCGTGCCCCGATCCTGCAAGTTGTTGGAGGCCGCCAAAATCCGGGCCGCCAGGGATTCGACGGCCTGCCGCCGCTGGCTCGTCCGCATCATCTCCACATTGATTCCGAGAACGTCGTTCAAGGCGACGGCAAACCCTACGGCGGCAAAGGCAAACACGGCCACCGCCAGCATGACCTCGATCAACGTAAAGGATGCGGAGGCGGTTTTCATCGGCGGTCCGGCTTCTCCGTCACGCTCTCCCCGGTCAAGGCCCCAAAGGAAAACTGTTCGATGTTGTCGTCGTGTCGGAGCCGGACCCGGAGGGGTTCCACCAATCCGGATCCCGTGAACAGCCAGGGGTAATCTTGAGGCTTGCCCCACCCCCGCCGCCCGACGGCCAGATCCTGCGGAGTGATCACATCCATGGAAACCCCCTCCGGCAATTCCTTTCCGCCGACAGTACGGGCATTCAGAATGACCCTTTGCTCGCGACCAAAGCGCAAGGCGTCCTCCCGGGCCTGGCCCGCCTGATCCTCCAGAGTTTTTCGGGCTCTGGCTATTTCCTTGTCTCCCCCGGTCGAAGTGAGAAAGACCACCGCCCCTCCCATGAAGACGACTCCAATGCCCACGGCCAACATAACCTCCAAAAGGGTAAATCCAAACTGAGCCCCCCACCCCGGGCGCCGCTTCATCCGGCCCGCCTCCCCGAACCCGCTAGTTCGAGCTGATATCGTCACCCCCGCCACGATCATCCTTCCGGTCGGGGCCCATCGAATACACCCGAAAGCCCTTCGCCGAGGAGGAGTCCACCTTGTATTTATAATCCTGGCCCCATGGGTCTTTGGGCAACTGCTCAAATCCCTTCCCTTTTCCAACCAACGCATTCAAACCCTGCGCTTCGGTCAACTGCACCCCACCGCTTTTCATCTCAAACATGCGAATCTGGGTGGTGATGGCCTGCAGATCCCCGCGGGCCCTTTGCTCCTTCGCAAATTCAAGGTTTCCCGTCAGCATGAATATGGCGGAACCCATGAGTACGGTGATGATTCCCACCACCAGCATAATTTCGATCAGGGTGAAACCAGCGGAACCAGCAAGACAAATTGAGGAACGTTTTTTCATTCTTGTCTCAAGCCTACGACAGGAGTTACGGAAGACAATCCCGTCCTCAAGCGCGGCAGTGCGACAGGCTTGGCCGGGACATTCTGATTGGCAGGAACCGGAGCCGGCGCTGGCGCTTGGGGCACTGCCTTCGCTGCCCCAAAAACCACCTGCAAGCGGAGACTTCTCAAGGTGGCTCCGGCGGAACCGTTAGCCAGCTGGACATCCAGCTGATTTTCCCCGCCTTTTAGGTAGCCAACTGGGATAAACGCCCAGATTTTTCGCCAACCTCCGTATTGAATTTCTCGTCCATCCCGCTCGGGCCTGTACCCGGGGTCATCCAAACCGGGCGACTCCACCGCGACCCCTGCCAGCGCCCGGCCATTGACCCAAAGCCACGGCTCTTCCCCGGGGGCCAGTCCAGCCGCCTCGCCCTCGAAACGCCCGTAAAATGGTTGTCCGGCGATGGGCACAAGAAAACGAACAGAACCCTGGGGCTCCACCTTGACCGGTCCCGCGTCCAGGACCGCATCCATTACCGTGCCTTTGTCCTCATCGGAGGGGGCTCGGCGCCCGCCATCTTGCAACTCCTCGGTCGGGAATATTTTCCCCGAGGGACTGAGGTAATAACCGGACGAAGCAGCCCATCCGGCCGCCAAAATCAGAGGCTCCACCCAGTTCAGCTCCACTCGCTCCAAAACAGAATCCGCCCCGGTGGATTCCACGATGACCTGTCCCGGTCCCCCGATCGTTCCGCGATCCAGCAGGAGCGTGCGCTGGTGTAGATCCGCCGCGTGCTCATACAAATTTCCACAGAGGGTGATTGATTTGCCGGGTTCCTGCCAAATGACCCGGGCAAAACCTCCGGGGGTCTCACGAAACACCAGGGTCAACGCCAACCGGCTATCCCCGGGAGGGGGCCGAAGCAGCGCCCTCCACGAATAGGTTTTCCAGCCGGCTTGCCCCGAGACAGGTCCAAACCAAACCGGTTGCGCCTGCTGAGGCTGCCGCGCATCCCAAACCGCGGGCGGAATTCCCCGACCCGGAGGGGCCTCAGCCGTGCCAAGAGAGGCCGCCCAAAGGAGGAAGAAAAGCCAGCCCATGCGGGCCATGCGGTGCGTCCATTTCTTCACGCCTCCCAATTTGGCAAGGGAACGAAAATTTGGCGGATGGAGAGCACACCTTGCTCACGCACCCCGTCAACAACCCACGAAGGAACGGGAACAACTTATTAGAGACTTTTCCGCATGCCGGACATTGCATCGAAGATGCTGGTGATGATGGAATAAACCACGGCCCCAACCACCAGGGCAATGATGACAATGATCACCGGCTGAATCAGGGCGGTGATCCGCTGAATTTTACGATCCATGTCTTTTTCGAAGCGGGCCCCCGCCTTATCCAGGGATTTAGCCAACTCGCCCGTCTGCTCTCCCACCGCCACCAGATCAAGGAACATGTCGGAAAATCCACCCACCTGCCTAAGCGCGCGGCTGAGCGAATACCCCTCTGAAACCTGCTCGGAAGCCTGCTCGAGCTTTCCCCGGTAATACGTGTTGGGCGTCGATTGGGAGACCAATTTCATCGCCTGCATCAGGGTCACCCCGTTGGCCAGAAGGTTGGCCAGGGTTTGGCTGAACTGGGCGTAGAAAGAGGCCTCCAAGACGGGGCCGGCGATGGGAATTTTGCTCCGCGCCTGGTCCCACCAGACCCGGCCGGCCGGTTTTTGGATCATCTGCCAAAAGGCCAAGCCCCCCATGGCCAACATGACCAGCACCAGCCACCCCCAGTGCACAAGGAAGTTGCTCGTCCAAAGCAGAAGCTTGGTCACGATCGGCATGGTCTGGGGGGATTTGCTGAACAACGTCTCCAGCTGGGGAACCAGGACCACCACAAACAGGACCATCAGTAAAATCCCTGCCCCGGTGACAAACATCGGATAAATAAGCGCCTGAATCACCCGGGCTTTTAAGTCATTGAGTTTTTTCAAATAGAGAACCTGTCGTTGCAGGATGTCCTTTAAGGCGCCGCTCACCTCCCCCGCCGCCACTAGATTGCAGTAAAGATCAGAAAAGCTTGCCGAGGCGTTCTTCAAGGCCCGCGACAAACTGGTTCCTTCACGAACTTGCGTGCGCAGACTGTGCGCTACCGTCTTCAAGGCGGAAGCCTCGGATCTCTGTTCCATCATTTTTAAAGCACCTTCCAACTGCAAACCCGCATCCAAGAGATCCCCCAGCTCCTCGGTGAAGGAGATGATCTGATTTTCCGTCATCGCTTGGGCCACCGTCAGGGTCGCACCCTCGGGCGCGGCCTTGGCGCCCGCCTCCGCCCCTTCCTGATGCAACCGCAAAGGCTGCAACTTCAGGCGACTCAGATGGGCCAAGGCCTCCTGCCGGCTCCTGGCCTCCAGCACCCCCTTCGTTCGCCCCCCGCCGACGGCCAAAGCCTCGTAACTAAATTGCGGCATCCTAATGCCCTGTGGTTGAGGCCTCGACCGCAGTCACCCGTACAACCTCCTCAATCGTCGTGGTCCCCTCCGCCACCTTGTCCCAACCATCTTCGCGCAAGCTTGTCATGCCCTGCGTACGGGCCATCTCCCGTATGACCGCACTGGATTCGCGTCGCGTGATCAGCTCTTGGATTTGCGGGGAAACCAGACAGATTTCATAAATGGCTCGCCGGCCCTGATACCCGGTCTGGCGGCAGCGATCACAGCCCACCGCCCGGTGGGCTGTGGCTGCCTTTTCCAAGGGAATCCCCACTTTGTGGCAGTACTCCTCGGAATAATTTCCCGGCTCACAGCACCAAGGGCAGAGAACCCGCACCAAACGCTGGGCGAGAAAGGCCCGCACGGAAGTTCCCACCAAGAAAGGCTCCACCCCCATATCCACCAACCGGGTGATCCCCCCAATCGCATCATTGGTGTGCAGGGTGGAGAACACCAAATGGCCTGTTAGGGCGGCCTGAATGGCAATCTTGATCGTTTCACTGTCCCGCATCTCTCCCACCATGACTACGTTGGGATCACCGCGGAGAATGCTCCGCAAACCGGTGGCGAACGTCAGATTGATCTCCGGTTTGACCGCAATCTGCACCACCCCGGGAAGCTTGTTTTCCACCGGATCCTCAATCGTCACGATTCTCCGATCCTTGGTGTTGAGAGAGGCCAAAAAGGTGTAGAGGGTGGTCGATTTTCCGGACCCGGTCGGCCCGGTGATCAGCACAATCCCGTTGGGCAGGGCCAGCAAGGCCCTAACCTTTTGCTCGTTGACCGGACTCAAACCCAACTGGGCAAAGTCGTACCGTTGCTGACCCAGAAGACGGAGACTGACGGACTCCCCCGTGACCGAGGGAATCGTCGCCACCCGGACGTCAATCGGACGCCCTTCAAACTCCAGATTGATCCGGCCATCCTGCGGTAAGCGCCGCTCGGCGATATCCAGATGAGCCATGATCTTGATGCGGGAAATTAGGGAAGCTTGGAAAAGCTTGATCTGGGGAGGCACGGGAATGTTGCGCAACACACCGTCGATTCGGTAACGCACCTGCAGATCGTCCTCCAGTGGTTCGATGTGGATATCCGTCGCCCGCTCCTGGAGCGCTTCCCGGATGATCTGGTTCACAAACTTGATGACCGAGGCCTCGGAATCATCCCCGTCGAGAATGGTCGTCTCCTGCTCGAGGTCACTGGGAGGCGGGAGGTCCCCGCGACCCTCTAGGATTTCATCGAAAGTTTCTGCTCCCACGCCGTAACCGCTACGCAATCCATCCAAGACCGCCCGGCGTGGAGCCAGCATCCATTGGGTTTCCCCCTCCCAGAACCCCGCCAGCGCCTGCCGGGCTAAATGATCGAACGGGTCGAAACAGAGCACGGGCAACGGACCACCCTCCTCCGGCGTAACGGGAAGCAGGCGATGCCGCAGGGCGATCCGGGCAGGAAACTTGTCCCGCATCGGAGCGGGAATCGGCGGGATTTCCCCCGGCCAGACCGGAAGTCCGATCGTCTCCCCCAGTTTTTGGGCAAAAATCTTTTCATCCACCTGACCGGTCTCCAGCAAGGCGTTGACCATGGACCTCTGGTCGTGGGAGGCCTCTTGGACCGCCTTTTGACAAAGAACCAAATCCTTGGCCCCCGCCTGCTCCGCCAACTCAACCAAGGCCTCAGGCAAACTCATAACGCCAACAGCTTCCCCAGTTTTTCCGGATTCAAACCCGCAAGCTCCTTCGTCACAAACCGTCCATCCTCACGGATCAGCTTGCCGTCAAAAAAGATCCGCCCGCCGCCGTGGGCCCGGTCTTGCAGATTCACCAGATCCCAATGGATCTGGGAGCGATTGCCATTGTCCGCCACCTCGTAGGCCTGACCGGGCGTAAAGTGAAAGGATCCGGCGATCTTTTCATCAAAGAGGATGTCCCGAATGGGCCGGGTCAGGCGCGGGTTGAGTCCCAGGGAAAACTCGCCCACGTACCGCGCCCCCTCGTCGCTCGCGAAAATCTCCTCCAGTTGGCGGCTCTTGTCGCCGGCCTTGGCCTCGATGATCCGCCCCTTGGAAAATCGCAACCGGACATTATCGAAGGGAATTCCCCGATAAATCGCCGGGGCATTGAAGGTGACCTGCCCCTCCACACTCTCCCGGACCGGAGCGGTAAACACCTCGCCGTCGGGAATATTCCGCTCCCCCACGCAGGGAATCACGCCGATCCCTTGGATCGAAAAACGCAGATCCGTGCCCGGGCCCGTAATGTGGACCCGATCGGTCCTGCGCATCCGGTTCACCAGCGGTTTCACCGCATTGGCCATCTTGCGGTAATCGAGGGTGCAGACTTGAAAAAAAAGTTCCTCGAAGGCCTCCGTACTCATCCCGGCAGCTTGGGCCATGGAGGGGCTGGGCCAGCGCAAGACCACCCAGCGGGTGTGATTGATGCGGCGATCGGAAAAAGGCCTCATGATTTTGCCCGCCAGCCTTTGTTGCGGCATCGGAACATCACTCGATTCAAAACTGTTTTGGGCTCCCCGTAAGCCGATATAGGCCTGCATGGCCTTCATGCGGGCCAAGTCATGTTTCAGGGAGAACTTTAATCCCGCCTCCGTAGCTCCGCGGCCCAACTCCCGGGAAATTCGGCCGGTATGCAGGTGGACAAAAGGTTCGGCCCCCCGCTCCCGGACCGCCCGGATCAGCACAATGACAAAGTCCTCAGGAATTTCGGCGGCATCGATCCAAACCCGGTCCCCTCGACGCAAACGCGTCGAGTAGCCCGCCAACAACCGGGCCAAAGGACGGTAGGAAGCCTCTTTCACGGAGAACTTTTCCCCCGCCCATCATGGGCGTAAATTAGGGCGTCATGAGACCTCATCCCTCTAAGTTTCAACCACTCCGCTCCTTTGGCAAGCTGACCGCCCAGCTTCTTCTCGGTTTCCTGATGCCTTGGGTTGCTATGGCGGCGGAGCCAGCCGCCCTAACAGGCATGGCCACCATTCAATTAAAGAATGCCACTTCCCCGCAAAACCTTGGTGGCATGGATCTGGTTCTTGCCCCCACTTCCCTGATTCCGGAAATCCGCCGCCTCCGAATGGAGACCTGGCGAACGGAGGGTCTGGCCATCAAGCGTAACGCCAACGGGGAAGAAGAGCCGGTTGGAGTGCAGATCGATTTTGCCGACGGATATAAAAATCTGGATCTCAAAGCCATGAGCCAGGCCGCCGCCAACGCCGCGACCGCCCGAACCAAAACCGCCACCAACGGATCCTTCACCTTTTCCAACACTTCCCCGGGCAAATATGCCCTCTATGGCCAATACAAAAGCCGCTATGCTGTGGCCTACTGGCTACTGGAGGTCGAGTTGGCGGCAGGCAAAACCAACACGGTGAACCTCTCAGAAACCAACGCGGCCGAGGTCCATAACCGGTTCGAGAAGAAATCGCCCTAACTCCGGCCGGAAGCCGCCTGCCACAGCCGCCAGTAGGCACCCTTCCGCCCCAAGAGATCCTCGCCACGCCCTTCCTCGACCAATCTTCCCCTCTCCAAGACCAGAATCCGGTCCGCCCGATGGGCCGCATGTAACCGATGCGTCACCAAAAGGGTGGTGGGACGGCTCATCACCCGCCCGAGCACATCCAACAACTCTTTTTCCGTGGTCGGATCCAGCGCACTGGTCGGTTCGTCCAAAAGCAAAATGGGCGCATCCCGCAAAAAGGCGCGCGCGATTCCGATCCTTTGCCGCTGGCCCCCGCTCAACATCGCCCCCCGTTCCCCCACTTTGGTTTCGTACCCCTGGGGCAGAGCTCGGATAAACTCCTCTGCCTGCGCCTCCTGGGCCGCTTTTTCAATTTCACGGAACGAGGCCCCCGGCCTGCCGTAAGCGATATTTTCCCGGACCGTCCCATTCAACAGCACCGTCTCCTGCAGCACCAAAGCCTGTCTCGCGCGAAGATCTTTCTTGGCCACCTCACGCAGATCGATGCCGTGGAAATGGATGCTTCCTTCGGTCGGATCGTAAAAGCGCGGAAGAAGAGAAAGTAACGTGGTTTTGCCGGCCCCGGTCCCCCCAACCACCGCCACCGACTCCCCGGGCTGGATGACGAAACTTAGACCGTGAAGCACCTCGTCCCCTCGTGGATAACGGAATCCCACTCCGCGAAACTCAATCTTCCCCGGGCCTGCCGGAAGTTTCGCCGGCTTGACCGGATCGGGCACTTCATCCGGCGTGTCCAGAACCTCAAAGACCCGCTGCGCGGCCGCCGCAGCTCCCTCCATGGACCACGCCGTGTAACTCAGCTGTTCCAGCGGGGAATACAACATCGCCAGATAAGCCAGAAAGACGAGTAGGTCTCCCAAGGTCATCTTTCCCGCCGCCACTTCCCCCGCTCCAGCCCACAATAGCACGGCCGTGCCGGCCGCCAGCAAGGTGCCCACCACCAGAGTGCTGGCGACATTGGTCATCGAAAGACGAAGGTTGGCCTCCAGCGACTGGCGGCACTCCCGACGAAACAGATCCACCTCGTAGGACTCCCGCCCAAAAGCATGTACCACCCGGATGCTCGACAGCCCCTCGTTGGCCCGGGCCAACACATCGCTCTCCTGGGACTGCAACGCCGCTGTCTCCCGGCGGATCCTTCCAGCGTAGCGCGAGATAGCCAGCATCAGGAACGGAATCACCCCAAGAGACAGCAGGGCCAGCAGAGGACTCATCCTTAGCATGACAAAGAAAGTCCCCCCCAAGGTCAGCAGAGATCCAAGAATGGTGGCAAATCCCCGATTGAAATAGGTCTGAATGGCTTGGGCGTCGTAGGCCACGCGAAAACTGGAATCCGAACTCCGCCTTACGTCATGAAACCGCAGGGGCAAGGATTGCAGGTAGGCATACAACTCGGTCCGAACCTGCAACAGGGCCCGCAACCCGATCTCAATCAAGGCGTAGGTTTCGGCCAGATTGACCGCGCCCCAAAGAAGATGAATCCCCACCAGAGCCCCGCAGGTGATCGACAGGGCCGACGGCAGCGACCATTCTCCCGGCAAAAACGGCAATGCGATTCCCCCGCCGGGAGAGCGCAGGATGACATCAACGACAAATTTCAAAGGCCAAGGCTTGAGCAGGTTCAACACCGTGGCGACTCCGAGCAGACCCAGAGCCAGAAGAATCCGCCCGAGAAAAGGGCGGTAATACCCAAGGATGCGCAAAATCAGGCTCATGAACTTGCCGGGGCCTTTCCGCCGGTGGGCAACAACTGCGCCCGGCGAGCCGCTACCCGGACCAGATCCCCCACACGGCGACGAAGTTGCCATCCGGTCCAGAGCCATCCCGTGCCTGCCAATGCTAGGATGCCCAAAAAGATGGGCAGAGCTGCAGGATACGACAAAGCCACGAGAACATCCGCCGTGATGGCAGTGACCGCAAACAAAACGCTGAAGGTGGTAGGGATGATCCCCTGATGAACCCGGGTCAGGCGCCTTCCGTGGGGATAAATCTCCGTCAGGCTTCGCAGACGGATGTGCCACCAGCGGTTGGCGAAGATTTGCACATCCCACGAATTCCAACCCGTGTCTTGGGCGTAACGCCAGCCCTCTTCCTCGAGGATTTTTTCAATCTCGGCCAACAAATGCACCCGCTCCCTGCCCTGCTCGCTCCAAAAGGAGAGCAGTCGCGAGCGGAAAAGCGGAAGGGATGGCCCCGCATCTTTTTCCGGGGTTTGCACCACCGCATCCGGGGTCCTCTTACCCTTCAACCAGGTGAAATAGCGCGCCCAGTCACGCACCAGGGGCTGGGTCAGGGCGAGGTAAAAGACGGTCAACCGGGCCAACACCGTGTCGTGCTTGGGCTCGACCCGCGCGACCACCATGAAAGAAATCGCCGGCAGGAGGGTCGCGGCCAACATCAGGAGCGGCACGATTCGAATTTGCTCCACCTGGATGGAAACCAGAAAAATAAACAGCGCCAAGGCGTTCCATTCCAGCCCGCTGACCAACTGGGCCCAAGGGGAAGCCGGCTTGGGATAGAGACACTGAAATAGTCCGGTGCCGAAAATGCCGTGATAAATGATCGGGCGGTGAAATACCCTCTCAAACCGGGGCAGCCCATAGATCACACCTTTCCAGCGAGCTGAACCCTGCGGATCGAAATATTGCATGTGCTTGAACCGGAGCATGGCCTCCGCCTCGCCGTATCCCTTTTGCTGCCGGAAATAGGCCTGCATGGTGAACCGGCGGTGATGCCAGACCAAGGCGCTGGGACTGAAACCGACCCGATGCCCGGCCTGCATCAGCCGCCAACAGAGATCCACATCGTCGCCGGCGGTGCGGAATTCAGGGTCAAAGCCGCCGATCTCCTCCAGCACCGATTTCCAGTAAGCCATGTTGCAACCTGGGATATGTTCCGCCTCCGTGTCGCTGAGTAGCACATGAGTCGGCGCCCCGGGACAAGCCGCCACCGCCGCCGGGATCGGCCCCTGGGCCGGTGGATTCAGGTTGGGTCCACCCACCGCCGCATAGGAGGAGTGCAAAAGCGTGGAGACCAAAAAATACAGCCAGTCGGAATCCGGCATGCAGTCGGAATCCGTGTACGCAATGATCTCCCCCGTGGCCGCCTGCATGCCCACATTCCGAGCCACAGAGAGTCCACGGTTGGGCTGGAGGATATTTTTCACCAAAGGAAACTCCGCCACGATCGACTGGGTGGAATCTTTCGATCCGTCGTCGACCAAGATCACCTCAAAGTCCGGATAGTCCACCTTCTGCAGCGCCTCCAGACATCCCCGCAGAGTGGCCGCCCCGTTATAGCTACAGACCACCACCGAAACTTTCGGAACGCGCGGGAGCGGAAATTTTTCCACCAACCGGTCCTTCGGACCGAGGGTCTTCTGGGCCAGGTTTCGATAGGCAATTTTTGGCTGGCGGTCTTTCTGCACCAATCCGAAGGCCCAATCCCCCACATCGATTCCGTCGGTGAACCACTCATCAGTCCAGGAAAACAGGATCGTTCCCGCCAAGCCTCCCCGAAACACCTCATCCCAGTGCAGGTCCAACAGGGCTGCCTGTTCCTCCTGCCCATGACGGAGGGTATCCATGCCAAACTCGCCCAAAACCAGCGGTCGGCCCTCCGCCAGATTTTGCAACCGTGACAGATAGGCCCTCAGGTCGGGCCCGCGGTGGAGGTACACGTTGTACGAAAGAAAATCCGTCTCTTTGGGCAGAAGATATTCCGTCGGCGGAAAATTGGCGTAGGCCGCCAGGGCCCCAGAATCCTCGTCTTTCACGATCCGGACCAGCGAATCAAGGAATCCCTCGACCCGCTGGGGGCCGTACCAACGGACCAGATCGGGAGGAATCTCGTTGTCGATGTAGTATCCCAGTACGGCCGGATGACCGGATCCACCCTTGGCCGCCCGCCTTACGCTCGCCCGGATCTCCCTTCGAACGGCACCATCATCAAGGAACAAAACACGCCTCTGCCACGGCACGGTGACCATCACCCTCAAACCGTGCTCGGCGGCCAGATCCAAAAACCATCGAGGAGGCGGATGATAGACCCGCAAAACGTTGAAACCTGCCGCCGCTACCAACCCGAAGTCCCGGCGGGCCTTTTCTGGGGTTCCCAGATGATCATCCCCGTCCCGGAACGGACCATAGGTGACCCCTTGAATGAAAAATTTATTTTCCCCGCTGAACAGGAACTTTCCACGCACCTCGATGCGCGGTCCCTGCAGACCGGAGCCGTGACCCGTAAAAGAACTCACTCGCGCAACTGACCGTGGCCGGTGACCACATACTTGTAGGAGGTCAGTTCTTCCAAACCCATGGGCCCGCGGGCGTGGATCTTATCCGTGCTGATGCCGATCTCCGCACCGAAACCAAACTCCGCTCCGTCGGTGAAACGGGTGGAGGCATTCCAATAGACCGCTGCCGAGTCGGCTCCCCGCAAAAACTCCTCCGCCGCCGCCCGATCATTGGTGATGATTGCGTCTGAGTGGTGGCTTCCATGCTGCTCCAGGTGCTCCAGCGCCCCCTTCACCCCGTCGACCACCCGGATGGACATGCTCAAATCGAGATATTCGGTTTCCCAGTTGGCGGGGGGGGCCAGTTTCTCCCCTGCCGCCCGGCTAGTCGCCTCATCTCCGTAAAGTTTCACCCCCTTTGCCTTCAGGGCCTGAAGGAGCCGGGGCAGGATTTTTTCCGCACCCGCCCGGTCGACCAACAGGGTCTCGGCCGCATTGCAGGTGGCGGGACGCTGGCACTTGGCGTTGACTACGATGGCCTCGGCCATCGCCGGATCGGCCGCCTGATGCACAAAAACATGACAAACCCCATGCGAGTGTTTGATCACTGGAACACGGGCATGTTCCAACACCGTTTGGATCAGCCCATGCCCTCCCCGCGGAATGAGCAGGTCAATGACTCCCTCCAAACGGCACATTTCCGGAATGCTTTCCCGGCTTTCATCCTCCACCAGCGCCACCACTTCGGCAGGTAGCCCCTTTTTGACTGCCGCCTCACCCAAAGCCGTCGCCAAGGCCCGGTTGCTTTTTCTCGCCTCCCGCCCTCCACGAAGAAGCACCCCATTGCCCGTTTTCAGGCAAAGGACCGCGCTGTCGACCGTCACGTTGGGCCGGGACTCATAGATGATGCCAATCAAACCGATCGGTACCCTGATTTTTTCGATCTCCAGCCCGTTGGGCTGCTTCCATTTCCGAATCACCTCGCCCACGGGATCAGTCAACTTCATCACTTGGCGCACGCCCGCCACCATTTCGGCGAAACGTTTTTCGTTCAGATCGAGCCGGTCGAGCAGAGCGCCGGAAATTCCGGCTTTCCGGGCGGCGGCCAGATCCTCCTCGTTGGCCGCGCGAATCTCTTTTTTCCGCAACTCCAGCTGGTCGGCCATGGCCGACAGTAAATCGTTTTTTTCCGGGCTGGAGAGCCGGGCCAGCCGACGGGATGCCTGTCTGGCCTTGCGGGCCAAATCCACGACAGCACTCATCGGGAAAACAGGGTGCCCAAGGGAACTGACAACGCACTTTTCACCAGAACATCGGCTCTTCGCCCATCAGCGATCACCACCGGGATTCCCCGACCCATGGCCAGACGTGCCGCCTCCAGCTTGGAAAGCATACCGCCGACGGATCCCGCGCTTCCGGCCCCACCGGCACAGGCGAGGATCTTGGCATCGATCTTTTTCACCCTCCGGATGAGTTGCCCGGTGCCGTCCGGCCGGCTCATCAATCCGGGGGCGTCTGTCAAAATCACCAGCCGATCCGCCCCGGCAAGGATGGCCACATGTGCGGAAAGCCGGTCGTTGTCCCCGAAGGCGTTGAGCAGGGCGATTTCCTCAAAGGACAGGGCATCATTTTCGTTAAAGATGGGAATGCACTTCCGCTGCCGAAGCAGGGTCTGCAACGTGGCCCGGGTGTTGTCATAAATCCGGCGACTATCCAAATCCCATGAGGTCAGGAGAATTTGGGCCACAAGAATTTGGTGGGGTGCCAACGCGGCCCCATAGGCCTTCATCAACAGGGGCTGGCCGATAGTGGCGCAGGCCTGCATCTCCGGACGTGAAGTGGGCCTTTTTTTCAGATGCAACGCCTGCATCCCCGCACGGATAGCCCCTGAGCTGACGAGAATGACCTCATGTCCCGCCCGCCTCAGCCGCGCAATTTCCTTGGCCCAACCCCGCATACGACCCTGGGCCAACCCCCCATCGGGAGAGCCCAGTAAACTGCTGCCAATTTTGATGACGAGTCTCACGGGTCGTCTCGCCTTACGAATGTTTCACCCGTCCCCAAGCCTGGGCGATTTGCTGAACCAGACGGAGTCCCGCCAAAACCCGGCCGGCCAGACCCAGACCACGACCGGCAACTTTTTTTCCGGGATAAAAAAGGGAGACCAGCGTGAGGCCGAGTCCACCCCATTGGGCACCGAGACGGACGACGTTTTCCCCCTCGTCGATCCAATGACCAATGGAGGAGGCTTGGGCGCAGGCACGACGAAACTCCCACCCCGCCCGCCGCGAGGAGGCCTGACAAGCCAGGCGGATCTGCCGCGCCCGGGTCAGCGCCGGGAGCTCAACCATTCCCGGTCCCTCTGGAATTCCGCCACCGTGTCAGCAAAAGGCATCCCTTCGCCCTGAATCCGTTTTCTCATCCTCAGGAACGCCGCCAAAGCCCCCAGTGCGTACAGCACTGCTAAGCCCACCAAAGCCAACAGCCGGGCCCGGGGATCGGGCCAGACCGCCAGCACCACCGCCAGCGAAGCCACCAAAAGGGCTAAGGCACCCAAAATTAGGCCCGCGGCCAGCCAAAGAACCGCTTCCACCGCCCGCCATTTTTCTTCCTGCAGCTCAGCACCCAAAAGACGCAGCCGCTGCTCCACCACTTGAATGGAGGTCAAAGCAAGATCACGCAGGGCGGAAATCATGACAGGTTTTCCCAATCAGCGACGGTTTAAAAGGGCCCCGATCAAAAGCCCCGCGACTAACGCCACCCCCACCGATTCGTAGGGGTGCTTACGGATCACTCGGTCGGCCTCCTTCATGCCTTCTTCCGCCGCCTCCTTCACGTCCTCCAAGCTTTGAAATTTTTCTTTGGCCGCTTCGATCTTGTGGGCCAACTGTTGCCGCACCTCGCGGGCTTTTTCCCCCAACTCACCCGCCGTGGCATGCAACAACTCCTCGGCATGGGAGATCACCTCCCGAACGTCATGGGAAATTTTGGTGGAAGTTGCTTTGCGGGCGGGTTTTTTGATACGGGATTTAGCCATCACAACATTGTGCCCGCCTTGCGCATGAGGAGCAAGTTTCCCGCCGATCCCAAACTCCCTGCTTAAACTTCCAAGTCCTTGGAGGCCAAGCGCTTCTCCAAAAGAATCCGGGCTTGATGGCGCGCCCGCAAACGAGGGTCAAACCAGATCTCCCCAAACATCTGTCCCAAAACGCTGAACACCCCCAACAAAGGCATGGCCAGGAGGAGGCCATAGACCCCTCCCAGCATGCCCCCGGTGAAAATCATCATGACCGTGATGAGGGGATGCATGCGCAAAGCCCGCCCCACCGTCATGGGCGTATAGACAAATTCATCCAACATTCTCACCAAAAGAAACAGGACAACCACCGCCAGCATCAACCACCCGGCTTGGGGCGCCTTGACGGCGCAGGTCGCCACCGCCACAAGTCCCCCAAGGGCCGATCCAATGTAGGGCACCCAGGCAAAAACCGCGCAGATCAACCCAAGCACCATGGCATCCCGAAACCCGAAAATCCCCGGGCCATGCCCCAAAAACCAAAGACCCAGCCCCAACGTCACCGTATCCAGCAGGGTCAGACCCAGCATGCCCCGGAAATAGGCGTGCATCTGCCGGTTCAACCGGTCGAACAAAATGAGCGTCTTTTCAAAAAAAGCATTGGGCACGGCCCGGAGCACAAGACGGTGCACCGCCGCCCCGTCCCGCAGAAAGAAAAAGGCGAGAAAAGGAACGAGGAGCAGACTCGGCAGCCAGTGCAGAAGAAAAATGGCCACATCCGCAATGTGCTCTTTCCCGGAGGTTGAGGCGAAGCGATCGATTTGATTTTGAAACGCTTCGGCCAGCTTTGCCTTTTTGGCAAAATGGAATTTGTCCTCCATCAAGAGCAGGTTGTTCCGCATCACCATTTGCAGCCGATCCCAATAGTCGGGGAGGTTATTTTGAAATTCCGAAAGCCCGTTCAACATGGCCGGCAAAACGGTGACCGAGGCAATGGCGGTCACCAAAATCGCCGCCCCTAAAAAAATGCCCAACGCCTGGTTGGGTGTGGCCCCGGCGAGTTGCATGCGCTGCAACAGCGGCTCCACCAGATAATAAAAAACCACTGCCAGAACCAAAGGCAGGGTCAGCCAGGCAATGGTGTTGAGCAGGACAATGGCCCCCAAAGTTCCGGCAATCACCGCCACCCAAAGGATCGGGTGCTCAAGCGAGCGGGCCGAGGGATTCAAGTCGCTCACGCCGTCAGGGATTTTTCCAGATGACCGTCGGCGGTTTGGCGCATGCGCGACTCGAGGACCCGGGCCACGCCCATGGCAATCTTATATCCCAACCGGGGCCGCCCCTCGGCCAACCGCAGCAGCTCCGGACGGAACATGGCCAGCACGGTGGTCGGTTCCGTCGCCACCACCGTGGCCACTCGGGGACTGGCCCCCAACATGGCCATCTCGCCAAAGGATTCTCCCGGACCAATTTCCCCCAGAGTCTTTTTTTTGAGCATCCCTTTGCGAACGGCCTTTAATTTCCCCGTGATCACCACATACATTCCCTCCCCTTCCTCCCCTTCATCAAAAACAATCTCCCCCTCCAGAAAATGCCTCTCGTGCAGGTGCAACCGCAGGGTTTCCAGTTCAGACCGCGTGCAGTCCCGGAAAATGGAGGCACCCGAAACAACCTGCAACATCGGATCCAAGGGAGGGGGGCGGAAAAAATGGAGAAGATTCATGCACCCCCACACTCTCCCGAACCTACCCCCATCACCAGTGAAAAATTTACCCCTTTGCGCTTGGGCTTAGCTCTGCCTTGGCATAAAAAAGAATCTCGATGGAGCTCACCGAAAAGATGGAGGAAGGGATTCTGATTCTCACCGTAACGGGAGAAATCGACCTCAATCAGTCTCCAACCCTCCGGTCGACCCTGCGGGCCAAGGCCGCGGCCAAGACCCCTTGCTTGATCCTCGATTTTTCCGCCGTGCTCTACATCGACTCCTCCGGCCTCGCCACCTTGATCGAATACTACCAGAGCTCCCGGGCCTTTTCCGGGAAGCTCGCTCTATGCTCGCTGGCGCCCCGGGTTCGCAGCTCCTTTGATTTGGTTCGCCTGAGCGAGGTCTTCTCCATCTATCCCGACCTCGCCGCCGCACGCCAAGCTCTCACCCACGGTTCGTCTTGAAATTTCTCGTCCGTCTGCTGCGCCGCAATGAAGGGAAGGGCTACTGGGTCCTTAATGCCCGCATTTATTCCTTTCTTCTTTGGGGCCTGACCAATCCAAAGGTTCTCTCGCCCGCACTGACCCTTTCCCAAATGCTTCGCATCGGAGTCCAGGCCCTCCCCATGGCCAGTTTGGTGGCCCTGAGCGTCGGCTTCATCCTGGCCATGCAGGCCTCCACCGAACTCGGCAAACTGGGAGCCGACTCCTTCATTCCCGATCTCGTCTCCCTGAGCCTGATGCGGGAGCTTGGCCCCTTGCTTATCGCCATCATCGTGGTCGGTCGGAGCGGATCGGCTGTAACGGCGGAAATCGGCACCATGAAGGTGAACGAGGAGATCGAAGCCCTCCGCGTGATGGCCATCTCGCCCGTCCGCTATCTGGTCGTTCCCCGCTACCTCGCCTTGCTCATCATGCTTCCGATTCTGACCATTTTCGGAAACTGCATCGGCCTCGCAGGTGGGTGGGCGGTTTGTGCCGGCACCTTAGACATGCCCACCTCGTTCTACATCAAACATGCGGTTGATCGTCCGGAGTTATGGGACCTGTATTCGGGTCTGATCAAAAGCGTGGTCTTTGCCCACATCATCATCACCATCGCCTGCCACCAGGGATTGAACGTGGAGGACGGCGCTCAGGGAGTCGGGCGGGCCACCACCAACTCCGTGGTCTTCTCCATCCTGTGGATCATCATTTCTGACGCCATCCTCACCGGACTCTTTTTCTTTGTCTCATGAAAAGCCCCTCCAAAAAAACCACCGACTCCACCGATGTCATTCTGGAAGTGCGGGATCTCGTCCAGGTTTTTAACGGCCGCGCCGTTCTTAACGGACTCAACTTCAAGGTTCGCCGGGGAGAAACCTTCATCATCATGGGCGGCAGCGGTTGCGGCAAAACCACCCTGCTGCGGATCCTGATTGGGGCCCAAAAACCCACCTCAGGCTCAGTCCACCTTTTCGGGCAAGACATCACCCAATTGGATCCGGAAGCTTTAGACAAGATCCGGCTCCGATTCGGCATGAACTTCCAGTTTGGCGCCCTCTTCCAGTCCATGACCGTGGGAGAGAACATCGCTCTCCCCCTCCAGGAACACAGCCGGGTCGATCCCTCCCTCATCGAAATGGTGGTCAAAATGAAGCTGGAACTGGTGGGATTGACCGGGTTTGAAAACTTCAAACCCTCGGAAATCAGCGGGGGGATGCGCAAGCGCGTCGGTCTCGCCCGCGCCCTGGCTCTCGACCCTGAACTTCTTTTCAGTGACGAACCCACCTCGGGTCTCGACCCCGTAATGACCGCCGTGGTCGACCAACTCACCCTGGATAGCACCCGCAAAATTGGGGTCACTGCTGTCGTGGTGAGCCACGACATGACCAGTGCCTTCCGTATTGCCACCCGAATGCTCATGCTGGGCAGTGGTCCACGCCAAGGGGAGATCGTTGCCGAAGGAACCCCCGAGGAAATTAAAAACAACCCCGACCCCTTTCTCCAGCAGTTCATCCGGGGAGAAGCCGACGGCCCCATTCCCTTCCGGCTTTCCCAAGATGATTACTTGAAACACCTCCTTGGAGACGGCTGAATAGTTGTCCCTTTGTCATGAAAGCTTTCAAAACAGAACTCCTGATCGCCACGGCGGTCATTCTTTCCAGCCTCGTGTTGCTGGCCGCACTGTCGCTCGCGATTTCCGGCATTCATCTGGATCGGCCGAAATCCATTCTCACCGTGGACCTTCCCAGTGCCGTGGGACTTTCCCAGGCAGCCGCCGTCCGCTACGCCGGCACCCCCGTCGGTAAAATTCGTTCCATGCGCCCGCTCAACGACGACGAAAGGGCCAAAACTTCCCCGGGATGCGCCATCCGTCTGGTGCTGGACATCCATCAAAAGCTTCCCTCCCTCCGCGTGGGAACCACCGCCTCTATTGCCGCCGACACGGTGTTGGGGGAGAAGTACCTCAACTTGGAACCCGGTCCCGTCATCAATCCCGCCCTGCCCGCGGAAACCATCCTCTATGCCAAACGTTCGGCCAGCCTGGATGAGGTCATGACCTCCGGCAAAGAGCTCCTTGATGGAGTGAACCAGCTCTTGACCAAAAACGACTCCGCCATCACCCAGGCCATTCTCGACCTGAAAAATGTCCTGCAAAACTTCAAGGTCATTGCCACCTACGGGAAAACCTTCATGGGCACTGTGGCTCGCAAACCCTGGCGTCTCCTGTGGGGTGGGCCCGTTCCCCGCCTGCCTTCCGAGGACTCCATCCTCAAAAGCGATAAACCGGTTCCCGCCCCGATTCCCAACGACTAAACATGGCGGTGCCTCAGCCCCTTCCTACGCCGGAAGCCTCGGTTGAAATTGAACTGGCTCCCCCGCGGCTCCACGGCCTGCGCCAACTGGCCGAGCGTTGGGCCGTCCACGCCGGCCTCCCGGATGCGGACACCGGTCGGTTGCTCGCCGGACTGGATGAGGCCTTGGCCAATATTCATCTCCATGCCTATGGAGGCCGTCCCGGCCCCGTCCGCATCGAGATCAAAAAAACCGAAAAGGAGCTGGTTTTCGAGCTCTTCGACCACGGCAAAGCTTTTCCGCCCGAACGGATGGCCGCTCGCCATCCTGGGGAAATCGGTCAGGGAGGCTGGGGCACGTTGATGATGCAGGATGGCTTTCAAAGGATCGAACGCCGCCGGACGGGGGATAAGAATATCCTGCTTCTCGCGCGCACCTTATCGGGCAAAAAAGAGGGGTGATGAAACTCACGTTTTGGGGTACCCGGGGCAGCATCCCCGCCCCCTCCACTGCGGCAGTCCCCACCCATCTCTACGGGGGCGACACCACTTGTGTCAGTGTGGCTTGGGGAAATGAGGAGTTGCTCATCATCGATGCCGGCTCTGGCCTCCGCCAAGCGGGCCTCCACTGGGCCCAGTCCAAAAGAAAATCCTTCACTTTCCTTTTCACGCATGCCCATTGGGATCATCTCCAGGGGTTTCCATTCTTTGCCCCGGC
Organism: uncultured Akkermansia sp.; assembly: GCA_964655385.1. GTDB lineage: Bacteria > Verrucomicrobiota > Verrucomicrobiia > Methylacidiphilales > Verrucolacustridaceae > Verrucolacustris. The sequence continues at coordinate 20,080 of CAZZMY010000016.1, forward strand.
TTTTTCGGATGA
>CAZZMY010000017.1:0-19640 GCA_964655385.1 uncultured Akkermansia sp.
AGGTGCAAGAGCAGGTCCAGCGGACCGGTGAAGGCGGCCAGCTCCACCCGTAGGGCCTCGCTCCCCGGCGTCTCCAGCATCGGAATCACTTTTGGGTCCCCACGGCGGCCCGGACGCGGTTTAATACCAGCTCCGCCGTCTTTCTGGCCTTGGCCGCTCCCTCCTTCATCCATTGTTCCACCCGGCCGGGATCCGAGGCTAACGCCTCCCTCTTTTTCCGCATTCCGTCAAACTCCCTCAGCACCAGATCCGCCAGGCCCTTTTTCAAATCTCCGTAACCGGTGCCACCTTTTTCCATCTTGGCGCGGTAGTCAGCCCGATCCCCATCCGTGCCCATCAACCTAACCAAACCCCAAAGGGTGCTACCCTCCACCGCCTTGGGGGCTTCCACTGGCGTGGAATCCGTTTTGATGCCCATGATCTTTTTTCTTAGGTCCTTTTCCGGAGCAAAAATCTCCAGCGTATTCCCGTACGATTTGCTCATCTTCTGCCCGTCCACGCCCGGAACCACACCGGCGTCCTCCCGAATCATCGACTCCGGCAGCTTGAACACCGGCCCGTACTTGTCGTTGAACTTCCCCGCAATGTCCCGAGCCACCTCCAGATGCTGCTTTTGATCCTGCCCCACGGGCACGCGGTCGGCATCGTACAAAAGGATGTCCGCCGCCATCAGCACTGGATAGGCAAAGAGCCCGTGGGAGGCGGCCATACCTTTTGCCACCTTGTCTTTGTAGCTGTGACAACGCTCCAGCAATCCCATGGGGGTAACGGTGGACAGGTACCAAGACAATTCGTGCACTTCCGGCACCGCGCTCTGGCGGAACACGACCGCCTTCTCCGGATCCACCCCACAGGCCAAAAGATCGAGAAAGGTATCCTTCACCAAGGAAGCCAGTTGGCCGGGTTCCGCTGCCCCTGTGAGGGCGTGGTAGTCGGCCAAAAAATAGTAGGCTTCGCCCTTGGCCTGCAGCTCAACGGCCGGCCGGATCATCCCGAAATAGTTCCCCAAATGGAGCCTTCCGGTGGGCTGAATCCCCGAGAGATAGCGCATCCTTGATCGTGGCCTTGGGCTGAGCCTGCCGACCAGAAATTTTTCCTAAGTTGTTCAGCATAGACTACCTGGGATGGTTAAAAAGATTCACCATCCTTCATTCGGTGGTCATCGGGAGCCACTTGTCGGCTCGCTCCGCCCTTCAATCTCTGTAAAAATGACCTCACGATGCAGATTGCTAGTTCTACAGCCGATCCCCTGCCGGTTCCGGCCCCTGATCCCTACGAGGCATGCAGCCAGTTGGCCCGGGAACATTATGAAAACTTCCCAGTGGGTCGTCTGGTCCCCAAAAAGCTCCGTCCCCATGTCCATGCTGTTTACGCCTTTGCCCGGGTGGCCGACGATTTGGCTGACGAGGGCTATGCCGATCCCCGCACGAAATCAAACAGGCCGGCTCCGACAGAAGCGGAGCGGTTGCAGGTTTTCCGCGCCTATCGGCAGGCCTGGCAAAATGCCCTCCAAGGCAAAGAGTACGACCGGTCCTACGCCTGGATTTTTGAACCTCTACAAAAAACCAAGGCCGAACTCGACCTTCCCGACTCCCTTTTTCTGGATCTCCTCAGCGCCTTTGAGCAGGACATCGTCAAACGGCGCTATGCCGACTTTCCCGAGGTGCTCGACTACTGTCGCCGGAGCGCCAACCCCATCGGCCGACTTGTCCTGCTGATCCACGGCAAAAGGGAAACGGATCTGGCCCAACTTTCCGATCATATCTGCACCGCCTTGCAGTTGGCCAATTTTTGGCAGGACGTCTCGGTCGATTTGGGCAAAGACCGGATTTACATCCCGCAAATCGATCTACACCGATTGGGGGTATCCGAAGAGGATCTCTTCGCCGGTCGTGCGACTCCTAATTTTCGCAACTGTCTGCGTTATCAATGCGAGCGGGCTTGGGAACTTTTCCGCCAAGGTGAATCCCTCCCCCGCCATCTTCCCCGCCCTCTTTCTTGGGAAATCCGCCTCACTTGGCTGGGAGGCACCGAAATCCTCCGCAAAATTGAGAAATCAAATTTCGACACCCTCTCCCGTCGACCCACGGTGACCAAGTTCGATTTCCTCCGACTCGGCCTGCAGGCATTTTTGGGCCAATGAGTCCTACTCCCTCCCCCGGTGGCACGGGAGAACGCATCACCCGCAAAAGCGGTTCCAACCTCGCCCTCTCCTTCATCTGCCTGCCCAAGGAACAACGCCAGGCCATGTCGGTGTTCTACGCCTTTTGCCGGACCGTCGATGACGTGGTCGACGAAACCTCCGCCCCCATGGCGGAGCGACAAGCCCGCCTCCAGCGCTGGCGGGACGATATTCAAGCCATTTACCGAGGCACCCCCGAGCAACCGCTGGCCCGCGAACTGGCCCCCGTGGTCCGCCAATACCTGATTCCCCCCGAACCCCTCCTCGAAATCCTCAACGGGGTGGAGATGGATTTAACCCAAAACCGCTACGAAACCTTCGGCGATCTGGAAAAATACTGTTACGGTGTCGCCTCCGCAGTCGGGCTGGTCTCCATCAACATCTTCTGCTGCCAAACCCGGGCCGCCCGGGATTACGCCATCGCCCTAGGCATGGCCTTCCAGTTGACCAATATCCTACGGGACGTGGCCTACGACCTACAGAAGTTCGGCCGCATTTACCTCCCCCGGGAAGAATGGAGAGCTTTCGGTGTCACGGAGGAGGATTTTCGTCAAACCACTCCCACCCCGGGCATGCGCCGGCTTCTGCGGCTCCAATATTTCCGTGCCCGCCATTACTTCGAGAAAGCAGACCGCCTAATCCCGGAAGCGGACCGCCCGCACCTTTCGGCGGCCCTGCTTATGACTGGCGTCTATCGGGATCTGCTGGAAAAACTGCAACGCAAGGATCTTCAGGTCCTGCGGGGACCGATCAAACTCTCCCGCTGGGAGAAACTCAAGGCCCTGCGGCGGGAACGCAGTCGTTTAGGCAAGCCGGTCGCATCGCGAAAACTACCCTCCCGAGTCGCCGTGATCGGCGGTGGTTTTGCCGGCTGCGCCGCCGCTTTTGCCCTGTCACGGGCGGGCCATACGGTGGAACTTTTCGAGGCCAAACCCCAGCTGGGCGGACGAGCCCATAGCTACCGCGAGGCCAAGACCGGCACCACTCTGGACAACGGGCAACACATCCTCATGGGTTGCTATCATCGGGCCCTGGAACTGGTGGAATCTCTGGGTAACGGCGACAGATTGGAGAAGCACGACCGTTTGGATCTGGCCTTCGTCAGCCCCAAACATGGGCGCACGGTTCTGCGCTCCTCCTCCTTGCCTCCTCCCCTCCATCTTTTGGCCGGGCTTTTTGGTTTTGCCGAACTCTCCTGGTCGGATCGCTGGGCCATTCTCAACTTTCCGGTTCGGGCCAAAGACACTCCAGCCAAACCGGGGGAAAGTACCCAGCTTTGGCTCGAAAGATTGGGCCAAACCCAGGGATCCATCAGGGCTTTGTGGGAGCCGTTTTGCCTGGCTGCCTTGAATGTTCCCATTGCGGCTGCAGACGCGGGTCTCTTCTGGGAAGTCACCCGTCTTGCTCTCTTCGGATCGCCGCGGGATGCAGCGATCTACTTTGACCGCTCCGGGCTTTCCCATCTTTTACAACCCGAGCTCGGCGCTTTCCTTCAGGCCACAGGAGGAAAACTCCATACGGCCACCCCCGTGGAGTCTTTCGAAGTCAATGAGTCCAACGGAAGGGTCACTTCTCTTCAGCTCAAAGACGGCCAGAAGTTGGTCTTTGACCTGATTGTCATGGCCGTGCCTTGGATGGCCGCAGCCAAGTTTTTACCCGCCTCCGATCGGGCTCATCAATTGGCGTCCTCCCTTCTGCCAGGACCGATTCTTGGAATTCATTTATGGACGGATCGCCCACTCGCGACTGATCTGATTACCGGCTTCCTTGACTCACCCCTGCATTGGCTCTTCGACCGCTCCTCTACCCTGCCTACGGGAAGCAGCGGACATCTCTACGCCGCGGTGATCAGTGCGATCAGCGATCGGATCGATCAATCCGGCAAAGAGCTCGTGGAACTGGTTCTATCCGAGATTCACCGGCTAATTCCCTCTAGCCGGGAAGCCAAAGTCACCCACCATGTCGTCTATAAATCGCGAGATGCCACTTTTTCCGGACCGATCGGCAAACCTTTGGCCCGACCAGGACCTATCACGTCCCTCACCAACCTTTTTCTGGCCGGGGATTGGACCGATACGAATCTGCCCGCCACCATCGAAGGAGCGGCCGTTTCCGGATTCAAGGCTGCCGAGGCGGTGGGGTGATCAACAGGTAGGGTCCGACCTCCGGGCGGACCGTACACGTATTTTTCAGTTCAAGGCGGTGGAGTGCGGCCCGCCGGGACGTCGGGCCCTACCTTAAACCCCTCAGCCTTCTCGTCTCTCGCTCAGCCAATCCAAAAACTCGGCCACCGCTTGGCTCATCACTCTCCTGGCATGGGTGCATCCGGCGACCGCAGGCAACAGCTCGATCAATCTCCAGGGCCGCAAAGCCAGGTGCACCCCGATCTTAAAAGGGGTGCTTTTCCCTGTCTCATGATCACACCCGAGCAGGAAGAGATCAGCTGGGAGTAGCTTTTGGGCATGGTCACTCACCGCTCGCAAGCCGACCAGCGGGACATGGAGCTGGTCACAGGCTTCCGACACGTAGTCCCACTCCATCTCCACAATTCCACATCCGGTTTTTCTTCCCAAGGCCAGCTTGGCCTCGGCGGTAGCAATGATCTCATGTGCCGTGATCCATTTTCCGGGTCTGACTTTGGCTTGGCTTTGGGCCCACTGATGAAACTCCTCCCAATCCTCCGCATGGAACGAGGTCAGATCCCCTTCGTCCCAAGCCGGGTCCAAAGCTCCCGCCAACCCCGCCAACAAGACGACCCTGCAGGGATGTTCAGTCAGCCAAAGCTGGATTTTCTTTTCCAATCCGGAATGCCCCATTCCAATCCGCGCCGAGACCACCGGAAGGCCCTTCCATGTTCCCCGGAGAGTTTCTAATCCACTTTCCTTTCGGCTCCTACCGCCGAGACGTTTCCACGTCGGCTCCGCCTCAAACTCCATCGGAAACAAAATGCCGATCGGCAGTTTGGAAGTTGGGGTCATTTGAAATCCGCGTGCAATGCGCGGGAAAGGTCAGCGAACGCCAGAATTTCGGACTAATTCCTGATATTCCCCGAGGGCGAGGAGCGGCCAGTTGTTCCGGTACATGTCGTAGCGGAGATAGAAAACGCAAGGGAAGCCAGTGCCGGTGATGAGCTTCTCCTCCCAACTTCCGTCTTTTTGCTGGGTTTCTATCAGATACCGGACCGCCCGGCGTACGCTCGGCCGTTGCACATCCCCACAAGCCAACAGCCCCATCAATCCCCAACCGGTCTGGGAGGCCGTGCTGATGCCCCGGCCCTTGAGACGCGAATCATCGTAGGAACCGCAGCTTTCCCCCCAACCCCCATCGGGATTTTGGGCGCACTCCAGCCAGTCGCGGCCACGAATCACCCAGTGTTCGTTCATGTCATATCCGATGGCGCGCAATCCCCTCAGGACCTGCCAAGTTCCGTAGATATAATTGACCCCCCAACGTCCGAACCAGGAGCCATCTTCCTCCTGGGTCTCACGGATAAAACGAATCGCCCTTTGGATCTGGGGGTCGTTCTTCGGCACACCGCATTTCCCCATGGTCTCAAGGAGACGGCCCGTGATATCGGCGCATGGTGGGTCAAGGATGGCGTTGTGATCGGCAAAGGGCACATCTTCCAGCCACTTCTTATTGATGTTTTTGTCGAAGGCGGCGTAGCCGCCGTTGTCACACTGGAAGCTTCGGGCCCAAGCCAATCCCCGATCCATGGCCGCCTTTTGTTCCGCTGGGTCCGAGCCGCGCGCCTGGCGTAAACCCAAAAGAACTTTGGCGGTGTCATCGACATCCGGATACCAATCATTGAAAAATTCAAAAGCCCACCCCCCGGTGACGGGAGTGGGATTTTTCATCACCCAGTCCCCACGCATCTTTACTTCTTTGGCCAACAGCCAGTCGGCTCCCCTTTGCATCGGAGCGGCATCCGCCGGTACCCCAGCCGCACCCAGCGCGGTCATGGTGATGGCGGTGTCCCACACGGGACTAAGGCAGGGTTGGATGCGGAAATCCCCGTTGGCAGAATCGTCGACTTCCAGACCCTCAAGATCCTTAACCGCTTTGCGCATGGCCGGATGGTCGTCGGAGTAGCCGAGGCACTGAAAAGCCAGAATGGTATTCATCATCGAGGGGAAAATGGCAGCTAGCCCTTCCGACTCGGGACCCGTGCGGTCGAGAATCCATTTTTCCGCCAGCTTGAGTGACCGGCGGCGGAGAGGCTTCCAGGAGAGGCTTTCAATCCAACCGAGGAGTTCGTTGACCCGGACAAAGAAGTTTTTCATGGAGAAGAAACGGCTCTCGACCGGATGATGAAACGGCCCGCCCTCCACTCCGTAGGGATACAGTTCATGAAGTTGTTTTTCCGGCGGGAGGTGCTGAGTGGGGCGGAAACTCCGGATAATGGACAGGGGCACGACGATGGCCCGGGTCCAGGAACTCATCTCAAACAGGTTGAACGGCGCCCATTTGGGGAGGAGTAGGATCTCGGGGGGAATATTGGGAAGATACTTCCAGGGATATTGGCCGAGCATCGCCAGATAAAGTTTGCAGTAGGTGTTGGAACGGGGGATTCCCCCCAATCTCAAAGCTGCGGCCCGGGCCTTGCGCATTTCCGGCTCTTCCGGAGTGAATCCTGCCAACTTAAGGCTGAAATAGGCTTTGACGGTTGCGGTGACGTTGCTGGGCCCCCCGGGGTAGATAGGCCAACCTCCATCCGGTAGCTGCCGTTGGAGAATATGGCGGACAATTTTCGCCTCTTTTGTTCGGTCGATCTTATTGCGCAGGTACATCAAAAGGTGGTAATCGCAGGCCACCGTCGTATCGACAAACAGCTCGCCGACCCAGTACCCCTCAGGCTTTTGCAGACCCAAAAGAAAATCCCGGGAGGCCTCGACCGTTTTCCTTAAGGCGTCCAAATTGACGTCAGCCGGATCCATACCGATCAGTTCGGGACTCGGCGTCCGCGACAAGTCAGGTTGAGCAACCTTGGTGGACATAAGTAAGCAAACTAGCGGAAAAAGTTAAACTAGCTCAATAAATTTTGCTAAACCACTGTTTATCAATAATTTATAATAGAGAGGCTAGTCCTAGCCAAAGAATTATTCTGCCCAGGTAATCAGGCGTAGTTCATGCGCTTGGGTCAGGGATGGATGCGACGGCCGAACCCGGACGTTGAAGTTATAGTTTCCAGAATCCTCCACGGAAACCCGCCCGGCGTAATTGTGCCAACCGTCCACAGGGTTGCCTGTGGACTCGAGAGCCAAGACCTTGGAACTTCCGCCCACATCCGCCCCCTCGAGATAGGCTTCCACGGCCACCTCGTTGGGCTGCAGCGAACCGAGGAATACCTTGGCGGAAACGGGAACCATATCGCCCACGCTCACTGTGGTGCGGGCCGGACCGTTCCAGGTCACGGCATTCGCTTTTACCTGCGGCCAGGCTTGGCGGACTTTATCCTTCCAGACCGCCAACTCCTTGGATTTTGACCAATGATTCTCCGAGAACATCCGCCCCTTCTCGGCCGCTTTGCGATAAAACATCGTGGCATAATCCTCCACCATGCGGGAGGTGTTATAGACGGGGCCGATGGTGGCCAAGCTCCGCCGCACCCGGTCGATCCAGCGCTTAGGGATGCCGGCCGAATCCTGATCATAGTAGAGAGGAACAATATCCCGCCGAAGAATCTCGTAGATTGAAAACGCATCAAACTCATCCTGAACCTCGGGCTCCAGGCGGAAGGTGTCGTCTCCGATCGCCCACCCATTCGTCCCATCATAGGCCTCGTCCCACCACCCGTCCCGAACGCTAAAGTTGAGACACCCGCTGGTGATCACTTTTTCGCCGCTCGTTCCACTCGCTTCCAAAGGCCGGGTGGGATTGTTCAGCCAGACGTCGCAACCGTGATATAAGAAGCGGGCCACGTTGAAGTCATAGTTTTCGACAAACACGATGCGGTTTTTGAACTGAGGCAAAGCGGAGATCTGCACAATCTGCTGAATCAGCCGTTTGCCTCCCTCGTCGGCCGGATGCGATTTTCCGGCGAAGACAAACTGCACCGGACGTTCCGGATCGTTGACGATTTCCGCCAACTTATCCAAGTCCCGAAAAAGCAGGGCCGCGCGCTTGTAGGTCGCAAAACGCCTGGCAAAGCCGATGGTCAACGCTTTCGGGTCGAGCAACTGATCCGTCGCCCGGATATCGGCCGGACTGGCCCCGTTGCGCAGCCTTTGGGTCCGAACATTGGCCCGGGCGAACTCGAGCAACTGGAGTTTTAGCTTTTGGTGAGTGGTCCAATACTCCTTGTCCTTGAAATCCATCCTCTTTTCCCAAGCCTCGGCCTTGGCCAAATCCTCCTCCGACATGGCCCCTTCCTTCTTTTCCAGAAGCTCACGAATTTCCGGAGCCATCCAAGTATAAGTGTGAATGCCGTTCGTGACGTGTTGGATCGGAATCTCCGATTTGGGAACTCCGGGCCAAACACTCTGCCACATCCCCCGGGAAACCCGTCCATGGATGGCGCTCACCCCGTTGGCTTGGCGGGAAAGGCGCAGAGCCAAAATGGTCATGCTGAAGGGTTCCGCCTCCTCGTACATCCAGGGACGACCCAACTTGAGAAGTTCCTCAAACCCAATCTGACATTCGCGGATATACGACCCGAAATATTTTTCCATCAACTTGGGATCGAAGGCGTCGTTCCCGGCCGGCACCGGAGTGTGCGTGGTAAAAAGACTGCTGGCGGCCACATATTGCAAGGCCTCGATAAAACTGAGCTTCTGCTGGGTGACCAACATCCGAATCCGCTCCAATCCCAGAAACGCGGCATGCCCTTCATTCATGTGGAAAACGGAGGGCTGGAGCCCCATGGCCGCCAAGGCCTTCACGCCGCCGATTCCCAAAACGATTTCCTGCCGAACGCGCATCTCATGGTCGCCCCCGTAGAGCTGGTACGTAATGTGACGGTCTTCCGGCGCGTTCTCCGCCAAATCAGTATCCAACAGGAAAAGCCGCGTGATCCCGATATTCACCTCCCAGGCTTTCGCCCGCACCTTTCTCCCGGGCATGTCGAGTTCCACCACCACCGGGGATTTTCCGTCCGCCGCCAAAGCTTCCCGGACGGGCAGATCATGGAAAACATTGTCCACCGCGGAGGCCTCCTGCCATCCCTCGCGGTTGATTTTCTGGGAAAAGTATCCGAAGCGATACAAGAGACCCACCGCGACAAAAGGTAGCCCCAAATCACTGGCCGATTTGCAATGATCCCCTGCGAGAATTCCTAAACCACCGGAATAGTTCGGCAGGGACTCGTGAAACCCGAATTCCGCGGAGAAATAAGCCACCAAGGGGCGGTCCTTTTTCTCCTTGGGCAGGTTTTTGGTGAACCAGGTTTCTTTCCTCGTCAGGTATTGTTGCAAGCGATCGTGCATCTTTTCCACGCGCTCGCGGTACCCCTTGTCCTTGGCCAGGGATTCCAATCTGGACTGTTTGACCAAGCGCAACATTTTGACGGGGCTATGACCACATTGCTCCCAGAGAACGGGATCCAACTCTTTGAAGAGTTCAAGGGCGTCGTAATTCCAACTCCACCAAAGATTGAATGCCAGACTCCTCAGGGACTCCAATCCCTCCGGTACACGCGGGACGACCGAAACGGTCACGGGCCATTTCTGGGCAGGTTCAGTGACGGCTTGCATGCGAGGGCAAAGGGTGGGCGTTTCTCGTTTTTCGGGCTAGAAAAATCAAGGTTCGCTTGCTGTTTTTTGCTTCTAGGCGGTTTTCGGGAGTTTGCCGAACTCCCTATTTCAGAAGAGCCTGGACCTCTTTGAACTTGGGGTGATCCGCACTCTCAAGGATTTCAAAAAGAACCGCTTCCACGGTGCTGACCACCACCCCATCCGCCCTCATTTCAGCCAAGGCCGTGTCCCGATCCCCGGACTCCCTCGAGCCCACTGCGTCGGCTACCACCACCGGGGTCAGCTCTTTCAGACGCAGGTCATACACGGTTTGTCGCACACAAACATGGGTTTCACATCCGACCACCAGGATCCGTTTTCTCCCCAGCCCTTTTCCCTCCTCCGCGGCGGAAAACTTGGTCTTGGCCATGGCCTTGGTTCCGCTTCCGGCCGCTTTCTGTACCGTTGCCACCGTCTTTCCCAACTTCGCTGGCGCCTGCTCCGTCAGCACGATCGGCAGTTCAAGCAATCGTGCCGCTTGGACCAAGATCTCCAACCTTCCCAACCAATTAGGGGGCGACTGAACAGCGGCGACCAGTTTTTCTTGGGCATCCACCACCAAGAGCCCTGTGTCCTTGGGGGACAACCTCCACGACATGGCTAGCCCTCCTCCCCGGTGGAGGCTTGAAGGGATGCGATGACATTCAAATCTTCCAAGGTGGTCACATCGCCTTTGACCGCTCCTCCAGCAGCCACTTCCTTGAGGAGCCGCCGCATAATCTTTCCGCTCCGGGTCTTGGGTAAGGCCTCCGCAAAACGAATCTGATCCGGTTTGGCAATGGGCCCGATCTCTTTGCTGACTTGCTCCCGGAGAGCCGCCACCAATTCCGACCCCGCCTTCTGCCCAGATTTCAGGGTGACAAAGGCGACCACAGCCTGTCCTTTCAAATCATCGGGACGGCCCACCACCGCCGCTTCCGCCACCGCCGGGTGGGTCACCAAGGCACTTTCGACCTCGGCGGTTCCCAGGCGATGCCCAGAGACGTTCAAAACATCGTCCATCCTTCCGATCACCCAGAAGTAACCATCCTTGTCCATGCGGGCGCCGTCGCCGGTGAAGTAGGTTCCCGGCACCTCGCTCCAATACTGCTTGGCGTATCTTTCCGGGTCCCCATGGATGGAGCGGAGCATCGAGGGCCAAGGCTTGCGGATGACCAACTTGCCCTGGGTCCCGGGCTTCAACTCCTTGCCCTGATCATCCACCACCGCCACATCGACCCCGAAGAACGGCAGCCCGGCGGAACCCGGCTTCATGGCGTGAGCCCCCGGCAACGTGGTGATCATGTGACTGCCCGTTTCCGTCTGCCACCACGTGTCGACGATCGGACACCGTCCGCCTCCGATCACTTTGTGATACCACAACCAGGCCTCCGGATTGATCGGCTCGCCGACCGACCCCAACAAACGCAACGAGGAAAGATCATGCTTTTTAACCCAATGATCGCCCCAGCGGATAAAGGCGCGAATCGCGGTCGGCGCCGTATAAAAGACGGTCACCCGGTGCTTCTCGATGATGTTCCAAAAACGGTCGGGTTCCGGTTGGTTCGGTGCCCCCTCGTACATCAGGGTGGTCGTGCCGTTGCTCAGGGCCCCGTAGACCACGTAACTATGACCGGTGACCCAACCCACATCCGCGGTACACCAGAAGAGATCCGTCTTCTTAAGGTCAAACACCCACTTGGTGGTCAAATGAGCCCCCAAGAGATACCCGCCCGTGGTGTGGAGAATTCCCTTGGGTTTGCCCGTACTTCCGCTCGTGTAGAGAATGAAGAGCGGGTGCTCGCTCTCCAGCTTCTCGGGCGGACAGTCCGCAGGTTGATCTTTGACCAGCTCATGCCACCAGCGGTCAACTTCGTTAAGTTGATCGATGTGACCGGTTCGTTTCAGCACAATCACCCGCCGCACTTCGGGGCAGGCCGCCACCGCCTGATCCACGTTCTGTTTTAATCCGACCACCTGTCCCCGCCGATATCCGCCATCCGACGTGATCACCAACTTGGCCCCGCAATCCTGAATCCGGTCCTTGAGAGATTCGGCGCTGAAACCCCCGAACACCACACTATGAACCGCTCCGATTCTGGCGCAGGCCAACATGGCGATGGCCGCCTCGGGAATCATCGGAAGATAAATCATCACCCGGTCCCCCGGCTTCACGCCCTCCCCCTTCAGGGCATTGGCAAAGCGGCAGACCTCATCATGTAGCTGCTGGTAGGTCAGGACGCGGATGTCTCCGGGTTCCCCTTCAAAAATGATCGCCGCCTTGTGACGCCGCCCACTTTGCAGGTGCCGGTCCAGACAGTTTACGCTGACATTCAGCTTCCCACCGCCAAACCACTTGGAAAAAGGCTCCTTCCATTCCAGCACTTTTTTGGGCTCGATGAACCAAGCGAGCTCCTCCTTGGCCAAACGGCCCCAGAACTTTTTTGGGTTTTGCACGGATTCCCGGTGCATCGACTTGTACTTGGCCAAACTCGGAAACGCCGACTGCTTCACAAAAGAAGCCGAAGGCTTGAATTTCAGGTCTTTGCTCATGGATTTTTTCTCCTTGGGATTGATTTTGACACCGCCTTGCGGACCGCCTCCACAATCTTATCCACCGGAGCCATGCGCCCCGGCCCCTCCGCCCCACAGGCCAAACGCCCTTCCGCCGGCCCAATGAAAGAGGCTCCCCTACCTTGGAGAATCTTCACGTTCTCTTGGGTGGCCGGATGTTGCCACATGTGGGTGTTCATCGCGGGAACAAACAGGGTCGGGGCACGGGTAGCCAAAAGAACCGCCCCCAGAACATCCCCGGCCATCCCGTGAGCCGCACGGGCCAGGCAATCGGCGCTTGCCGGAGCCACCAAAACCACGTCTGCCGAACCGGCCAAATCCAGGTGACTCATTCTGCCTCCCTCGCCCTCCTCCCATAAGGAAGTGTGGACCGGCCGATGGGTCAAAGCGGCCAAGGTCAGGGCCGGCAGGAAACGAGCTCCGTCCGCGGTGAGAATCGCGTGCACCTCCCATCCCCCTTGAACCATGGCGCTGGCCAAGTCGGCCGCCCGAAAAGCGGCGATGGAGCCGGTTACCCCCAGAACGATCCTCGGTGACTTGGAATCAGCCATGATGGAGATTCAGCCTACGGCTAAGATAACGCTCCGCCCGGATGATCGCACGAAACTTGATCAGATCCTCTTCCATCGAACTACTGAGAATGGTGTACCGATAACTTTTCCAATCGGCCATCTCGGCATCCGCGGCCTGGATACGTTTGGCAATCTGTTGGGCATTTTCCGTGCCACGACCCTGCAACCTTCGGCGCAATTCCTCCAAATCTGGCGGCATGATAAAGATATCCGCCAAGGCCTCCTGAATCTTGGAATCCCGCGAGCCCCGGATCTGCCGCGCCCCTTGGACATCAATATCCAGCAGTACGTCCCGGCCCGCCGCCAGATGCTCCAGTACCGGGCCTTTCGGCGTACCGTAGTAGTGCCCGTAGACATCCGCATACTCCAACATCTCCCCCGTTTTCATTTTTTTCTCAAAATCAGCCTGAGTCAAAAAGAAGTAATCCACCCCGTCCTTCTCTCCTGGTCTTTGGGGGCGGGTGGTACAACTCACCGAATAGACCAGATCGGGAGTTTGCCGGACATTGGTGCAAAGGGTGGTTTTTCCGGTTCCCGAGGGAGCGGAGACGACAAATAAAATTCCCGACCGGGTGAAATTATTCAAGATTGGCTGCCTGTTCCCTTAGTTTTTCCAGTTCCGACTTAAATTCGATCGCAAAGCGGGTTAGCCCCAAATCCCCGGATTTGGATCCGACGGTGTTCACCTCGCGCTGGAGCTCCTGGATGACGAATTCAAGATTCCTCCCGCCAGGGGCGCGTTTGCCGGTCAGGCCACCTGCTTCGGCCAAGTGGGCCCGAATCCTGGCCAACTCTTCCGTCACGTCCCCACGATCGGCGGCCGAAGCCACCTCCCGAACCACCCGTTCCGGATCCAGATTCACCCCTGCCTCACCCGCAATCTCCCGCAATCTTTCTCGAAACCGCTCCCCCTGTTTCCGCCGCATTTCAGCGGATGCTTTCTCCATCCTTCCACGAATGGCCTCCATTTTCTTCAAGTGACCACGAAGACTCTGAACCATGTATCGACCTTCCCTCTCACGGGATTCGACCATCTTTTTTAAGGCACCCCGAACCCCGGCGACGATTTTTCGATCTTCGGAGGGAGCGACCGCCAACTGGGTGCTCACCACCACCCCCGGAAGACCCAGAAGATCCGACCACGCCGGACCACCCTCCACCCCCATTTTTTTCCCGGCCATGCGAAGTTGGCCGGCATATAGAGCTGCTTTCTTCAGATCCAGACTTCTTCCATTTTGCGAGGGCGCAGCTTCCACCTGCAGCGCGACTGTCACTTTGCCACGCGCCACGGACTCCGCCACTTCTTCGCGAATCTGCCTTTCGATCCGGGCCAATTCACCCGGAGTGTAGACGATGACCTCCAAACCCCGTTTGTTGACCGAACTGATTTCGATCCGAATCCTGGCATGCCGGAGGGGTACTTGGACGGAGCCAAAGCCGGTCATGCTACGCATGGACAAACCCTATCGGGAAACGACCCGCGATTCAAAACCCAAACAGCTTCAGCGCGCTTTGAATCGGGGCGGTAACAGGGGTGGTAGCCCCGCCGGTGGCACCATCCGCGCCCTGCAAGATTCCCGAGGGGGCATTCAGAAGAAGATTGATGCCGGCTTCCGCCAGCATTTTCCCGATGTCCATTTGCACATTCGGATCCCGCAGGGTCCCGGTGATCCGGGCATCCCCCGGAATCTTGGTATAGTAGTCGTTACTTTTACCGATTAGCTGAGTCATCGCCCCCTGCAGCTGACCGCTGCTTTGCATCGCTTCTTTGGTCAGGGCGAATTGCAATTTAAATTCCAGGGCCTGAGTAAACCAATTCAGCCAACCCTGGAGGTTGGCCGAGAGAGCATTTCCCACCACTTGAAGATTAGGCACATTCACTCTCTCCCCTTGGATCTGGAAGTCAGATCCCAGATCGTTGATTTCACTCGAGGCGATATAACTCGATCCCAGTAACGCGCCGGTTTTTTGCAAAGCCCCGGCAAGGGAGGGAAGATTTTCCAGGTGGGCTTGATACAGGCGGAACTTTCCCTGGCCATTCAGACTTCTCCGGAGCTCCTCGAGGGAGGGCCCATCGGATCGGGCTGAAAGCTGGAGATCCGCCCAACCCCCGATCGGACCCCTGGCATCGTGAATGGCATTTCCCAAAATAGCCCCCAAGGGAAACTTGTTGATCGCAACCTGCGCCTGGACCGGCTTGCCGGCCCCTGCACCCAATACCGAGGCACTAATCGACCCTCCCTGAACCTGGACAATCGATGGCTCCAATTGAATCTCCTCCGGTCCAAACAGGAACCGGGGAATTTTTACCGGCCCCACCTCAGCCTCCTGCACCACGATTTTCCTCAAAGCCGCTGCCAGGTCGATCCTCCAAGGCGGGGAGGACGGAGCCTTGGAATCCGCCGGGGCATCCTGCCAGACCTGGGTCTGGGCCAGCAGTCCCCGCAAATCCAACACCCCTCCCTTCATTTGCGCCCGCAAGGAACCGGGACTCCAGTGAAACGAGGAAACCACCACCGGGTCATCACG
This sequence comes from uncultured Akkermansia sp., assembly GCA_964655385.1. Taxonomy (GTDB): domain Bacteria; phylum Verrucomicrobiota; class Verrucomicrobiia; order Methylacidiphilales; family Verrucolacustridaceae; genus Verrucolacustris. The sequence continues at coordinate 15,567 of CAZZMY010000017.1, forward strand.
AAAATCCGGAAACAAAAGCGTCACATCCTGCAAATCAAATCCGTCACTGCGATTGTCATACTCGAAAGCGCCGCTGATCCGCAGGGATGCCGGCGGCAGTTTGACATTCTCCATCAGGCGCACATCGAGAAGAGTCAGATCCGCCTCCCCGCTTCCCCCATGTTCCCCAGGCTCCCAAAAACCCGCCCCCAGAACCACGTCTCCATCCAACCAGCGAACGGGACTTAGCCATGGAGAGGAAAGCGTCCGCATCCACCCGTCGGAGATGCGGCCGCCTTCCCAAGCAATCGAACCTTTTTTCATCCACGCGATTTTCTGCAGTTCCAGATTTCCCATCTCCCCATCCGCCACCAAATGCACCTCGTTCAACGAACGGATTCCGTCCTGCCATTCCAACACTCCCTGGCTCTTCAAATTGACCCCGTTGAGCCCACCGATTTTTGGCAATGTGGCCTGGAGTTTCTTGACCTCGACGCTGTAGCCGATTTTCCGGATATCTTCCTGAGGATCTGCCACTTCCGCGTTCATCTCCAAAGCCCCTGAAGAGAGGTAAGGGCTGAGATCGGGGAAGTTCTTGGCGGCGACCGCCAAATCCATTTTTCCCAAGACCAGAACCCCGGGGTGTGGACTTTTTTCGACCGAAAGGGTCAGCCAGTTCACCCCATTCTGTTGTGCAAGGACCTCGGTTTTTTGAATTTGCAGGCTTTGGTCCGTGCCCAACGAAACTGCCGCCTGCAGGTTCACTTGATTGGAAGGAAGTTCCACCTTGGGAAGATGGATGATCAGATCGGGAATTTGCAGATTTGCCTCTCCGCTCAAGGTTCCCCGTTTGGGATCACTGAAGACCTTTACCGATCCCGATACCGTCCCCAACACGGAACTTTCCGAGGCGTTAGGCAAAACCAGGGGAGTAAAAAGCCCCATGGGCCAGCCGCGAAACTGAACCAAGGCAGAGGCCGTCTCTTTCCCAGCCGGTTTCCACTGGCCGGAACTTTTCTTTTCCACCCACAAGGGCTTGTCCAGGGAGGCCAAGACCGCATCCGATCCATCCCGATGCCGGGCCTGCAGCGAGAGAGAGTCGACCAGAAGCTTGCCGGAGGAGCCGGAGGGCCAGGAGGCCTGAACCGCACCATCGACGGAGGGAAAATCCACCGGTCGGGAATGACCGGGAATGCCGGTTTCCACCTTGATGGCCCCATGAAGCTTGGCTTCGACCCGATCTTCACTCTTTTGCCGCAAAAACTGGAAGGACCCCGTAGCCGTGGCTTGATCCCATTTCCATGCCGGAGTGGCAATGGTTAAAATCGGCACCATCAGCGCCGATTCCGCCCTCTTAAGCTCCAGTTTGGCCACGCCCTCCCCGGAATTGATTTTCCAGTCCACGGAAGCCTCCCCCTCCAGGAGGGAGACCCCTCCCCGGTCGGCCTGAAGGGAAATCTGCGGCAACTTCCAAACCCCGGCCGCATTCTTAATTTCGGTAGCGAGTTTCGCTTCCCATGGGCTGGCCGCATCTCCCGGCCATCGCATTCCGTCCAAGCCAAGGGTCACGAGCCCGCTTCCGGTTTCGCTAACGTTTCCTGAATACTCCGCATGAAACTTGGCTTGCCCCGCCTCCGGCCAAAATTGGGCGCCCGACCATGCTTGGGCCAACCCAGCCAAGCCCACTGTTCCGTCTCCCAACAGCCAGCTGGTGCCCTTTCCTCCGTCCCATTCGGCCTGCAGTTTGACCGTCACATCCACCGCCTGACCGCCCTCCCAAGCCACGGAAAGGTTGGCCTCCTCCAGCTTCGCCTTTCCCATTTCCGGCAGGTTTCCACGAAAGTCCAAAGCGGCGGAGGTGATCTGCAGATTGCCGCCCAGAGCAGATCCGCCTGCACTCATCGCCCGGCTTTCCAGCCGTCCGGCAACATTCACCTGGGTCCCCTGGATTTTCGCCTGTCCAGAGGCGGAAAGTTGCCCTCCCTGCACCTTGAGTTGCTTGGGGGAAATCACCCAGGGCGCAAGGGCCGCCAACTCTAAACCCCGCAAACTCCATTGTAAGGCCGCTGGATCGTCTGATGTGATCTGCTTTCCCCCCAAACGAAAAACCGTAGGACGATCCAACGTAAGATTAAAATCCTGCGGCTGCCCCTTCGATCCGAGAGAGGATTGCAAGCTATCCCAACGCAATGTTTTCTCACCGGAAGACCAGGCCCCAGCGGAGGAAAAGTTAAAATCCGAAGGCCGCACAGGCCATGAGGGGCCCAGGACCGGAAGAATCTGCACCCCCTGTCCCACCAGATTGACCGAGCCGGCGATCGGTTGACTCGTGCCCCCATTGAGATTGATGGCTCCCCCCAGATTCCCCGTCAGCGCCTTGATTCCCCGTGCCTGAAAAAGAATCCCGAATCCTTCAAGGGACAACGGTTCGAGATTCAGGTTGGCGTTCCACAGGCCGGATTTTTTTATTTCCCCATTGATTTTCAGGGTCAGTGGGGCAATTCCCACCCCTTCCCAGGAACTACGCAATTCCTTCAGTGTCCAATCACCAATCGAGGAGAGATTGCCTGTCCCCTCAAGGACCAAACGGCAGGGAACGACCATCTCCATGGGGGAGAGATCCACCACCTGGGTCACATCGGTGGTCAGGGAAAGATCCCACTGATCCCCACCACGCACATCCGAACTCTTTCGCGCAGACCAGGCCACCTGACTTTTCAACTCCTGCTGGCCCGGGCCGTTCCAATCCAAACGGGCAATTTTTCCGGAAATTTCCTTCGGGGTCCGCCCGTCCCAACCGTGGGCTTCGGCCTGAACCCCGCCAAAAATCCATGCGCCCTGACTGACCCGCAATCTCCCCTCGGTGATCTGCACGGAAGCCTCCCGCAAGGTAAACGGCAACCTCCAGGAACCCCCGGAGGAAGCGGGAGCGCCGTTTTCGCCCAGCTCCAGATCGACCAATCCAAACTTAATCCGAAGTTGAAGGATTTCCGGTGTGCCGGAAATAAGACTGCGGGGATTAATTTCCAGAAGCCCCGAATCGAGGGCCAAGCGCGATTTCTTGGGATCCACGGCCTCCAGATGGCGAATTTCCACTTTTCCCAAAATCGTAATCCGGGCGGACTCCGCCTTCGCCTTCCAACCCATCAAATGCGCCCCAAGCGGTATCGTGACCCCACAGAACACATTCGGCTCGAAGAGCAGCGTGCCCACCACCCCAAAGAGTGCCGCCAGAACGGTAAGAATTTTTTTTCCGAAATTTGCCATAGGGACAGGCTCTTCATCATGCCCTCCGGATGGGGTCTCCCGCAACCCCGACAATATCTCGTTCTCTCGCCCGATCATCAGGTACCTTGAGGCCATGAGTGTGTGGAACGGCAATCCTCGTTTCCTGGTGAAGCCCCTCCCCGGACGCCCGGGATTTCTCAGTCACACGTTTCAGGCCTCTCGCAAAGGCGACCCCCGCAACTACATTCTCAAAGTTGGAGCCCGGGATTCACGTGCCCAGGAGTTTTCCCAAAAGATTCATGCCTTCCAACGAGAGGTCATGGCCTATGAGTTTCTCCAGCCATTGAGCCATAGGGTAGTTCCCCGTTGTTTTGCCTCAGCCTTCACCCCCGATGGGTCCGATGGTCTGCTCCTGCTGGAAGAAATCACCAAGGCTCGCACCGGGGATCAGGTTGCAGGCCTCACCTTTCGAGACTTACTGATAGCCGTTCAATCAATCGGTATCGTGCATGCTCATCTATGGAAGCGCCCTCGAAGGGCAGCAGGTAAATCCCTGCCTCTTCATCAATACAACCTTGCTCACGAAGCCAAATCCCACTGGAGGTCCTTTTTCAAGGAGTTCCGCGCTTGGCTATCTGCAGCTGATAAAATCAGGGCTCGAAAGATTCCTGGCATCGTTTCCCTTGCCCTTCGCCTCGCGAAAAAACGTCCCATGACCCTGATGCATGGGGATCTTCGAGCCGATAATCTTCTCTACGCGAAAGGGCGGGTTTTTATTGTGGATTGGCAAATCGCCGCCTGGGGCGTGGGAGCCTTTGATCTGGCCCGGCTGATCGGCGGGAGCACGCGACGGCCCTTGGGCCTGCC
>CAZZMY010000018.1:0-9986 GCA_964655385.1 uncultured Akkermansia sp.
AGACACAAGAGGGAAATCGTACGCCCCAGCCCGACGCGGGCAAGACATGCTTTCCTGGATGGGAGCGGGTGGGGGAGGGGCTGTGGCCAGGCCCTAGGAATGATCCTTGGGATTCCAAGGCGAGTCGCTGGATGGAGCCGGCTGGGGCGGGGCTGGTCCGGGCGGGTTTGTTGGCTTGGCGGGAAGCGGAGAAGGGGTTTTCAGAAAAAAGGCCGGATCCCCGCCGAGTCGGTGTGATCAGTTTGGTGGCTTCCCCCGTTTGGCCCGATTGGTTGCGCGGCAAGAGTGCCGAAGAAATCGCCGGATCGTGGAAAGAGCAGCCTCCACTATGGTTGCTGGGTTGTTTGCCGAACCTGCCGGTGGCGCAGTTAGCGATCGAGGTGGGGGCTCGCGGGCCGGTGGAAACTATCCGGTACAAACCGACGGCCCAGATCGAGGGAACGGAGCGGATGGCTGGATGGCTAGCAGGTCAGGTTCAGGTTGTGATTTGGGTAGAGCAGGGGGAAGGGCAAGCCTTGGCCTCCGTTTGGAAAAGAGAAAAACAATGAAAACCAAGCAGGAGCTTTTGGATCTGGTCCGTGGTGCGGTGACGGAAACCCTGCGGAAGAAAGAAGAGGTACGGGAGGACCAGAAAATCGGAAAAGATCTCGGGGCGGAGAGCATTGACCGAATCGACCTCACCTTTCGTTTGGAAGAGGCGGTCCAGAAATCCCTCGACGAGAAAATTCTGTTTGCGGAGCCCGATCCCACGGTGGGTGAGCTGGCGGAACGGTTGGCGGACATGATGGGAGAAAAACACTGAAAGCCCGGGTGGTGGTGACGGGGGTGGGCGCGGTGACGGGGTTCGGTTTGGGAGTGGAGAAATTTTGGAAGGGCATGCTCGCTCAAAAAAGTGCGGTGCGGGCGATTTCGTGGCCGGGATGGGAGAGTGCCCCTGTGCAGGTGGCGGCTCGGTGCGAGGAGGATTTGCCGGGAGAGGGATCGAGAAATTTGCGGATGGCCGACTGGGCTTTGCGTGAAGCCTTGGGGCCGGGTCAGCCCCCGGGGATGGGGGGTATTGCGGCCGCGATCGGTTGGCCGGGGCCGGATGAAGAGAGGGAGGAGGATCCGCTTGGGTTTTTGGCGGATCTCCGTGGAATTTCCGGTTTGCGGATGGAGAGCCTGGCGGCATGTGCCGCCTCGACCCAAATGATCGCGGAAGCTTTCTGGAGGGTGCGAGAGGGAAAAACGGACTGGATGGTGGCTGGTGGTGCGGATGGCCGGGTTCATCCGGGGGGTATCCTTGGGTATGACCGGTTGGGTGCTTTGACCCGAGGGTTCCGGGAACGACCCACGCAGGCCTGTCGGCCTTTTGGGGCGGATCGGTCCGGGTTCGTGGTCGGCGAGGGGGCTGGTTTTTTGATTTTGGAAAACGAGGAGAGTGCAGAGAAAAGGGGGGCGAGGATTTTGGCGGAAATCCGCGGCGCTGCGGCCGGGTGTGATGCGTGGAGGGTCACCGATCCAGGGGAGGGAGGGCAGGAGGCCGAGGCGTGCCTGCGAGGTTGTCTGGTGGATGCTGGAATGGAGGTGGGGGAGGTGGATGCGGTGGTGGCGCATGGAACCGGCACCTTGGCGAATGATCGGGCAGAAGCGGAAGTTTTGCGGAGAATTTTCGGGGTTCACGAGCCCAAGGTCGTCACCCCCAAGGCAAGTATTGGCCATCTCTCGATGGCCTGTGGTGCGGTGGAATCGGTGTTGGCCGTGAAGTGCCTGCAGGTGGGTGTCCTTTCCGGACCCGGTCCGGCGGACTGGAAAACCGATCCCTATTGTTGCCATGTGGGAAAGAATTGGACCCCGTTGTGTCCCCCCAGAAACATTCTCAAGCCCTCCTTTGGGTTCGGCGGGCAGAATGCATGCTTGGTGTTTTCCACCTGGAGAAATGAGACGGCTGCCTTTGCGATTGGAAAAACGTGTAACGGAAGTTAAGGTCTGACCTTATGCCGACTTACGAGTACGTCTGTGAAAAATGCGGTGCACATCTGGACATTTTTCAATCCATGAAAGATGCCCCGTTGAAGACTTGTCCCAAGGACAAGTGTCCGAAAAAAGTCTGGGGAAAGGGAAAGCTAAAGAGACAGTTGGGAGCTGGAGCTGGACTGATCTTCAAGGGCAGTGGGTTTTACATCACGGATTATCGGAGTTCTGGCTACAAGAGTGCAGCCAAACAGGACAGCGGGGGTGGTGGAGAAAAAAGTGGCGGAGACAAAAAAAAGTCGGGCAACGCAGGCGGTTCGGCCAAGGTTGGGGAAGGGAAGAGCGGAAAAAGCGCGTGAGCCCCCGGGGGCTACTTGGTGGGATTTTTTTGCTGGGGGCCTTTTCCCTTGAGGCGGCCACGGGAAGTTCCGAAGGGAAAAGCGTTGTGGTCCGTGTGGAATCAGCGGACCCAGCGGAAGCGTTGCGGGTGGCAACGGCCTCGGCGGCGGCCACGGATTTGTTTGATGAACTGACGAACGCCCGTCTCGCCAAGCCTCTGGAAATTCGGGGGCAACTGAGTCCAGACGGTCCTGTTTCCCCGATCCTTCGCTGGGATTCCTCCCGACGGTGTCGCATCCAGGGGAATCCGAAGGTAGAAGATTTTCCTGCCTCTTGGGTTGCGGCGGTACTCTGCGCCCGCATTGGTGCGGCAGCGGAAAAAAAGCAGGACGCGGGCTCTTTCCGTTGGCTGGCCGAGGGTTGTACGGGCAAGGCCGTTCCCGAGGACGAGGCCATGAGGGCAAGGGTGGCGGCCCAACTGGCGCAGACGGAAGAGGCCAGCCTGAACCGGATTCAAACTTGGCCGGAAGGGGGCAAGTTGGCGACTGACCCTCTTACCCGGGACGCCAGACGTCTTTTGGCTTCCCGACTTTTCTCCCGGGCGATTGCCGCGGCCAACCGGATCCGCCTGCAGGAGTGGGTGGCGGTGGGTTGTCCGGGAAAATTCTGGTCGGATTCCCGCGAGGAGGACGAGGCTTGGCGGCGAAGCCTGACCGAGCCCGATTTGCGCAGTGGCACGACGCCGCAAACCCCGGAAGAGACCTTGGCCAAGCTCCGCAACCTGGCAGCCCAAGTGGCCAAGGTGGGAGTGCGCGGAAACGTTCCCACGGAGGCCCTATCCATGGATCTGGTAAAACTGGAGGCCACGGCAGATCCCTTTCTCCGTCCGGCCATTTTCCGATACCGTCAGGCATTGAAGACGGAAAAGGGCGAGGAGGACACCACCACCCAAGCCGCCGCTTTGCGTGAGGCGGATGATGCGGTAAGCCGGTGGAGGGAGATGAGAAACCGGGCCAATGAGCTTTTGGATTGGTACGAGTTGAATGTGCCCGATGCGCGTATCGGGCCGGCGTTATGGCAGTGGGAAAAAGGACTGGAGCTTCCCCAGGGGAAGGGAGGGCGACCGACGGGATTCGAACCCGCGACAGCCAGAACCACAATCTGGAGTTCTACCAACTGAACTACGGCCGCCATCAATGAGCACTCTGAAGGTAAACCCGGAAGCGACCGGAGCCAAGCTCGGTGCGATCCGCGTGGTGGCAATCACAGGAACGATCGCCGCCGGCAAATCCACGTTGGGCCGGATGCTCGGGGAACTCGGGTGGAAGGTGATCGATGCCGACGATATCGTGCACCGGCTGTACGAGCCCGGCGCGGAGGGGTACCGAAAACTGGTTGACGCTCTGGGGTCGGGCGTTTTATCTTCTTCGAAAGATTTGGACCGCGGGTTGTTGGCCGCGGCGATGATTCGGGATCCCTCCGTATACGCCACCGTCAACCGCCTGATCCATCCTCTCGTCCGTGAAATCTGGAAACACGAAGTTCAAGAAAGCCTGCGTCTTCATCCTCAACGTCCGGTGGCCGTGGTCATCCCACTGCTTTTCGAGACGGGGGCGGAGGAGGGATTCGATCTTCGGGTCGTGGTCGGATGCCGAGTTTCGGTTTCGCGACAGCGCCTGCGGGAGCGGGGTTTGACCCCGGAAGCCGCGGATTTTTGGCTCGGGAAACAGTGGACGGTGGAGGAAAAAATCCAGAAGGGTGAAAAAATTTTGTGGAATGAAGGAAGTTTGGAACTGCTTCGCGACCAAGCGAAGCGTCTGGCCGGCTCCGCGCGGGGCTGAAGACGCGATCGTGGCCGACGGAGCAAGAGTGGGAGAACCATGAACGGAGAAGGACCAGAGCAGGGAAACCAGGATTACGGCCGTCAGGGCGGGGGCGACTTCGGTCCACGCAACGATTATGGCCGGCAAAGATTTTTCCGTCGTCGACGTGGCGGCGGGCGTGATCGCCGTGGGTACGGGGGAGGGGGCGGATATCGGGAGGATTACGACAATTACCGCCGGGGTCCGGATGAGGGCGGTGGGGGCGAAGGTCAGGGCGATCCCGCGGCGGAGGAGCCTCGTCCCACAGGACCTTTGCTTCGCTTGGACGACCTGCAGAAAATGTCCTTTCAAGAGTTGGCCGACAAGGCGACCGAGGGCGGGGTGGAAAATCCCGGCGGGCTACGCAAATACGAGCTCATTTTTGAAATCCTCCGGCGACATGCCCTGGAGAACGGACGGGTGGCCGGCGAGGGAGTTTTGGAAATTCTCCCCGATCACTACGGGTTTCTACGGCTTCAATCGAACAACTACCTGGCCACGCGGGAGGATATTTACGTCAACCCGGGTTTGATCCGACGGTACGGTCTGCGCCGCGGCGATCAAATCAGCGGCGAGATCCGTTCCCCCCGGGAGAAGGAACACTACTTCTCGCTGGCCACGGTCGACACCGTGGGGGGCGAGGACGTCACCAAGCGGAAACCGCCGATCCATTTTGATAATTTGACTCCCTTGTTTCCGAATCGGCGGCTCATTCTGGAAAACGAAAAACTCAAAGATATCGCCACCCGGGCGTTTGACCTCGTCAGTCCGGTAGGCTTCGGTCAGCGCGGCTTGATCGTGGCTCCCCCGCGGACGGGGAAGACCGTGTTGATGCAGAAAATTGCCAACGCCATTACGGCCAACAATCCCAAAGCGCATCTCATTGTCCTGCTGATCGACGAGCGACCGGAAGAGGTCACCGACATGGAGCGTTCCGTGAAGGGGGAGGTGATTAGCTCCACCTTCGACGAACCGCCCGATCGGCATGTGCACATCGCCGAGATGGTGATCGAGCGGGCCAAACGCCTGGCGGAGCGGGGCACGGATGTGGTGATCCTGCTCGACAGCATTACCCGTCTGGCCCGGGCCTATAACACGGTCCAACCCCACAGCGGAAAGATCCTTTCCGGCGGCGTGGACGCGAACGCGCTGCACAAACCCAAGCGATTTTTCGGGGCGGCCCGAAACATCGAAGAAGGGGGAAGCCTGACGATCATTGCCACGGCCTTGGTGGACACCGGCAGCAAGATGGACGAGGTGATCTTCGAGGAGTTCAAGGGAACCGGAAACATGGAGATTCATCTCGACCGCGCCTTGGTCGACAAACGCATCTATCCGGCGGTCAACATCTCCAAATCCGGGACGCGCAAGGAGGAGCTCCTCTATCACGCGGACGAGATGCCCCGGATCCATATCCTGCGGCGGGCCCTGGCCTCGTTACCCCCGGTGGAAGCGATGGAGTTGTTGCTCGAGCGTCTGAAAAAGACCAAGACCAACGTCGAATTTCTCCTCGCGATGAATCTCAAGGAGTAGTCGGGACCGGGTGGGTTCATGAAGGTCTTGGTCACGGGCGGGGCGGGCTACATCGGCTCGGTTTGCGTCGAGGAACTTCTCGGGGCGGGCCACGAAGTGGTTGTCTGGGACAACTTAAGCGAGGGGCACCGCTCGGCCGTACATCCCCGAGCGGCCTTTCTTCAAGGGGATTTGGCTGACCGGGACCTCCTGCTTCGGGCAACCAGTGAGCACCGACCGGAAGCTGTCATTCATTTCGCCGGCAAGGCACTGGTTCCGGAGAGTATGCGGGATCCCTCGGTCTATTATCGGGTCAACGTATCCGGCGGGATCAATCTCCTGGACGCCATGGTTCAGTGCGGTTGCCGGAAGATCATATTTTCCTCCACTTGTGCCACCTACGGAATCCCCGAGAAGGTCCCGATGGATGAGATGACGCCGCAAAAACCGATCAATCCCTACGGACATTCCAAATTAATTTTTGAGCAGGTTCTGGCTTGGTATGCCCAAATTCACGGGATCATCCCCACCTGTCTCCGCTATTTCAATGCCTCCGGGGCCTCTGCCGAGCGGGGGGAGCATCATCGGGTCGAAACCCATCTGATTCCGAATGTCCTTTTGACGGCTCTTGGGCAACGTCCGCAGGTGGACATTTTTGGGGATAAACATGCCACGCCCGACGGAACCTGTATTCGGGACTATATCCATGTCTTGGATTTGGCTTCCGCCCATATTCTGGCCCTGCATCGGGACAAGCCCGGCGCCTTCAATGTGGGCACCGGAAACGGTCACTCTGTTCAGCAGGTTGTGGAAGTCGCAAAAAAAGTGACCCAAAAGAATATTCCGGTCCGGATGCAACCCGCGCGGGCCGGTGATCCTCCGGCTTTGGTGGCTGCGGCGCATAGACTGCAGCGGGAATTGGGTTGGAAGCCGGTTCATTCCAGCTTGGAGGAAATTTTGGCCTCTGCTTGGAGCTGGCATCAGGCCCACCCTCAAGGCTATTCCGATTAGGGTATGAGTAGCGCGATCCGCAAGCCGTTGACGGTCTCGGTAGAGCATTTCTACACCGAGCATGCGGCCCGCCTGCAGCTTAAGCTGGTGGCCGGTCAGGACGGGATGGACCGGCTGATCCGGGAGGGGGCGGTCAACCGCCTGGGGATGGCTTTGACGGGGTTCACCAAATACTTCGCGTTCCGCCGGGTGCAGTTGATCGGTAAGAGTGAGATCAGTTATTTCACCTCTCTGGACCCCGAGATGCGAGTTTCCCGCATCCGGGCCATTCTGGATCGTAAAATTCCTTGTATTGTCTTTAGCCGAAACAATCGCCCCCCCGCGGCCATCCTCAAGGAGGCCCGGGCGGCCAAGGTGCCGGTTTTCATTTCCCCCATTCCCACTCCCCGTTTGGTGAATCTTATCACACTCTGCCTGGAGGAGGATTTTGCTCCCTCCACCAGTGAGCACGGCAGCATGGTCGACATCATGGGGGTCGGGGTACTTATCCGGGGGGATAGCGGCATCGGGAAAAGTGAGTGCGCCCTCGGGCTGGTCGAGCGGGGCTATTCGTTGGTCAGCGATGACATCACACGACTGCGATTGATCGAGGGTCGGGAGTTGATGGCAACCTCCGCCGAAGTCACCCGGACCTTTATGGAAGTTCGCGGGATCGGCATCATCAATGTGGCGGCAATATTTGGGGGGAAGGCGATTCGCACGGAGAAGAGGCTCGATCTCGTGGTCAGCCTGGTGGAGTGGGAGAAAATCGAAGAAATTGAGCGGACGGGTTTGGATCAGCAGTTTTACGAGATTTTAGGAATCAAAGTTCCGCACGTCAGGATTCCCATCCGCCCCGGTCGGGACCTTGCCGGGTTGGTGCAGGTGGCGGCGCTGGATCAAAAGATGAAAACCATGGGTCAGTTCTCCGCTCTGGATTTTAACGAAAAGCTGATCTCCCAGCTGAAGTTGAAGGACGGTTAGCCATGGCCGCGAGTTCCGGTTCCGAAAAGCGGTTGGCCAAGGAGGTGGTGATCCAGAACCGGTTGGGGCTCCACGCGCGCCCCGCGGCCATGTTTGTCCGGGAAGCCAACCGGCATCGCTGTGAAATCCATGTCGAGAAGGACGGGGAGACCATCAATGGGAAAAGCATCATGGGCCTGATGATGTTGGCGGCGGGCATGGGTTCGAAAATCGTGATTCACGTCAGCGGTCAGGGGGCAAACGAGGCTCTTGAATCCCTGGAGAAATTAATCGAAAGAAAGTTCGACGAGGAGTAGCCCAAGGGGAGATAGTCTCTCTCCGTGACCCCATCCGACAGCCTGCCTGTCCCGGGCTCCGAACTCCGGCTTGCCGGGATCCCCGCCTCCCCGGGTGTCGTCAGCGGCCAGCTGGCAGTTTTTGCGCATGAAGAGGTGCGCATTCATCCCACGCCCATTGGGGAGGATCAGATCGACAGCGAAATGCGGCGTTTGGAAGCTGCTCTGCTCAAGACGCGGGAACAGATCCAAAAAATCAAGGAACAACTCGCTCACTCCATCGGGGAACAGGAGACAGGAATTTTTGAGGCGCATCTTTTGGTGGCTGGGGACAGCACCATCGTCTCCGCGGTGCGGAAACAGCTGCAGATGCGAAAAATCTGCGTGGAGCATGTCTATCAGCACGTGATCCATACCTACGCCCAGAGTCTGAGGCAGGTCGAGGATCCTTATTTGCGTGAGAGAGCGGCTGACATTCTCGATGTAGGCCGGAGGGTCATCCATAACCTCCTGGGCCGAAAGCTGGCCGATATTTACGCATTGGATGCCCCGAGCATCATTTTGGCCCACGATCTTTCCCCCTCGGATACGGCGTTGCTCAACCGCCAGATGGCGCTGGGGTTTGCCACAGAGGCGGGAAGCACCACTTCCCACACGGCGATCATGGCCCGGTCGCTCAATATTCCCGCGGTGGTCGGCCTTCATGAGGTGCTCAGCCGCTGTGAGTCCGGTGCGCCGGTCATTTTGGACGGCTACTCCGGTTTGCTCATCGTCCATCCGAGCGAGCAGACCCGTTATGAGTACGGGCAGATTGAAAAAAGGCGCCATGAGGTCGAGCAGCGACTGGAGGCTTTGCGGGACACCCCCGCCGTTACCACCGACGGGCGCAGGATTGCTCTCTCCGCCAACGTGGAGTTGCCTGAAGATTTGCCTTTGATTGCGGAAAGCGGGGCGGAGGGGATCGGTCTGTATCGGACGGAGTTCATGTTCCTGAACCGGGTCCAGTTTCCCGGCGAGGAGGAGCAGACGAATATCTATCGGCAGGTGGTGCAGGCCTCTCGTCCCCATTTGGCGATCATCCGCACTTTGGATCTGGGCGGGGATAAATTGCCGACCCATCAGGGTCTGGATCCGGAGGTGAATCCGTTCCTTGGATGGCGGGCGATCCGGTACTGCCTCGAGAGACCGGAGGTTTTCAAGGTGCAGTTGCGGGCGATCTGCCGTTCGAATCCTGGGGGAAAAATTCGTGTGATGTTTCCCATGATTGCCACCCGGGAGGAGTTGGCCGCGGCCCTGACGCTTTTACGGGAGGCGAGGGAAGAGTTAAAAGCAGCGGGAATTCCAGCGGCTGAGGAGGTAGAGGCGGGAGCGATGATTGAAGTTCCTTCAGCGGCCTTGATCGCGGATCGGCTTGCCCCGATGGTGCAGTTTTTCAGCATCGGGACGAATGATCTAACCCAGTACACCATGGCGGCGGATCGAACCAATGAGCGCGTGGCCTCCTTGTATCAACCGACCCATCCCGGTGTGCTCTCTTTGATCCGGGGCGTGGTCGAGGCCGCCCGAAAAAACGGAATCTGGGTGGGGGTGTGCGGGGAGATGGCCTCCGACGTGGTCATGACCCCGGCCCTGATCGGTCTGGGGGTGGATGAGATGAGCATGGGATCAGTCGCCGTGCCAAGGGTGAAGAAGGCCATTCAAAGCCTGAGTTTCGGAGAGTGCGAGGCTTTGGCCCAAGGTATTTTGCGCATGGATTCCGGGGAGGAAGTGCGACGGCAGTTGGAGCAGGTGGCCCGGGAAAAATACCCTGAGTTGGTGACTTAGTCGGCTGTCCAAAAACGAAAACAATCGCCCTACCAAGAAAGGGGGGAATCGGCTAGAACTCAAGGCCGATGAGTGAAGACAAGTCCAGCCTGATGGAGATCCGCCGGCAGAAGCTGGAACTGCTTCGCCAGCTTGGGGTGGATCCGTTTGGCGGACCCTTCCCGGGAACGGAGACCTCAGCCGAAATCCGGGCCCGATGGGAAGAGGGGCGTAAAGTAAAGCTGGCCGGAAGGATTGTTTCCCACCG
>CAZZMY010000018.1:10086-17792 GCA_964655385.1 uncultured Akkermansia sp.
ACCGAGACGCGGCACCGACACCGGCATTTGGATCTGATCTCGAATGAGAATTCCCGGCGCGCCTTGGATTTGCGAGTCCGTCTGGTGCGCTACCTGAGGGATTTTCTGAATCAGCAGGGTTTTACCGAGGTGGAAACGCCGATGATGCAAACCGTGGCGGGAGGAGCGGCGGCCGAGCCGTTCAAGACGCGGCACCATGCCCTAGGCATGGATTTATACCTGCGCATCGCCCCGGAGCTTTATCTCAAGCGTCTATTGGTGGGCGGGTTGGAAAAGGTTTTTGAAATCAATCGCAACTTTCGCAATGAGGGGATTTCCCGTCGGCACAATCCGGAGTTCACCATGCTGGAGGCCTATTGGGCCTACTCGGATTTTATGGGCATGGCCCAGTTGGTGGAGGAGATGATCCGGGGAGCCGCCAGGGAACTGACCGGTGGCTTGAAGATTCAACAGAGCGATGGCACCGAGTTGGATCTGTCCCCGCCTTGGCCGAGAAAGAGATATCGGGATGCGGTAAGGGAGGCGGCCGGGGTCGACTGGTTTGAGTTAAGCGCGACGGCCATGGAAAAACGGGCGGCGGAGTTGGGGGTGGAATTGGAGCCGAAATTGGCGCCGGCCGAAATCACTCAAAAAGTATTTGAAAAAAAGGTTGAGGCTTTGGCGGTGAATCCGGTTTTTATCACCCATCTTCCCGCGGAGCTGGTGCCTTTGGCGCGGTTGAACCGGGAAGACCCCACAGTGGTGGATGTTTATGAGTTGATCATGGGGCGGCAGGAGATTTCGCCGGGCTATTCCGAGTTGAACGATCCGATTCTCCAGACCGAGAGGTTCCGCCATCAAGTCGGCGAACATACCCAGAAGGTCGACACGGAATTTCTCGAGGCCCTGGAACATGGCATGCCGCCGGCCGGGGGATTGGGGCTCGGGGTCGATCGGTTGGCCATGCTGCTTTCGGGGGTCGATTCGATCCGTGAAGTCATTTATTTCCCGCTGTTGCGGCCGCGGGAATCGGGCGCGTGAACGGGAGCGGAGTCGGGTTGGCCCGGGGCCCGTTGCTCAACGCTTTTCTCTTTCAGGTTTTCAACACCAGTTCCTTCTACCTGATCATGGGAATGCCCATGATGCTTTATTTCAAGAAACTGGGTGCTTCCGCGACGGTGCTCGGGGTCTTGGCCTGTCTGGCGGCTCTGCTGAATATTTTTCAAATCCCCGCCGCCCGGTTTGTGGAAAAGATCGGTTACCGGTCCTTCGTCTTGCGCGGGTGGACCAGCCGGAGCGTGATGATCGGGGCCATCGCCCTGGTGGCCGGACTGCCGTTGCCCATGGATGTGGCCTCCCGTCAGATTCTGGTGATTTTTCTGCTCTTTTTATTTAACACGGCCCGGGGGATTTCCCTGAGCGGATACCTGCCGTGGATCAGTGCGATCGTCCCGGAATCCGTCCGCGGGAGGTTCCTGACGATTGACCAAGCCGCCTCACAAACGGCCCTGCTGTTGACGGTCGCTTTGACGGGTTGGTTTTTGGGTCACACGAACAGTCCCCAGGCCTTTGGTTTGCTTTTTGCCGTCAGTATGATTTTGGCCGGTTTTTCGCTGATTTTCCTCCGCCGGATTCCGGATGCCCCGACCTCGAAAACGGCCAATGAGGAAGGGATTCCGTGGCGGGCGATGCTGGGCCATCCTCCTTTTTTGCGGTTGCTAATATTTCACGCCATCATGATGTTGGCGATGTCCGGCGGCGGGCTGATCTTCATTCCTTTTGCCCGGGACCAACTCGGCTGCACGGATTCCATGTTCATGGTGCTGCAGTTGATTTGGGGGATCTTTTACATTCTGACCTCCCTCTGGGCGGGTAAAATTCTGGATCGGGCGGGGAGCCGGCCGGTGCTGTTTCTGGCTGGGTTTATTTTGGCCATTCATTGGGTGGGCTGGGGATCGGTGGCCGCTCATCTTCTTCCGTTCAACTGGAAGACCATTCTTTTGCAGCAAATTACGGCAGGCATCGGCTTAGCTCTCTACAACAGCGCCCATATGCGTCTACTTATGGGAACGGTTCCGGTGATGGGGCGAAGCCATTTCTTTGCCCTCTTCAGTGTGGCCGCGAGTCTGGTGGCTGGTTTGGCTCCCCTGGGCTGGGGACTGCTGACCGACAGTCTGCAGTCTGTTCACTATGGAACCGGGTTACAGATCAATGGTTTTGTCATTCTCTATAGTGTTTTGGTGGTCATTCTTCTGCCTGGAATGATCGCCTTGCGCAGTGTCCATGAATCGAAAGCCGCCACCACGGAGGAGTTGCTCCGGGAGCTGGTGCTGGAGACGCCTTGGAAATCGATCACCCGATGGTGGAATCGAAGGGCACTTTCATGAAGCGATTCCTTGCCTGGAACACACCGCCGGTGATCGCGCTGTTGATCCGTTCGTTGGCCTTGACCTTGAGGTTCCGCCTGGAAGATCCCGAGGGGCTTTTGTCGCACCAACCCCATCAGCCAAAGATTTTTGCTTTTTGGCATAACCGCATCCTGATGATGCCTTATCTTTATGAAAGATTCTGTCCCGGCCGTCGGATGCTGATGCTCGTGAGCCGGAGTCGGGATGGTGAGTTCATCACCCGGATTATGAGCCGGTTCGGAATTGATGGGGTTAGGGGATCGAGTTCCAAAGGGGGCATGGGAGCTCTGCGGGAAATGGTGCGGGAGCTGGAAAAGAAATCCGCCCGGGACATCGGAATCACGCCCGATGGACCTCGCGGCCCAAGAGGCAGGGTGCAGGACGGGGTTTTGGCGATTGCCGAGGCATGTGGCCGGCCGATAATTCCGGTCACGACACACCTCAGTCGAAAGTGGGAGTTGCCTTCTTGGGACCGCTTCCAAATCCCTCAACCAGGATCCCTTTGCCGGCTGGTGGTGGGTCCGGCGATTCCGGCACCCAAAAAGATTGAGGAATTCGA
The DNA here is from genome assembly GCA_964655385.1 of uncultured Akkermansia sp. Lineage (GTDB taxonomy): Bacteria > Verrucomicrobiota > Verrucomicrobiia > Methylacidiphilales > Verrucolacustridaceae > Verrucolacustris. Next base: position 13,033 of record CAZZMY010000018.1, read on the forward strand.
AGCGGTTCGCCGGAAACTGGAAAAAACCCTCGGAGATTAAGAGGGTTTTGCCGGTTTGATCTCGGCGGCTGGGGGCGAGGAGTGGACCGCGGATGGTAAGTGGGTGCGAATGAGCGCGGAGGCTGTCCCGGCGCTGGCCAAGGCGGCCAACCAGGCGATCAAAGCCAAAAAACCGGGAACCCGAAAAGTCAGGCGGGTCAGCGGGACGACCAATAAAAACAGGCTGCCAACCATGCCGCCGGCCAAGAGGGTGGTCCGGGCTGGCCAGGCGTTGGCATGGGCATGATTCGCCGCCCACTGACCGGCGTTTTCCACGAGAGAGAGAGCTGAGGGTGGAGCAGAGGGAAGTCCATAGACCTCCACGGCCGCAGGGCCTGCGGCCAGCAGTGCCAGGCCCAGAGTCCCCGTCAAAAAGAGAAGCCCCGGGCGTGCATTTTCCGATCCAAAAAAGCGGAGAAGAATTCCCAGAACAATCCAAAGGGCGAGGGCTCCTCCCCCGATCTGCAGCCAAAACCGGGCGGCATCCGGGTCTCCAGGGACGAATTCCCGGAAAAGATTCAAAGCGGCGGAGGCGAGAGTTTGCAGGCCGTTCACGGGCGACCAATTTCGATCGGATACGAAAGGTGTCAATCTTCCTGAAAGATCCAAAGGGTGGCGGGCATGCGATCGGGGGGAACCTCCGGCGGGCGCTGGCCGGGTTTGAGGCGGGCGCGGATCTGTTCCCGGGCGAGGATCTCCTGAATGGTGGAGGTAAGTTGTTTCGCCGTGGTGCGGGAATCATTGATCGAGACGAAAACCACACCCCGTGGGGAAGTCAGGGTGAGGCAGGAGATCAGGAGGGGTTCGAGCTCGCGGGCGATGCGGAAGGCCTGGCCTTTGGATCCGTGGGCAAAAGTGGGGGGATCCAAAATCACCGCATCAAACTTTTCTCCCCGACGAATCAGCCGAGGTAGAACTTTACGTACGTCCTCCGTCCAAAAGCGGTGCGCGGGTCCCTCCAGTTGATTCCGGGCGAAGTTTTCTTTGCCCCGGTCCAAGGCCCGGGCGGAGGAATCGATATTCAGGGTGGCTGCGCCCTGGGCGGCGGCCAGGGCTCCGAAGGCACAGGTGTGGGCGAAGAGGTTGAGCACCGATTTTGGGCGGAGGGAGCGCAGCATGATCCGATTTTCCCGCTGATCCGGGAAGAGGCCCGGTGCTGTGCCCGGGGTGAGATCGATTCCGTACTTTAGGCCGAGTTCCTGCACCTCGGTTTCCCATCCGGCACCGAGAAGGTGAAGAGCGGATTTTTCCCCTTCCACCTGCCAGATCACCCTTTCGGCTTTCCATGGAAAGTCCGGCGGTGGAGAGGCCAAAGAGAGATCGGCCGAAATGGGGTGGGGTTGAGAGACCAAGGCCCGAAGGGTGGAGCCCCAACGTTCCAAACGCAGCCCGGGTGAGTAAGCCGCAAGAAATGCGTTGGTCCGGGTCTTTTCAATTTCCCCCCAAAGTTTTGCCGTCAACCAGACAGGATCGGCGGGGCGGGGTTTGCGAAATGGGGCGTCCACGGTTAACTTCCATTTATGGAGTGCACGTTCTGTCCAGGCAACCAGGCGACCTGCCATTTAAGCAAGTTGGTCAGCGGAAAATCCATCGACGTGCATGTGTGCGAGAAATGCATTCCCCAGTTATCGCAGAAAGATCTGGTGGATTTCGATGTTTGGGCCTCGGTTTCCAAGCTGGCCGCCAGCAAAGGCAAGGAAGATCCGGCGGCAGCCGTGGAGAACGAGATCAAGGAGATCTCCGCCAAAACCCTTCTGATCCCCTCGCCGACTCCGGCGGCATCCAACCGTTGTCCCAGTTGCGGTTTTACCTCGGAGGATGTGCGGAAAACCGGGCGGCTGGGTTGCGGGGAGTGTTATTCGGTCTTCGCGACTTTGCTGCAGGATGTTTTGAATGATTGCCAAAAGGGAACCCGGCATGCGGGCAAGGTGCCCAAGACCATGCGAAAGCTCCGTAAGAAGCGGTTGCAGGATGATTTGGATTCCGCCGTGGGGAAGGAACAGTTTGAGGAAGCAGCCCGGATTCGGGACGAATTAGGAAAAATCGGCGAAGAGGGGTAAAGAACTACCGGCTGGATTCGAGGACGGAGCCCATGGCACGGTAGCGGGCATGGCGCGATTCCATTAACGATTCAGCCGACAAGCGGCCCAGTTCGGTGAGGTGCTGGGAAATCTTTTCGACGGCTGCCTGAACGGTGGTTTTCCAATCGCGGTGGGCCCCGCCCTCCGGCTCTGGAATCACCTCATCGACCAGCCCCAGCTCCTTTAGATCCCGCGCGGAAATACGTAGGGCCTCCGCCGCCTGGGGGGCAAAGGCCCGGTCCTTCCAAAGAATGCTGGCGCAACCTTCGGGAGAAATGACGGAGTAGTAGGCATTTTCCAGAATCAAAACCCGGTCGGCGACGCCGATGCCAAGGGCACCACCGCTCCCTCCCTCGCCGATCACGATGGCGACTACGGGAACCCGGAGGTTGAACATTTCCCGGATGTTGACCGCAATCGCTTCGGCGATGTGGCGCTCCTCACTCGGGACTCCAGGAAAAGCGCCGGGAGTGTCGATGAAACTCACCACGGGAAGGCGGAAGCGGTCAGCCAAACGCATCAAGCGGAGAGCTTTTCGGTAGCCCTCGGGGTGGGCGCATCCAAAGTTCCGCATCAGGTTTTCTTTGGTGTCGCGGCCTTTCTGGTGTCCGAGATAGACCACCCGTTGTTTGCCCAGGGTGGCTAATCCGCCGATCAGGGCGTGGTCATCGCCGTAAGCTCGGTCACCCCCCAGTTCGACCACCTCGGTGGCTCCCAAACGTAGGTAGTCCAGCAGGTAGGGACGTTGGGGGTGTCGGACGATCTGCACGCGCTGCCAAGGGGTGAGGTTGCCATAAACCTCCCTTCGGGCCTCCTCGAGTTTCTTTTGCAGGGATTGAATATCGCCCTCTGCGCCGAGCTTCTGTTTTCCTGAAAGATTGCGCAATTCCTCGATTCGCTTTTCCAGTTCAGCGAGCGGCTTTTCAAACTCAAGGGGTGCAATGGGACGTGCTTCTGCCATGGGTCGAATGAAAAAGAGTAACCGAGAGGGGGGGCGGGGGGCAACGCTCCGGTGAGGGAAAAAGGTTGGCCGTAAGTGCCGATGGGTGTGCAAGATGCGTAGGTGAAGCGCGGGATTTTTGGAATCCTAGGATTTCTTGGGCTTTGGGTCTTTTTGACCGCGGTCTTGGCACATCCTGTCGCCCTACTGGTCGAGGGAATGGCGCCGGGGATGTTTCCTTTTCCCAGGATCTTTGGGCGGGTTCAGTTGGGTGTCGCTTTGGCGCTTGTGCCGCTTCTTTTGTGGTTTTGGCGGGATCATCCAAAAAGATTTTACGATTTTTCCCAATGGAAAACCGGTCTGACCCGAAGTCTCCTTTGGTTTGGGGTGGGGATGGGAATGGTGGGGGTCGTGGCGGGTTTGCAGGTTTGGCTGGGTGTCAGGAAATGGGCAACGGTGCCTGCGGTGGAGGTGTGGGCTGCGGCGTTGGCCACCGGACTCCTCGTGGGGTTTCTTGAGGAATTTTTCTTCCGGGGGGTCCTAGGGATGGCCTGGTGGAGATCGATGAGCGGGCGTCCGGCGGGAATTCTTTTGGCGGTGAATGCGGTGCTTTTTTCCGCGGTTCACTTCATCCGTCCGCTGGCTGGCACAGAACAGGGCTGGGCGGATGGTTTCACGGCGTGGGGTCGTCTGGAGCTTTGGTCCGGGACGGTCGACCCATGGCGGCTTGCGGGGTTGGCCGTGGCCGGATTGGTTTTGGCTCGAATTGTCTGGGGGCAGGGGAATCTTTGGGCGGCGATCGGGCTGCATGCCGGTTGGGTGGCTGGAGTGCGATGGGCTGAAGCTTCTTTTCCGGAGGTTTCCCAAGCTACCGCCGGTTGGTGGGGGCCATCGCTGGAATCCGGCCCCTTACCCTTTATGATTCTTCTCTTGTTTGCCTTTTCCCTGATGGGGAAACCGATTCGTGCGTATCTGGATTGAATCCGCCCTGGGACTGATTTTTCCCGCGGGGAGACCGCCACGGCCCTGGGTTCGTCTGGAGAGACCGTTTTGTGAACGCTGTGCCGAACCTTATCCGAGGCCGATTTCCAATTCCTTCGTTTGTGCGAATTGTGAAAAAAGAAAATGGGCCTTAAGCCGCCTTCGTGCGGCGTACCGTGCGGTGGGATCAGTCCGTGAGGCCATTCTGCGATTCAAATACGGTCGTGAATATTTCCTGCGACCTTGGTTGGGGCGCTGGTTGCGGGACGGATTTCGGGAGTATTACGCGGGGGAATCCTGGGATGCGTTGGTTCCGGTCCCCCTCCACCCGTTGCGAAGGAGGAAAAGAGGATTCAACCAAAGCCTGGAAGTGACCCGTTGGTTGGCCTCGAGGGTGAAACTTCCGGTGCAGGAGGGATTAGTGCGCCAAATCGCCACCACCCCCCAGGCGCGACTGCGGAGAGCGGAGCGTTTGCGGAATCTGCGCGGGGCTTTGGCCTTGGCTCCCGGATTTGACCCCCATGGGCTGCGGTTGCTAATTTGTGACGATATCTTCACAACCGGGGCCACGGCGGATGCCTGTGCGCGAGTCCTGCGCCAGGCGGGGGCCGCCGAGGTGGCTGCCTTGACCGTGGCCCGGGGATAAACCTTTTCAAAACCATGGCAGTATTCGAACGAAGAAAATATGAGCCCCGCAAGGAGGCCAAAGCCCGCGCCCG
>CAZZMY010000018.1:17892-19157 GCA_964655385.1 uncultured Akkermansia sp.
ATGGGTAAAATTGGGGGACGGGAAACTTCCCTGGCCGCGCTGGAATTCGCCTTTCTGGGGGGAAGCATGGGGGCCGTGGTGGGGGAAAAAGTGACCCGGACGATCGAGCGCGGCCTGCAGAAAAAAGCGCCCGTGATTGTTTTTTCCGCCTCCGGAGGAGCCCGGATGTACGAGGGGATGTTTAGCCTCATGCAGATGGCCAAAACCAGCGGGGCCTTGGCCAAACTCGGCGCCGCCGGCCTTCCTTTTATTTCCGTCCTGACCAATCCAACGATGGCCGGGGTGATGGCCAGTTTTGCCTCCCTGGGAGATGTAATTCTTGCCGAGCCGAAAGCGATGATCGGTTTTGCCGGAGCGCGGGTCATCCGCGAGACCACCCAGCAGGAGCTGCCAAAAGGATTTCAGACTTCGGAATTTTTACACGAACACGGGCTGATCGACATGATTGTGCCGCGTTCGGAAATGAAGGAGACGCTGGCCCGGCTCCTCCGATATCTCTGAAGCCGTTTGATCCGGTTGGGCGGCTGACCGAGGTTTGTGCCGCTGGCATCCAACCCGGTCTGGGGAGGATGCGACAACTTTTGCATCTCCTGCATCATCCCGAGCAGGGCCTGAACTTCATCCACATCGCCGGCACCAACGGAAAAGGATCGGTCGCCGCAGCGCTGGATTCGATTCTTCGTGAGGCCGGGTTTCGCCCCGGTCTCTACACCTCCCCGCATCTGGTTGATTTTCGGGAGCGGTTTCGGATCGGGGGTCGTCTGGTGAGCGAAAAGGTTCTGCAAAAAAACACGTCGGCGGTAATTCGGGTGGTGCAAAAGCTTCCTCGTCAGAATCGGCCCACCTTGTTTGAGGCGGCCACGGCCATCGCGCTACGGATCTTTCGGGAGGAGAAAGTGGATTTCGTCGTTTGGGAGACGGGCTTGGGGGGGCGGCTGGATGCCACCAATGTGATCTGCCCGGAGCTCTGCCTTTTGACCTCGCTCGGCCGGGATCATGAGGAAATTTTGGGCCGGGGCTTTGCCCGGATCGGTGCGGAAAAAGCAGGCATCTTGAAGCGTGGGGTTCCGGTTTTTTCGGCGCCCTGGCCGCCTGAGGCCGCCCGGATTTTACAACAGCGGGCGAGGAAACTTCGGTGTCCCCTCCGGTTTGTGCGACCCGTGCCTCCGGGATACGGGTCGCATTGGTTACTGGGAAAACATCAGCGATGGAACCTTTCCTTGGCCCGGGAGGCCGGCCGTTATCTGGGATTTCCTGATCGATGG
>CAZZMY010000019.1:0-4544 GCA_964655385.1 uncultured Akkermansia sp.
TTCCAGACATATCCATATTCCGCAGCCAGTTCGACCGACCACTCGTCACTCTTTCCGGTTTGGCTCCTGTCAGGACCAAATGCAGAGCGGGTGGTTCCAATCTGCTCTCGGACCGGCGCCAAAGGGTCTTCAATTTCACCTTCAGGCGCCAAGGGATCCTGGGCGACAGCTTGAGAATTGGACGAGGGGATGGGTACCTTCGCTGATGGGGAATCTACACTAGAGGTGTTCGAAACTTGATTCGAGGCAACTGACATCCGTTGACCCCACGATAATCTTGTCGATATAAAAATCGTTAAAACCAAGACTAATAGGCATTTATGTGAGTTTATAAACTTCACTGTGGGAAAATATATCTTACCGTAATATTTCCAATATTTTTCTTTTAATGATACGTAAACTACTTCTTACCAGATATTTGTGACTGAATCATTTCACATGCCGATTTGACCTCCCGCATAAATAAGGATTCCCCGATCAATCTGGCAGTTGCTTGAGCCAGTTGACCAGGATCAGTTAGGACTCCGTCGATACGACATACCAACGATTTTCCTTCACCGTAAGGCCATATCCCATAAATGCTAATCGCCCCATAGTACCCGTTGGATGCATAGTACTGCATGTCCGCCACTTCCCATCTACCCGCCGTACCCTGCCGCATAACCCCACAGCCAAGGGCAACGGCCGGGGACTTATCGACCTCCATTAACATCCAATAATCGTTGACCACAACCTTCTCTTTTTCATCCCTACCCCCATAGGCAAGAGCGGTCAGCACACGTCGAAACTCATCACGCACCGGCCCATTTTCCTTCAGGACATCCCTCAATTCCGCATCGAAATCGACCAAGGTCCCAGGACCGGATGGAACACCGGGTATGTCTTTCCACCCTCCCCTAAAATAAGTCTGAATTTTATTATCCAAAACGAAAATCCATCCATCCACTTTTTCTGCCGTGATTTTTTTTATTTCTTCAGGGATGAGATGATATCGACCCTCTTTTTTTCCCTCCACCGCGAGAAGGGTATCAAAAGGCAATTTCTGCAGGGAGGTACGGAAACGATCCCAGACTCCCGGAGCCGGGGGGCGGACAAATTTTTGATACACCTTGACAGTACCACCCTCCTCCCAGGACAACTCCTTCCCTCCCGTGGGGTCCAGGTCCAAAATTAAGGGCGCCACTTTTTCTGGAGGTGCCGAAGCGATAAAAAAAACTTTGGCCCCCAAAAAACCCGGCCGCGCCCCACCTGCCAACCACTTTTCTCCCACAATTTCCCCTTTTTCCAGCTCCTCCACAGGAACCTCGAAGCCCATCCGTTTTAAGTCCGCCTTCCATCCGGACTCCTGCCCTGCCATTTCTTCTCCATACCCCCAAGCCGCAAGGCCAAGGAACAGGACCAATATCCATCTTCCGGCATTGACTCGGGAACCCGTTTGCATAAGTATTTCTTCTTAACTCATGGCCACCGCTACGAAAAGCAAGATCATCGCTGGCAACCGCCTTCACGAAAAGGATACGGGTTCGTCCGATGTGCAAATCGCCCTTCTCACGGAGAGGATCAATCATTTGTCCTCCCACCTGCAGAATGCCGTCAAGGATTTCGCCTCCCGCCGTGGTCTTCTTTCGATGGTCAGCCGTCGGCGCCGCCTTCTGGATTATCTCCACCGCACGGAACCGAAACGCTATCACTCTCTTCTACAGAAACTAAACCTGAGGAAATAACCACACCCGAAACAACCCCCCAAGTCCCCGAGACAGGGAACCTGCTGCATCCTTTTTGGCTGGGCAGATGACACCACGCAGGCTTAGGACGGCCTCCGCTGTGTCCTCTGAAAGCCGACCAAACGAGGTCAGTGCTTCCCCTAGTTGCCGCCCATCACCGACTCTTCAATCGGAGTGGGTACCGCATCTCTCGACGGCATCAAAAATAATATGAACCAGAAACACCAATCCCTAACCGCCCGCGTGGGCGATCGCGACCTCCACATCGAAACCGGCAAATATGCCAAACTCGCCGACGGTGCCGCCCTTGTCACCATGGGTGAAACGATCATCCTCGTTACCGCCGTTTCCGCCACCAAGGTCAAGGAAGGCCAAGACTTCTTTCCTCTCACCGTGGAGTACAAGGAAAAGGCTGCCGCCGCCGGTCGCATTCCCGGGAGCTACTTCCGCCGGGAAGGTCGCCCCACCGAAAAAGAAATCCTCACTTGCCGGATGGTCGATCGGCCCCTGCGTCCCCTCTTCCCGAAAGGCTACTACTTCGATACGCAGGTCATTGCCATTCTCCTCAGCACCGATGGCTTGAACGATCCTGACATTTTGGCAATCAACGGTGCCTCCGCCGCCCTCATGGTCTCCGATATTCCTTGGGCCGGTCCGATCGCCGGCGTTCGGGTAGCCCGCATTCAGGGCAAATTTGTGGCGAACCCCACCCACCCTGAAATCGCGGAAAGCGATCTTGATCTCGTCTATGTGGGCACAGAACACGAGGCCCTCATGATCGAAGGCAGCGGCAAGGAACTTCCCGAAGCGGAATTCAAGGCCGCACTGGAATTCGCCCATCAAGCCATTCAACCCATTATTAAAATTCAGAAAGAACTAGCCGCCACCTGTGGCAAGCCGAAGCGCCAACCCGCTTTGATGCTCGTCAAAGATGAACTCCTGGAAATCGCCTATCAGGTAGCCGGCACCCGGATTGAGTCCGCCATCTACCAACCCTCCAAAGTCGCCCGCTACCAGGCGGTCGAGGCTTTGCGGGAAGAGGTGAAAGCCAAGATTTTGGAAAAGTTTCCCACCGCCACAGCATTTGAAATCTCCCAGGCCTTCGACTACCTGCAGAAAAAGGCTTTCCGCACCTCCATTCTCGATAAAAACAAACGCTGCGATGGACGGCCAGCCGATCAGGTTCGCAATCTTTCCGGGGAAGTCGGCTTCTTGCCCCGTGCCCACGGGTCCTCTCTCTTCGCTCGGGGCGAAACCCAAGCTGTCTGCTTGGCCACCCTCGGACCCCTGGAGGAGGCTCAGGAGATCGATGCCTACACCGGTGGCGAAAGCACCAAGCGTTTCATCCTCCACTATAATTTTCCGCCTTTCTCCGTGGGAGAAACCGGCCGATTCGGTGGGCAAAACCGACGCGAGATTGGTCACGGCGCCCTGGCAGAACGCTCCCTCGAACCCGTCATCCCGTCTGCGGCCGAATTTGGCTACGCTCTGCGTGTCACTTCGGAAGTGATGGAGTCCAACGGCTCCACCTCAATGGCCTCAGTATGTGGCGGTACACTTGCTCTGCTCGATGCCGGTGTTCCGCTTAAAGCACCGGTCGCAGGGATTAGCGTGGGTCTGGTGACGGAATATGACAACAGCGGAACCAAACTGATCCGCCACCAGCTCCTCACGGATATCATCGGAAGCGAGGATCACTTCGGTGACATGGACTTTAAACTCTGCGGAACCCGAGCTGGAGTCACCGGCTTCCAACTCGACCTGAAGCTCCCCGGAATTCCGCTGGCCTTGCTCAAGGACGCGATTGATCGCGCCACCCATGCCCGCAGCCAGATTCTCGACTTCATGGCCAAGGTGATGCCGGCTCAACGGTCCACCATTTCCAAGTACGCCCCACAGATCGAGATGGTGAAAATTCCTCAGGACAAGATCGGCCTGCTCATTGGTCCCGGAGGCAAGACCATCAAGGGAATCTGCGCCGAAACGGGAGCCGAGGTAAACGTCGAAGACGACGGCACCGTGCGCATTTATGCCAACACCGGCCCAGCCATGGCTCGCGCCAAAGAACTGATCTCCGGTCTCACCGGCGAAATTGAGGTCGGCAAGACCTACAAGGGTCGGGTGGTCTCCCTGAAAGATTTCGGTGCCTTTGTCGAAATCTTCCCGGGACGCGACGGCCTCGTTCACATCTCCGAGTTGGCTGAGACCCGCATTGCCCGAGTGGAGGACGCCGTGAAGATGGGCGACCTTCTCGAGGTAAAGTGTATCGGGGTTGATGACAAGGGTCGGGTAAAACTTTCCCGCAAGGCCGTGCTCCGCGAAGCAGCGGGCACCAACGGCTCCCCGGGACGAAACTAAAAATCAGGAGGATAGACTCATGGCCTTAACCCCTGGCGGCAAAGCTCCCGACTTCACCCTCAAAACCAAACGCGGGGGAGACCCCAAGGACGTCAAACTTTCCGAAAACTTCGGAAAGAAAAAAACGGTTCTCCTGTTTTTTCCCCTCGCCTTCACCGGCGTCTGCACCAAGGAGATGTGCGACGTTTCCGCGGGTCTCTCCGCCTACGAGAAATTGGACGCGGCCGTCTACGGCATCAGTGTGGACTCCCCTTTCGCGCAGGAAGTCTGGGCCGAAAAGGAAAAGATCAAGATTCCGCTCCTCAGCGATCTCAATAAGGAAGTTAGCAAGGCCTACGGAACTTTGTTGCCCGACCTGATTGGCCTTGGTTCGGTCAGCGCCCGCGCCGCCTTCGTCATCGATAAGGCTGGGGTGATCAAATACTCCGAGCAGACTCCCACCCCGCTCGAACTGCCCGACTT
>CAZZMY010000019.1:4644-15059 GCA_964655385.1 uncultured Akkermansia sp.
CTGGGGTGATCAAATACTCCGAGCAGACTCCCACCCCGCTCGAACTGCCCGACTTTACTAAGATTCAGGCCACTCTGGCTGCTTGTTAATTCAACGCCGCAGGCTCAGTCCTCGGTGTAGTAAAGTGGGTTTGGCGGGGTAAAATCTTCATGCGGAAATCGTCGTTCTGCTTTCACCTCGCTTCTTGAACTTTCCACCACCCATCCCGCTTGACCATCCAGCTATTCATGGAATGTTGAAAATATGAAAATCTACCCCCTCCTAGTTCTTCTGGCCCTTCTCTCGCCCACCTATGCCGCCGTGGAACCCGGTGACACCGCACCTGAGTTCAACCTCAAGGACTCGAAAGACAATTTTCAAAAACTCTCCACCTACACCGGAAAGTTTGTCGTTCTGGAGTGGATGAATCCAGAATGCCCTTTTGTGAAAAAGCACTATTCGGCGGGCAACATGCAGAAGCTCCAGAAGGAGTATACCTCCAAGGGGGTAATATGGCTTTCCATCATCTCTTCCGCCCCTGGAAAACAGGGCTATTGCACCGGCCCTCAAGCCGAAGCCAACCGCAAGGATCAAAAGGCCTATCCCACGGCCATCCTGCTTGATCCCTCCGGTGATGTTGGACAAAAGTTTGGCGCCAAAACCACCCCCCACATCTTCATCCTCAACCCCGAAGGCAAGGTCATCTACGCGGGTGCCATCGACAGCCTCCGATCCACCAACCCGGCGGACTGTGCCAAAGCCGACAACTATGTCCGGGAAGCTCTCGACGCCGCCATGGCCGGAAAACCCGTTCCTCACCCCTCGACCCAACCCTACGGGTGCGGCGTCAAATACTGATCGGTCTTTTCTCGCCTCCATTATTCTCGCTATCTTCCGCTGATGATCTCACGCGGATACGTGGCCGTCTTTGCCCACCCCCACACGGACGATTCCATCCAAGAAATCTTGGATTCCTGGATGAGTCGTTTTGAAAGGGTGGAGCAGGTGGTCCCGGGCACCCAAGCGGGCAACACGACCATCACATTGGCCAACTCCGGGGAACTGCTGAAAGCCGACCACCTACAATTCCGCGTCATTCAAGGCCAGGATTTCGCCTGGGCCTACCTAACCCGTGGCCGCCGGGTGATAGAAACCACCGGATTGCCCAATGAGAAAATTGCCCTTTGCCTGGACATTCTTCTGGAACTCACGGGAGTCACCGAAATTGTTGACCAACACGACGATCGTCGACTGGATGAGCTGGAACGGGATGGTTTAATGTGAATTTGCCCCCCGTCCTGATCCTCACTGCGGCTTTTGGAGACGGCCACAATGCCGCTGCACGTGGATTGGCGGGCGCCATTCAACAGCGGGGCGGACAGGCGGTGGTGGCCGATCCGTTTGCGGAATCCCGACCCCGGGTGAACGACTTCTTCCGGCGACTCTACCTGACCCTAATCAACCGCTACCCTGGTTTTTGGAATCTTTTTTATGTCACTTGTCATCACCTCCCCCTGATTGAAAAGACGGTCTTTGTCCACCAACCGGCTTACCTCCGCATCCGGAAACTCCTGGAAACACATCGCCCGAAAGTCGTGGTACTAACCTTTCCTGTCTACGCCCACCTGATCACCCGTTTACCCCAAGCTCTACGCAAAAGTTTCCAACTCGTCACGGTGGTGACCGACTCCATTTCCGTCCATCGCCTTTGGTCCACCGCCCAAGCAGACCTCTGGGTGGTTCCCAACGAACCGACCGCCCAAGCCCTTGCAGCCCTGGGTGTGCCCTCGAATAGGATCCGACCCGTCGGCTTTCCCGTGGATCCCAGATTTGCTTCACCGGATCCTCATCCCGGAGATGAGCCCCCCGGGGAAAACCCTAGGATCCTCTACCTCTTGAGCTCCGGCCTCCAGGCCGGACCATCCTTGGCCGCCACTTTGGCCGCCCAAAAAGGTTGGTCCGTGACTATCGGAACCGGACGGGATCCGGAGGTGGCCCGTCGAGTCGAGGCGGCTCTAGGTTCACTCAAGAAAGACGTCCAAATACTGGGTTGGACCACCGAAATGCCCTCGATTTTAGCCCGACAACACTTTGTCATCGGCAAGGCAGGTGGGGCTCTGACCCAAGAGACGATTGCCTCTCGCACTCCTTTCCTGGTCACTCAGGTCGTTCCCGGTCAGGAGGAGGGAAATTTTGCCCTACTGAAGGAGATTGGCGTCGCTTCGTTGACCCCGAATGGACCCGCAGCGGTACAAGTGATTCATAAGGCTTTGGCGGAAAACGGACGGGGATGGCGGGAGTGGAAAGCGAAACTCGCCCTCGCCTCTAAGCCGGACGCCTCACTCCGGCTTGCAGAGCTCTGCCTCTCTTTGTCTACCTAAAGATCTTAATCTAACAGAGCCAGCCAAGATCTCCACATCACCCGGGCCAACTCCTCGACCGGTGCGGCGTGCTCGGAGGTATCCTCCAGAATTTGAGCTGGCTCCACTCCGGCCGCTGCCAACTCTTTGCGAGAACTCGTCACCATTTCATCCACCATCGCAGCGCTCATCTCCAAGTGGGGGACCAGTCCATAGGCCTTTTTTCCTTGGCGAAAACCCGCACAAGAGCATCGATCCGTGCTCAGAAGATGAGCCGCCCCCTGGGGAAGGGCAAAGTGATCCCCGTGCCACATCAAGGCGGGAAAGTTCTCGGGCAACCGCCGCAAAACGGGATCCTTGAACGCATCTGGCATTTTTCGCACTCCAAACCAACCGATCTCCTTCATCCCAGGCTTTACTTCCGCTCCGACTGCTGCCGCTAAAAGCTGGGCTCCTAAGCAGATTCCTAAAATGGGGCGATCCTCCTTGAGGAAAAGCTTGAGCAAGGCCATCTCCTTTTTCAGATGGGGCAACTTGTCCTGATCATAAACCCCCATCGTTCCCCCCATGACCACGATTCCAGCCCAATTCCCTATCGAATGGGGAATATCCTCTCCCTGATCGATTCTCAAAAGATGGGGCACATGCCCAGATTTCTTGATCTCGTCGAGGATTGTGCCGGGCCCCTCCCCCACTTGGTGTTGTAAAATCAGAACCTCGGCCATGCGAAAACGATCCGCAATTCCAGGAAAATCCGCAACCCTCTTGTTACGTCCGATCCGAACAAATCAGAACAAATAGAACGGCTACGCTTTGGCCTCAGGGGCATTTTTCAAAAACCATTCGTAGGTCAAGGCAATCCCCTGTTCAACGGAGATGGCCGACTTCCATCCCAAACTTCGAACTTTACTGACATCCAAAAGTTTTCTGGGGGTCCCATCGGGCTTGGAGGTATCCCAACGAATCGAACCGTTGAAACCTACGACCCCCATGACTTTCTCCGCCAGTTCCTTGATTGTCAGATCATCCCCGACCCCGAGATTCACGATCTCCCTTTCATCGTAACGCTCCAATAGAACCAGCAAACCATCAGCCAGATCATCCACGTGCAGCCACTCCCGGCGGGGGGATCCGGTTCCCCAAAGAATAACCTCCTTCTCACCCTTCATCTTGGCCCGATGGAACTTGGTGATCATCCCAGGCAGCGCATGGGAACTCTCCGGATCAAAGTTATCTCCCGGCCCATATAAATTGGTAGGCATGGCCGAAATGGCACTTTTCCCATACTCGTCCCGATAAGCCTGGGCCAACCGAACTCCCGCAATCTTGGCCAGCGCGTAAGCATCATTGGTCGGCTCCAGCGGTCCACTCAACAGAGAATCTTCCCGAATGGGCTGTGGAGCATGCTTCGGATAGATGCAGGAACTCCCCAGAAAGAGGAACTTTTGACAACCGTTCCGGAACGCGGATTCCATGAGATTGTTTTGGATTCGTGTGTTTTCGATTAAAAACTCCACCGGTCGACGGGAATTTTCCAGAATTCCTCCGACCCGTGCGGCAGCGTCGATCACCTGATGCGGCTTTTCTTTGGAAAACCATTTTTCCACCAGCACCGGATCGGTTAGATCAAGTTCCTGCCGGGTGCGGGTCAAAATCTGATCCTGACCCCGCTTTTGTAAAGCCCGAACCACGGCCGAGCCGACCATCCCTCGGTGACCGGCCACAAAGATCTTCATCGGCTAATCGCGAATCCGACGCCCGGCGCGCTCTTCCGCCAATAGTTGGATATCCGCATCGACCATAATTTCGGCCAGTTGTTTGAATTTCACTTTCGGCTCCCAGCCCAGCTTCTTCTTGGCCTTGCTGGCATCCCCGATCAATAAATCCACCTCCGCCGGGCGTAGATAGCGTTCGTCAAACGCCACGTGTTTCTTGGGATCCAGCCCTGCCCGCGCAAAGGCCACGTCCAAAAACTCCTGCACCGTGTGGGTCTCCCCCGTCGCCACCACATAATCCTCCGGCTTGTCCTGCTGCAACATCCTCCACATCGCCTCCACGTACTCCGGGGCGTACCCCCAGTCCCGCTTGGCCTCCAGATTGCCCAAAAAAAGCTTCTCCTGCAGGCCGGCTTTGATCCGAGCCACCGCCCGCGTGATCTTGCGGGTGACAAAGGTTTCCCCCCGCCTAGGGCTCTCGTGGTTGAAAAGAATTCCACTGGTGGCGTGAAGCCCATAACTCTCACGGTAGTTCACCGTGATCCAGTGGCTGTACATCTTGGCCGCCGCATAGGGGCTGCGTGGATAAAACGGGGTCGTCTCCTTCTGGGGAACTTCCTGCACCAACCCATACATCTCCGAGCTTGAGGCCTGGTAAAAGCGGGCTTTGGGGACGACCTGCCGCATCGCATCCAGCAGGCGGACCGTGCCGATCGCCGTCACATCCCCGGTAAACTCCGGGATGTCAAAGCTCACCCGAACATGGCTTTGGGCGGCCAGATTGTAGATCTCATCGGGATGGGTCTCTCCCAGGATTTTGATCAGGGAACTTGGGTCGCTTAGGTCCCCGTAATGCAGGAACAGCTTGGTGCCCTTCTCGTGCCGGTCCTTGTAAATGGGATCAATTCGTTCGGTATTAAAGCTTGAGGATCGGCGAATGATGCCATGAACCTCGTAACCTTTACCCAGGAGCAGCTCCGCCAGATAAGAACCGTCCTGTCCGGTAATCCCGGTGATCAGGGCCTTCTTGGCCATGGATTAGGTCTTCTCCGAAAGGGTTCGGGCCCTCGCGTCCAGTTTTTTGGCCAGACGAAGATCCAATTCGCTCACCCCCTCCACATCATGCGTGGTGAGCTCGATTTTCACCGTGTTGAAACTCTGCCAGAGCTCCGGATGATGGTTCACTTTTTCGGCCTCGAGGTTGACCCCGGCGACAAACATCGCCGCCGCGATAAAATCGGGAAACTTGTATACCCGCTGGATTTTCGCCCCGGTCTGAATCCAACCGTCCAAAGTGGACAAAACGACCTCAACTTGGTGACCGGTCAACTTGACTGCCATCCTTTAAAAATAGCCCAAAAATCTCTGCGACCAAGTCTTGATTCCGTAGCTAGAGCCTTGGTGAACAACCTTTTCCATCTCCGGCTTGAGTCCTTAAGCATCCAAGCCACTGTTGCTAGATGCCCGAATTGGCCGAAGTCGAATTCTACCGCAAACAATGGAACCCGGGATTAAATCAAAAAATACTTTCGGTCGACCTGCACTCCAAGAAAAGGGTGTTTCGGGGGCACTCGACCACCACCCTCCGGCACAAAGTCATCGGGAAAACCTTTCACTCTTCGCACGCCCACGGCAAACAGATGCTCTTTCGTTTTGGGCAAAATACTTGGTTAGGTATTCACCTCGGCATGACCGGAACACTATCCGCGCAACCCGCTAGCTACTCTGCCGCAAGACATGACCATCTGATTCTGCGCACCAAAAAACACTCCTTGGTCTTTTGCGATCCACGTCTTTTTGGAAGAATCCGCTTTCACTTTTCCCGTCGTCCCCCTGATTGGTGGTCTCAACTTCCGACCCCACTTCTTTCTAAAGATTTCGATATTCGAAAACTGATGTCGATTTGCCATCGACGCCGAAAAACACCGCTTAAGGCCCTCCTCCTACGACAGGAATGTTTTCCTGGCGTCGGAAACTGGATGGCCGATGAAATTCTGTGGCAAACCCGTCTGGATCCAAAAATGACTGGAGGATGTTTAAACCCCCTCCAAATCCAAAAATTGCATCTCTCAGTCCGCAAAATCTGTCGGGAAGCCATCCGGAGAATAGGTCGGGACTGGTCCAATCCACCCAAGAGTTGGCTATTCCACCGGCGCTGGAAACCCGGGGGTCAATGCCCCCGGTGCCATCAATCGTTAGCTCGTGATACCGTGGGCGGTAGGACCACCTGCTGGTGTCCGGTGTGCCAACCCCCTCTTCCTCGCCGAGCCAAGGCGGTCTAAATTCATATTATGTTCCGATCCGGTCCACCCCGGCGCATTCAGCCTTCCTTAAAGCCTCCTGCAGTCCAACCCCATGGAGATACCGACAAAACCGCCGGACCCTTAAACCCATCTCCCTGGAAATTGCCCGTCGCCTTCACCGCTTTGGGGATGACTTGCCTACTTCCCATGCTTCTGGGTCTTTTCTTTTATCTTCGTGGGTCATCGTATTCCAAAAACGACGACGAAATTAGAGCCCCGCAAACCTTGCAGGCAGACTACGCCCTGTGGAGTGCCTCCTTGAGGGAACTTTCTAAAGGGGTTGGCTTGCCAAACAACCCGGTGCCAACGCTTCTGCCTCCCGCCTTGGCCAAAGACGATTCCACCCTGGGGCTGTGGAATCGCTGGCAAAATCTGCCCCCCGAAGGGCTGGCTCGGACAGTGCTGTTGCGACGTCTTCCCCAACAGGTGGAATTGTTGGGGCTATCCCCTCGGCGTCTGATCGTTTCGGAGGATGGCGTCTCAGTGGATTACGCCATCTCTCTCAGGGCCAAGGAGGATATTCTTTTGGTTCCCGTGATCCCCATGAATTTGGGCAAGGATTTGAGCCCCAATCAGAGACGCCTCTATCCCAAAGGGGTCTACGCCTACGACCTACCGCCCGGGAAAGTTTTCGACTTGGCCAACCAAAGAACTGTTTTTCCTGCAGGCACCACCATGGAGGGTGGGTGGACCCTACGACATGCGGAGAAATCTTTGGGCACCTGGAAAGCCACCCGAGCCGATCTTCTTTCGCTGACCCGGGTGCCCGCTCTCGAATCGATTTTTGTGCGGGAGGCCTCCCAACCATCTCCGGCCCTACTGCGGGCCCAAAGCGAGCTGATCAACTCCCGGGACAAACAGATCGCCGCCAAACAAGGCTTGGATGAGCGACTGGCCTCCATTACCGCCGATGTAAAACAGTACCGATCCAGTCTTATGGCCAGTGCCCCAGCCGCCGCCAAAAGCAGGGGGATGGGAGCCGGTGGTGGAGTTCCCACCGGAGCCGGAATTGGGGCCGTGGGAGGGGCAGCCACCGGGGCGGGGATCGGAGCGATGGCAGGCGGGGGCGATGGAGCTGCCATCGGCGCAGGAGCAGGGGCTCTGGCTGGCATGCTTATCGGGGCCCTGGTTGCCAATGCAGAGCAGGAAAAAAAAGTGGAAAGGGAAAAAGCCGCCCGACGCGAGGCCGTAGCCGCCATTGAGCGGCAAGTCACCGAATATGAACATCGTCTGTTGCGGGAGTTCGAAAACGAATTAAGCCAAGAGGCCACCAAACAGGAATCCACCCTCGCCTGTCCGACCTGGTCGAATTAGGATTTCCTATGTCCAAAACCGCCAAAAAAGACGCCCTTCGCCGTCGTTTGATCTTGGCAGGAATCTGCGCCGGTACGGCCTTCTTTTTTGGAATCTTGGGCCTTATCCAGTTTAAACCCCTGATCGAGGCCGAACTCTACACCCGGGATTTGCGCATACGCTTTGGCCAGCCCGCCCCCATTTCTCCGGAGATTGTTTTCCTCGCGATCGATAAACCTACCTACAAAGATATTCTCTCGGAAGAGGAGATTGCCTCCTCCCCTGCGTTAGCCGAGATGGCAACGGGCTCTTGGCCTTGGCGTCGCTCGGTCTGGGCTCAAGTCATCCAACGCGTCACCGATGCCGGGGCCAAAGTGGTGGCCCTGGATCTGATGTTTCCAACCCCGAAAGAGGGGGATGAAGAGCTGACCCAGGTGATGAATGAACGGGGCGATCATGCCGTCCTCGGGGGAACCTTTGAGGAAGTCAGCAATGCGGGCCGCACCTCGGTCCAGTTAACTCTTCCGGCAGCCCTGGCCTCATTGGGGGCGACGGAAATTGCTAGGGAAAACACAGCCGGACGGGTCGGCTATGTCAACTTGTGGCCCGACAGCGACGGAATCGTTCGGCGGACGGATTACCGCCGCCAATTTCAGGATACCATGGCTGTCTCCCTCGCCTCCCGAATGCTGGAAAAAGCCGGGTATGCCGATCGAATACCGACCAGCGGTTCCGCTCTGCTCCGGTTCACCGGCCCTCCCAACTTCAATTATAAATCCATTCCTGTGTACCAACTTTTCGTCCCCTCAACCTGGGAAAAAGTTTTTGCCAACGGGGAAAATCTAAAAGACAAGCTCGTCCTCGTGGGCCCCTACGGAAACTGGTCCAAGGACGTCATTCGAACTCCCTACCCCAATCCCATGCCGGGACCGGAACTCCACCTGGCCGCACTTGGAGCCGCGCTCTCAGGCTCCTTCCTGAACCTTCCGCCGAACTGGACCGGGCCGACCCTATTGTTTGTCGGCGCCGTGCTGGCGTTGCTCCTCATCCTGGTCACCAGTCAGCCGGTGCTCCGCCTCATTCTTCTTCTCACCACGGGTATAGGATATGCCGCACTTACTTTCTTCGTGCAGGATCGCTTGAGCCTCGTGTTGCCGGCGGTCAGTCCAGCCCTGACCCTGCTGTTCGGAGGAATCGGCTGTCTGGGGTATGAGTTCGTACTCGAGCAACGGGCCAAGCGCCGGGTCAGCGGCATGTTTTCCACCATGGTTAGCCCCGAGGTTCTGGCCTACATGCAGGAAGATCCGGACCGCTTCCGTCTCACCGGGGAGAAGAAAATGGCCACGATCTTTTTCTCGGATCTGGCCGGTTTCACCACCATCTCCGAGTCTGTTTCCGCGGAGGATTTGGCCAAGATTCTCAATCGCTACCTCACGCCCATGAGCGACTTGGTGACCAAGTTCGGGGGTTATATCGATAAGTATGCCGGGGATGCCATTATGGCAGATTTTGGGGTTCCGGTCTGGCTCGATGCCGATCCGAACTCCCACGCTTGGAAGGCGTGCTGGTCAGCTCTCGAACAACAGGAGCGCCTCCAATCCCTGAAGCAGGAACTGAAGGCCGAGTACGACTGCGAGATCGATGCCCGCATGGGAATCAACACTGGGGAGGTAGCCGCCGGTAACATGGGTTCCGACAAGAAGTTTCAATACACCGTAATGGGAGACGCCGTGAATCAGGCTGCCCGCTTTGAACCGGCCAACAAGCCCTTCGACACTCACATCATGATTGGAGGAAAAACTTACGAGATGGCCAAGGACAAGATCGAAGCCCGTTTCCTGGCCAACATGATCGTCAAGGGCAAAACCGAACCGGTCCCTTGCTACGAGCTTCTGGCAAAAAAAGGAGAGCTCCCCGAGAGCAAACGCGCCGTAGTACGACTTTTTGAGGAAGCCTGGAGACTCCACGCATCCCAAAGTTTCCCGGAAGCCATCGCCAAGTTTGACGAAGCCCTGGCTTTGGATCCCGAGGATGGCCCTTCTAAGGCCTATCGAAAAATCTGTGAGGCTTTTCTAAAATCACCTCCTCCCCAAGGTTGGGCAGGAGAATATATTCAGACTTCAAAATAAGAGGGATAACCGACGTGGCTTCGCTTCCCGTAACCCATATTTTCTTCGATCTTGGCAATGTCCTAGTGGAGCTGAAGTCGGGCGCCAAACTACAGGCTTTAGCCATGCGCTCCGGACATGCGCTCGAAGCTTTTTGTGAAAGGATATGGTCCCATGAACGGGCCCATCATTACGAACGCGGCCAATACTCCTGCCAAGAATACTTCACCCAGTTGGCGGGAGAACTCAACCTCTCCCATGCCGTGCAGGACTTGCGCGAAGCATTCTGCGATATTTTTCGTCCACTTCCTCAGCGTGTAGCTGTGGCTCAGGCCCTGGCCAAGCGGTATCCCTTGGCTCTAATTTCCAACACCTGCGCCGCTCACATCGGGCATCTGGAGGCCCACTATGACTTCTTCCCTCTTTTTCGTACCCGCATCTATTCCCATCAGGTTGGGTTCAGGAAACCACACCCGACAATTTACAAAATTGCTCTGGAACAGGCCGGCGCCAAGCACGAGCAATCTCTTTTTATTGATGACTTGGCGGAAAACCTTGCCACTCCCTCCAAAATGGGGTGGCACACGCTTCATTTGCCCCCGGGAACAGAATTGGAACCTGCCTTGAGACAGTTCGGAATCGAGATCTCTTAAGCCC
>CAZZMY010000019.1:15159-17464 GCA_964655385.1 uncultured Akkermansia sp.
CCGGTGCTCCCTTTGCCTTCACCTTCACTGGGCGAAGCTTCCACAACAGCCTTGGCCGAAACCTCCTCGCCTGTTTTTTTTCGGCTGACCGTCTTGCTGTAGTAGTACTCGGTATATTTATAGTAGCCGTATTCCGGTTGTTTGGGGTCGACTCCATTGAAGACGATCCCCAGCACTTTGGCATTTCTGGAGTAAAGGGCCTCGAGTGAATTTCTCATGAGTCGGCACGAGGTTCTCCCTGCTCGATAGAGAATCAATGTCCCATCCGCCTTCGGCGCCAAACTGGGGGTATCGTCCACCGCCAGCACCGGGGCGGTATCAATCACCACGGTTTCGTATTCCGCCTTTAATTCCTGCAGCAGGACTTCGCAGTAGGCATTAAAAAAAAGCTCTCCCGGATGGCCCGCTGGCTCCCCAGAGGAGATGAAGAACAGATTTTTATAGGGGGTGGCTTGCACCACCTTGCGCCACTCCGCTTGCCCACCCAGAACCTCCGCCAATCCAGGTTCCCCCTCCAGTCCAAACAACCGATGCAATCCACCCCGCCGCAAATCCCCGTCGATCAGGAGAACCTTCTCATCCGTGGCGAAGGATAGGGTCAGGGCCAGATTGGCGGTGGTGGTGGACTTACCGTCCCCCGGCGTGGGACTGGTGACCAAAATGACACGGTTCTTCTTCTTGCCATCCCCCCCGACAAAACGGAGGCTGGAGCGAATATTCCGAAAGCTCTCCGCATATACATGTCGGGTGTCCTGCGGGGTCAACAAAGGGAGTCGTCCATCCGCATCCGGGGTCTCCTGGGGAACTTGCCCATAAATGGGTTCGGTAAAATGATCACACAATTCCACCACCGTGGCCACGCGGTCGTTAAAACGGTCGAGAAGAAAAAGAAATCCCCCTGACAAAATCAACCCCACGCCTAAGCCAATCATCAGGGAACGAACAAACCCAGGCTTGATCGAGATGGCCGGGGTGGCCCGCTCCAGGATGTTGACGTCGAATTGGCTGACATCCTGGCTCACGTTGACGTTCTGAACCGTGCCTAACAGCCGGTCGTAGAGTTGCTGTTGGCGATCCCGTTCCGACTTCATTTTTTCGTATTCCGCCATTTTTCTACCCACATCAAGAGCCTTCGTTTCTGACTCGGCGACCAGCTTTTCCAGATTGGTCATCTGCAATTGGATGGCCTGCCGCTTTTCCGAGACCGATTCCTGGCTTTGTTGCCTAACGATCTCCAGTTTTCTCTCCCCTCGCGTGATCTCATCCTTGAGGGCCAGAATTTTGGGATGCTTGGGCTTCAGATACTTGCCCAGCTGCTCCAACCTCGCTCGGGCCCGCTGCAATTGCCTTTTCGTCTGGATGTACTCGGACTGGGGCCCCTCCACCAAACTCGCTCCGCTCATGTCATCCTTTTTGGCCGAAGCATCAGGAGCATTCTGCATCTGTCGCTCCAGGGTTTGGTCAATGCTCATCAAATCAAGAAGCTGACTCTCCTTTTTTAGCTCCGCCAACTGCTTGTTCAGATCGACCAGATAGGTTCCGACATAGTTCCCTTGCTCCTGGAGGAAAACCACATTGTTTTCCTGTTTGAATTGGAAAAGTTTCTGGTCCAGTTCGGAGATGGCTTTCTCCAGTTCTGCCAGCTGCTTGGCCACGGCATCCACGGTTTTCTGGGAAGTTTCTCCCCGCATCTCCTTTTTGAATTCCAAAAACTCGCTCATGCATGCATCGGCATAAAGCTGCGAGTACTTCGGGTCTGGGCTCGTGACCTTCAGGATGAAGATCGAAGCCTTGGGCTCCTGTTGCACCGTGAGATCTGCTAGGATCCCTTTCAGATCGGGATGGGCGCTTTCGACGGCTGTGGTCGCACGATGCTTGATCGCCTCGCTCTGCATCAGCGAAACCTGAGTGCCAAAGTAGTTGCTCAGTTCCTCCGTATAGACCGCGGCTTCCCCGGTCATGATCCGTGGGCTCACCATCATTCTTCCGGCACTCACATACAGAGGTTCCCCCAGAAAATACCGCACACCTTGCACCAAGAGGGATCCAGACAGCAGGAGAACCGGCAACCACCAATATTTTTTCAGCAATAGGTTGTAGCGATATAGTCGCGCCCGCAGAACCGCCGGTGATAACGGCCCCCCAATTCCCAGTTCCTGTCCGATTTCAGCCATGGTGGTTCCTAGAAGTTGATCAGGCGCTTGGGAACAAAGATATGGTCCCCATCACCAAGCTCCGGATTCATTTCCTCCTCCCCGGTTTCCAAAATTTTGACCATATCCACCACCATGGGCTCCCCCTTTTC
>CAZZMY010000019.1:17564-18899 GCA_964655385.1 uncultured Akkermansia sp.
GCTTGGTAATATAAATCTTTTTCCAGGATCTGTTTAATCTCCATAGCCAGCTGCCTGTGGGTCTTTCCTTTGGCCAAAAGCCGACCGAAATAGGGGTGTTCCACTTCTCCGCTGTCCGAAACTTGAAGTAGATTGAGGGGGCGCTGGTCAGACTTATTGGCTTCGTTTTTGGATTTCGGGTCCGGCTCCTCGTCCAAGTCCTCCAGCACCCGAAATTCCAAAAGATTGCCCACGGCGATGATCTTCTTGTCATCCAGGGAGTCCATGGGATTGCTTCTGGAGGGATCAGGCACAAGCGGGGGGACGGTAGGGAGCTTATCGGTTGTCTCTTGATTGGAGACCTCCCCCGAGGGAACTGGAGGGGTATCAGGGGTTGCCTCTTCTGCTTTGGCCGAGGAAAAGCCGGTCAAGAGACACAGGAAAACCACAGGGATCAGGGGTTGCCTTGCGAGAAAAATGCGGCCTTGTTCAAAAATCATACGTGAGGCCAAAACTTGCATTCCATTGATTATAGCTCTGGTTTGGCTGATTGGAATCCTTGATCAGATAGGTGAAATCGGCGCGGCTACTCAGTTTCTCCATGATTTGATAACCGAGACTGATTGTTCCGGTATAGTTCTGGATCTTTTGACCGTTACTGCCGGACTGCTCCCCAATTAGGGCCGTCACTGGGGTCGATAGAGAAAGGTTCTCGATGATGTTCCACGAAGGAGTAAAACCAAAAGTCCACTGGGTAAAAAACGTGATTCCTTGAGATACGGAAGGTTGCTCGATTCGACCGGCCGCGATGGTGTACCTGAGATACTCATTCAACAAATGGTTCCAACTAAAGTCTAAATAAAAAGTTGAAGGGTAGGATCCTTGATAATAATTGGGTATCTTCTCGTAGGTTCCCCAGAGATAGCCCAAATCAAAGTCAATCGTGATAAATTCGGAGATTTGATTGTGAACGAAGGGGCCAACTTGAAAAAGATCACTATTATTTTGGCCCAAAACCGGTGAGTTTGTACCTCCCGGCACGTAGGCTGAATTGATCGTTGCAGGTGTTTGATATCGATTGAACTGGGCCGAGCCATTGATCCCTGCGGCCAAAGTTTTGGTCACGCTATATTGGACAGAAAACGACGGGGAAAGAGCGTTGCGATCCAGATAATTGTTGGTCGAAGAGTTCAAAGACTTTACGGTAAAAATTGAGGCTCCCCCTGTAACCATAAAATCCCCCGAGTCCCAAGTGACCAAAAGTCCAAGGTTGTTTTGAAAAAGGGTAAGCTTGGAAACCCCGCTTAACTCGACGGCTTGCGTCGGATCCTGCTGCAAGGAAAACGCATCCGAGGG
>CAZZMY010000020.1:0-6675 GCA_964655385.1 uncultured Akkermansia sp.
ACTGTTCCCCTGCCCGAATTTCGGGTTGCGAGATCCAGTAAGGCCCACCCGATAAGGGGCGGATACGGCATACAGAACACC
This sequence comes from uncultured Akkermansia sp., assembly GCA_964655385.1. Classification (GTDB taxonomy): domain Bacteria; phylum Verrucomicrobiota; class Verrucomicrobiia; order Methylacidiphilales; family Verrucolacustridaceae; genus Verrucolacustris. Next base: position 82 of record CAZZMY010000020.1, read on the forward strand.
ACCGGCATATGTTCGTTACCAGCCAACCGAAGCGCCGCCTGTGGACCCATTGCATAAAGAAAAGCGGCAATCCATCCTGCTCGTTTGTCCCCGGTTAGACGCCGGATGAAGGCGGACATGAACAATCCGGAAATAGCCAAAGAGAGAAAACCCAAAACCTTTCCCCCGAGGATCGGATCAGTAAAGGCACCCCCGAGGACCAGCCAAAACATGGTTAATCCAGTGCCAGCCAAGGGGGCCGTGGGCGCCCCCCCTAAGTAGTTCGGGGTCCACCAGGCAAACCCCTTGTTGGCCACTATCAGGTCCCAAAGATCCTTTGATTTGGCATAATTCGCCAACAGCTCCTGATTGGATGGGCCATTTCCTAGCCACCCCACCAGCAGCACCCCTAAAAGGACAAAGAAAATCCCCGCCTCAACGGAAAAGCTAAAGCTCTTGGAACCCTTGGCCATGAAGGGTTTATATTAAGGTAACGATCACGCAAAACAAGCTATCAAAGCTATAAACAAAACAGCTGCCCCTTGAATCAAGGCGTTAACTCAAGAAAAACGATCTTGCCTTTATTGGGTGTTAAATTTGATCCTAGTCCAAATTGGAAATGCTCACCAAACTTTCCAACTCAAGAGCCACCTGCTCTAGTTCGCTGGCTTCTAACTCGGGATAAATCGGTAGCGCCAGAGTCTCTTGGGAAAATTTTTCTGCCCAAGGAAATTGCCCCTGTTGATAGCCAAGTTCTCGGAAGCACTCCTGGATATGAAGCGGTCTGGGATAATAAACCTCTGTACTGATACCCTTTTTTTGCAAACGCTCCCGCAACCTGTCCCTTTTGTTGTTTTTTCCGGGAATCCGAACCACAAATTGATTGAAGGTATGGCTGGGATGACAACGAAAAGGCAAAAGCAAGGCTGCTTCCTCCACGAATTGCGTGGAAGCAGGAAAATGGCAGACACATTCCTCTGCCGCAGGCCGAGCCAGGCCGTTTTGCGATAAGTGCCGCATATAGATTTCTGCATTACGAGCACGTTGTTCCAGCCAGCGACCCAGTCGGGGTAGTTTGACCCTAAGAAAAGCTGCCTGCAGGGCATGGAGCCGATAATTTCCACCCACTTCCTCGTGGAAATATTTTCTTCCAGCACCATGAACCCTCAATTTTCGAACCTTCTCCGCCAGCACGGGATCATCGGTGACAACCATCCCCCCCTCCCCCAGGGCTCCTAAATTTTTGGTCGGAAAAAAGGAAAAACAACCCAAGGCACCAAGAGTTCCCGCATACTTGGCTCCGACCTTGGCGCCGAGTGCCTGCGCCACGTCCTCCACAACGGGAATGCCCGCTTTGGCCGCAACTTTAGCCAACGGCTCCATATCGGCAGCCTGTCCAAACAGGTGAACTGCGATCACGGCCTTGGTTCTGGGCCCAATGGCGTTGGCTACCTCAGAGATATTTAGATTATAGCAACACGGCGTACTATCCACGAAGACGGGACGTGCCCCCAGCCGGGCCACAGAGCCAGCCGTGGCAAAAAAGGTATAGGTGGGGCAGATGACCTCATCTCCCGGACCGATGCCCAAGGCCTGAAGGGCCAACAACAAGGCATCGGATCCATTGGAAATACCCACCGCATGCTTGGCTCCCAGAAAATGCCCGAATTCATTTTCCCAAGCCTCCACTTCCGGACCCAAAACAAAGCCCCCACTTGCCACAATCCGCCGAAAGGCATCTTCCAAGTCCTTTTGTAAAGATTCGTGCTGCTTTTTAAGGCTAAAAATTGGAATGCTCATCAATCAGGGTGTTGTTACAAGTTCTTGGAAACTAATAACTTTTACTTTATATAAAAAATCTACCCCGCCAACAAAAACTACCCTTGAAAAAAATTGCCCTGCAAACCATTAGTGCCGAAGACAGAAAATCCCTGAGGCTCAAATGTCTAGTGGCGGGGTTTTTGGGGATCACCGGGGTCTGGGCTCTGCTATATCTTCCAAACCTCCGCACCACGCCACCTTGGTATGGGGATGAAATACTCACGCTCGATATTGGAAAATCCCTCACTCGTGGGGAAGCCGTGAACCGTGCCGTTTTTTGCACTTTCAACTCTCCCACGTACAATTACCAGCCTGGTTTCGCTTGGTTGGTGGGGTGGTGCTCCCGATTGACTCAAGGGGATATTTTAGGGGGAAGACTTTTTTCCACCGGGATTGGTTGGGCCACAGCGATGGTGGGATTTTGGTTTTTTTTCAGAAGATTTGGTTTCTCCACTGCCCTGTTTTTTTCCTTTCTGCTTTTGGGCTATGCCCAGGCCATCGCACATTACCGCTGGATCTACCCTCACAATGTGGTCGGTTTATCCCTAATTGGTGCGGCAGGCATTCTCCTACGCCCCGCCAACCCCGCAAAAGACTGGAAAATCGGAGGGTTTTTGGCCTTGGGAGCTGCCTCCCATTTATTGGCGGCCCATGCCACATTTGTCAGTGGCTTGTGCCGCATCCGACGACCCCGATCCTGGATTCCCATCGGACTCCCACCCCTTGTGGTTTTTGCAGGAACTTTCGCTTTGCTGTCCTTAAAATTTCCAGGCTGGGTGTCCGAGGATTTTCGGGCTCTCCTGGACCAATACAGCCGGTACAACGAAGAAAACGGATCCGGGGCCAAGCTTTGGGTAAATGTTTTTCATTTTTTCACTCAAGACTCCTTCCATCTTCTGGCCCTAGGGGGTTGCCTGTTGGTCCTGACAAGACGTACTTACCCCCTTGGCATTCTTTCCCTGGGGATGGTCGTTTTGCTGACACGGAATCGTCAAAATCTTCCCCTATTTTACTACCAAGCCATGGCAGTTCTTCCCCTTTTGGCTGCCACCATCGCTGTAGGCTACAGCCAGGTCGCCAAATTTCTGATCAGAGTATGCAAGGGATGGCAACGTTACCGTCGTGGCATGCGATGGCCCCTTCCGGGACTCGCTCTGATCGTCTGCCTGCTGCAAATCCCATCTGTGCTCAAGAATCAACTCCCCATCCGCATCACCCCATGGGTGGTGAGTTCCATCCCGGATTACGAATCGGCAGCCCAATGGCTCAACCAAAATACCCGCCCGCAAGATTTGGTGATCTGCTACTGGAATTTAGGATGGCTGCTCAAGGCCAAAAATGCGGATATCCTGATGGCGGCCGCTTGGGCTGGATTTCCAGCAGGAGACTATTTCCCCACTCCGCCCGACCATGCCCGCTTCCGATACCCTGCGGATCTTCAACAGGCAAAGTTTTTGGCCATTACCGAACTGGATGAACATTGGGCGTTCGCTCAAGGTCAGGTAATTTTATTTCTGAAAAGTTCAGGCCTCGAAAAATGGCCTCTCGTCTATCAGGCTGGTCCCGTCAGGATTTTAGCCAATCCAAGCTGGAGGCCTAACTAGTATGCGGCCTGTCTTGGTGTGGGGCCGGCACGGCCTCCTGGCAGAAGCCCTGAGAAGAAATCTTCAGCATCATTGGCCGATTCATTTCTGGGGACGAGGAGAACTTCCGACCTCTAAACAGGAGATGCTCCGCAAGATTCAAATTCTGAGACCTGCAGCCGTCATCAATGCTTCGGGCTTCACTCAGTTAATGAGAGCACAGGAGAGCCCTTACTTAAGTTGGGAGCTGCACGTGGAGATACCTGCTTATTTGGCCGCATGCAGCCGAAACCTTGCCGTCCCTTTTCTCACCCTAAGCACGGATTACGTATTTTCCGGGGAAGGAAAAAGTTCATGGAACGAGTCGGACCCGACTACACCCATCAATGCTTACGGAAAAAGCAAGTTGATGGGGGAGCGTGCCGTCATGGCCCAGTACCCGCAGGCGAAGATTGTTCGCACAGCCGGCTTATTTGGCCCCGCCCCAGCCGGGAGTAAGGTTTCTTTTCCGGAGCGAATTATACAGCAAGCCAGAACCGGAAATACTCCCGTGGTCCGCTCCGATCTAACCACTTCCATTTGCCATGTGGATGACCTGGTCGCGGATCTTTGGCAGATACTATGGAACACCTCCGCTGGCGTTTTTCATGTGGTCCATGCGGGAAGCGCCACTTGGCTACAAATCGCCGAATGTGCTCTGAAGTCGGCGGGACTACCGACCCGCGTTCGAGGAACTTTGAATTCTGATTTTCCACGGCCACCCTGCTCCGCTTTAACAACCCTCCGAGCTGAAACTCAGGCCGGTCGGGCTACACGAAAAACTTGGCAGGAGAGCCTTTCTGGGTTTATCAGAGGTTTCCGTCATCATGCATAGCAACTCCTATCAGTCGGTAACCCGTTGCCGTGTCTGCGGACACGACAGCTTTCATCCCTACTTGGATCTGGGGCAAATTCCTTTGGTCAATCGCTACGTAACCACGGGAGACGAACGCCCGGAACCGCGTTTTCCGCTGCGCATCCAAAAATGCAACCGTTGCCACTTGAGTATGCTGGATTTGGTGGTGGACCCCAAAATCCTTTACGATAATTACGCCTACCAAAGTTCTATCTCCAAAACGTTTCAACAGCATTGCGGTCGTTTGGCGGAAGAGGCCTTACGATTGTTTCCCAACCGCTCCTTACAAGTCTGGGAGATTGCCTCCAATGACGGTTGCATGGGGCTCGAATTCCAGCGCCGGGGGGCCAAAGTTCTCGGCATTGAGCCAGCAGCGAATCTTGCTGCTTTGGCCAGAAGCCGTGGGGTGGATTCCGTGGCTGAATTTTGGAGCGAACCCGTGGCGCGATCGCTCAAAGATCGGTACCCCACACCGGATATCATCGTTGCCACCAATGTTTTCGCCCATGTCGACAATCTTCAGGATTTTTTAGCAGGAGTTCGGGCAGTTCTACCTGAGCATGGGCGGCTGATTCTCGAAGTCCCCTACCTTGTCAGTTTTATCCAAAAAACCGAGTTCGACACAGCCTACCATGAGCATCTTTCTTATTTCCTTCTGCACCCCATCCAGACGGCTGCCCGCATGGCCGGACTCGAGCTGATCGATGCAAAGCTACTCGAAATTCATGGCGGCTCCGTCCGGGTCCATCTGGGATACGGCAAGCCAACCGCGGAAGTAGAACGACTGCTCAAAGAGGAGGAGTCCTTGGGCTTTTACGGGAATCAGATTTACGACCAGTTTTCCAGGCATGTGCAACAAATTCGGGAGGAATTGGTCTCCTTTTTGACCGGTCTTCGCCAAAGGGGTCGATCGGTTGCCGCCTTTGGCGCCTCGGCCAAAGGCAACGTTCTGCTTAATTACTGCCATCTTTCCGCGGAAACTTTTGAATACGTGGTGGACGACACTCTCGCCAAACAAGGCAAGCTCTATCCGGGTCTAAGACTCCCCATTGTTTCCCGGGACGCCCTTATCCGAACCCCCACTGACTACTTAGTAATCCTCGCTTGGAATTTTTACGACGAGATTAAGTCCTCCCTATCCGGCTATCTGGCGGGTGGAGGAAGGCTTGTCTGCCCTTTGCCGACTCTGCGAATCAACTAGAAACTGGCTCCAGCCTTTTCTGCCCAGGGAAAACCCTCAATATCCCTATCCCAATCCTTCCTTCCTTCATCCGCCGGTTCATAGACTTCACTGGTTAGGTAGAGCATCATCCCCACCTTCTCCCCCTCCACTCGATACCCGTGAGCCAAACCTGCCGGAATGTGGAGCATGCCTTCCGCCCCCTCTTTCCACCAGATGGAGACGCCATCATGAGGGCTTTCAGGCTGCAGAAGAACGATACGAAAGGATCCGGACAATGGAACAAAGAGGTCCTCCTGTTTTCTATGATAGTGAAAGGCTTTGGTTACCCCAGGATTTGTCCGGGAGAGGGAAATTTGTCTGGGAGAAAGGGGTCCGGGATTTGTTGTTTTCCATACTTCCGCAAACCAACCCCTTGCGTCGGTATGAGTTTGCAGCGGCATCCAGGTGGCACCCAGCGCGGAAAAAGACACTCCGGGTCTGGCCACAAGATGCTGATGTGATTTAACCTTCCACTGTTCCATGAAGAAGAATTCGATTCTACGACGCCAGCGTTGTCCTGTCTGCAAAGATTCTAGGCTCTCGACGGCACGTCATGCGGGCCGTTCATTGTGGCGATGTTGCGCATCGTGTCATACATGGATCTTTTGCCCCTCCCCAAACACGCCGGCCTACCCCGCTGGGTACTATGGCGGTCCTGCGGCCAAGTTTACGGGCTGGGCCCAAGCACTCCGCGCACGCTTCCATCGGGGCAGGGCCCGGTTGGTCCGTCGATGGTTGCGTCAGAAAAAAGGCAGAGTTTACGATGTCGGTTGCGGCGATGGGCTGTTTTTACAGGAGGCTGCGCAATTGGGGTTGAGTACTGTGGGTTTTGAACCTGAACCCATACCCAGAAATCAGGCAGAGACACGATTGGGAAAAAGATTGGATTCATCTCTCTTCCAGTCCCTGAGGTCTTCCAAGGCTGCTGCCATCAGTTGCTGGCAGGTCATCGAACATCTTGCTGATCCAAGGACTTTTCTTCACTCCTGCCATCAACACCTCATGCCAGACGGGATCCTAGCCCTCTCCACGGTCAACCTAGGCTCCTACCAAGCCCGACTCTTCGGAAAAAATTGGCTGCATCTTGATCCTCC
>CAZZMY010000020.1:6775-18875 GCA_964655385.1 uncultured Akkermansia sp.
TCGTAACGAACCGGGCAAGGCACTTCCGCTACCCGGAATCCCCGCGCCACTGCGAAACTCATGATATCACTTGCAAAAGCATGGCTCGCATGGAACTCCTGCAAAGGGGCTTGGACCAAAAGACGGCGCGAATAAGCCCGTAGACCACTGTGCCACTCACCGAAACAAGTCCCAAACCATAGATTTTGCCCAAAAGTTAGAGCCCGGTTCCCCAAGTACCGATAAAGGGGCATACCCCCGGCAAGTGCTTCCTGCCGGGTTCGAATACGATTGCCTTGGATCAGATCATACCAACCTCTTTCAACGAATCCGGCCAGAAGATCAATAATAGACGGCTCATACTGATAATCAGCGTGCAACTCCACAGCTACATCCGCACCCCCCGAGATCGCCTGTTGCATTAAAAAACGGAGATTACCACCATAGTTGAGATTTTGTTTATGCCGGATGACTTCTAAATTCAATTCCTTGGCCACCTCACACGTTCGATCACTACTCGCGTCATCCCCGACAATAATGTTTCCCCTTAATTTCTCCGGTATCGCTTGCACCGTCCTGGCTAAAGTCTTTTCCGCATTATATGCCAGCAGCATGACAACGGTTTTCATAATTCGTCATTCTGTGTTGCCCGAAGTTTCCCCGTTCGACAAGCTCGGTGATTGATCTTAGGAGTGGCACGCGGCAAAGTTCACTCATGCAGCACTCCTCCGCCGGTCGTTTCCTTGTCCAAGGAGGTCACCCAATACAAGGAGAGATCGAACCCCAGGGGAACAAGAATGAGGCCATGCCTCTGATGGCGGCCGCCTGCCTAACCGATCATCCCGTCACCCTCCAAAACATTCCCCAAATTGAGGACGTCCGACTCATGGAGGAAATTCTCCATGAGCTAGGCCTTTCCTCAAGCGAGTCAGAAGCCGTCCAGGTTCGTCGGACCTTAACCCTTCAGGCCAAGGGCAACCCCAAGTCCACAATCCAGCCGGAGCTTGGTTCCCGCCTGCGCGGCTCTGTCACCTTGGCTGGCCCGTTGCTTGCCAGAACGGGCGAAGTCACTCTTCCCCGCCCCGGCGGGGACCGCATTGGCCGCCGTCGTCTAGACACCCACCTACAGATTTTTTCGGCTTTGGGAGCTCAGGTCACGGACATTCGGGACGGAATCCAAATCAAATCCAAAAAGCTGAAAGGGGCAGATATCCTACTGGACGAAGCCTCCGTCACGGCCACGGAAAATGGACTCTGCGCCGCTGTTTTGGCCGAAGGGGTAACCGTGCTGCATAATGCCGCCAGCGAACCCCACGTTCAGGCGCTCGGAAATCTTCTTAATGCCATGGGTGCTAAAGTCTCTGGAATCGGCACCAACACCCTCACCATCGAGGGGGTGAAATCCCTAAAGGGCGCCACCCACCGGATTAGTGCCGATTATCTGGAAGCAGGATCGTTTCTCGCCCTGGCAGCCGTCACGGGCGGAGAGCTCAAAATTAAGAACACAGCACCGCAGAACATGCGGATGATCCTACAAACCTTCGGTCGATTAGGCATCCGAACGGAAATCAAGGGCCAGGATATTCTTGTCCCCAAGAATCAGTCGTTGGAGGTAGAGAAAGAGTTTGGCGGAGCGGTCCCCCACATTGCCGATGCCCCTTGGCCCGGCTTCCCTGCCGACATGACCTCCGTTGCCTTGGTAACCGCTACCCAATGCAAGGGCACAGTGTTGATTCACGAAAAACTGTTTGAATCCCGACTGTTTTTTGTCGATGGACTGCTGGAGATGGGGGCTCGCATTATTCTCTGTGATCCCCACCGTGCGGTGGTTCTAGGGTCCGACAAGCTCCGGGGAGCTAAATTGGCCAGTCCTGATATCCGGGCCGGTATGGCCCTGCTGATTGCTGCCCTGTGTGCGGATGGCGAATCGGAGATTCGCAACATCACCCAGATTGACCGGGGGTTTAGCCGCATCGAGGAGCGCCTCAAATCCCTCGGCGCCCAGATCGAGCGCAAGTAAGGGTCTCCCTCCTACTTTCCACGCCCCCCTTCCCCCACCTTCGCCTCCAGCAATACGAAGGATCTTCCCACCAAGGTATCCGGGGTGGGTTTCAAGACACGGCGCGAATCAACCAAAGCCGCTTTCGCAACTTGCGTTTGCCCCTCAGCTAGAGCCGCCTCCACAAAAGGAACCACCAAACCATAAAATAAATGTCCACCGGCTTGCCCCTTGTATTCCCGCAAGGCCTGCCGGAAGGAGGTTTGCGCTCCATCCCAGTTTCCCTCCTGCATTTTTTCCGATACTTGCGCAGCCGCCGCTCCGATTCCGAGGTCAAAACGCCTAGCCCGGTTCTGCACCAGGATTTGCCGCTCGAGATTGGCCACCTCATTGGTGTCCCCACACGCCTTCGCCAACTCCAGAAGTTTTCCCTGACCTTGGACTTTTAAATCGGCATAGGGGGCGAACCTCTTCACGAAGGACTGCCAGAATTCCCTTTGGGTCGAGCTATCGGCATTCCTCTTGGCCAGTAGATCCGCCCGAAAGGTCCAAGCGGGCAAATACTCAGGTTGGAGAGATAAAGCGGCCTCGATCCACTTATCAGCATCCTCCACTCCCAGTCTCATCGCATAGTCTGTCCACAATCTAGCCTGGCGAAAGGCTGGCGACCGCTCCCGATTCTTGGACAAAAAAACTAGTTCCGTATCACTAATGGGCTTCCATGTCTGTGGGTCTATGGCCTGTCCCACCGGATAATTCTCCTGCGCATATCGGCCACAGTCCGTTTCCCACCTTCCGGGTGTTTCGAGATAACCGAACCAGGCATGGCCTCCGCTATCTCCTTGCCCCGTGAAAAAGAGAGTAGGCAAACCCTTGGCTTTGCCAGCCATCGCCGCGAAGTAAGCCTGATCCACGCAGATCCCTCCACGCTGACGGATTTCCGCCAAGGTGTATTTGGGATAAGGCCAAGTCAGAACGTTTCTCTCATACCTGGGAATATCATAACGAATGCTGGAGAAAACTTTATCAAAACCGCTACGACTCGCGGTCACATCTTTTCGCGCCCACTGCATCTCCGAGTCAGCCAAGGGGTGATCCACGATATACTTCAACTCATCCACCATTAGGTCCCTTAGATCCAAAAGATACCGACGGTCTTTTTGCAGATCTGCCATGATGTGCAATCGCTCAACCGGTAATGGTTCCTCCCGCGGGACCGCCTCCCGCGGCACCTGCCCGTGGGGCCAGTTTTTGGGAAAGGGCTGATCGAAAACCAAGGCGAGAGCCACAGCCAAACGAGGCAAGGCCATCACATCACTGGGGTATTTTCTTTGCATGGCCGATAGGATCTCAACGGCTACCTTCGGGTGATCCTCAGGTTTGAGGTTTTCAAAGAGAGGGGCCAAAAGATCGGCATTGGATCCCAGAGCGATGAGCGATGGCTTATTTTCCTCCGTGGCGACTGACTTCATTAGATCCAGCCATTGCCATAATCTAAATCTTTTTTCCCCGTCTGTGTCGGATTTAAGGACCTCCATTTGGGACGAGGTCACCTGGTTTTTGAGGGTTTGGTCCAGCTCGTCGCTTAAATCAGACCAGTTGGCAAAAACAGCATGACCCCGCCACCATTCGGAAAGGATATCGGCAGAATGCGAAGCCTGAAGGGAACCTAGAAGGACAAGCGGTAAAAGAAGCCTTTTCACCCGATCGCAACCGGCACCTGCTGGCGATGGCGGAAAGCGGTCAGTTTTGTATAGCCAACTTCCTTCACCAGTTGGAGCGCCTGAGAAAACTCAAATCCCACCTCGCCCGGGTCGTGAGAATCGGAAGAAATCAGCACCGGAATGCTCCGGCGAAACGCCTCTTCCAGAAATAGTTTTGATGGGTAAATTTCTTTCACCTCTTTTCTCAGTCCGGCGGTGCTGACCTCCATAGCGATTCCAGCTGCCTGGATAGCATCCAAAGTCTCCCGATAGTAGGGACGAAGATCTCCCTTGGGGATATGACCAAACTTCTTCACCAAGTCAGGGTGAGCCATAAAGTCAAAGAGCCCACTCTGGGCAGCCTGCGTCATGGCTTTGAAATACCTAGACCATACCTCCTCCACCGGCTGATCCTTCCATCGTGCTAGTTTCAAGGGGTTGTCCACATCCCAATCGGGGGTGATGTAGTGAACCGCACCGATGAAATAATCGAAATCCGCCCTTTGGGATAGCTCCCGAATCCAACTTTCCCTGCTTGGAATAAAATCACACTCCAATCCAAGTCGGATAGGGAGTTGGGGGAATTCCTTACGGGCTTCATCTACTAACTTCAGGTATTCCGGGAAGGCGGCGATATCCATTCGCCAGTCGTCAAACTTCTCTGGCATCGGGTTGTGCTCCGAAAAACCGATCTCCTTTAGCCCTTTTCTTAGGGCCTCAGCCGCATACTCCCTAGGATGCCCCGTCGCATGCCCACAAAGTGGGGTATGCATGTGGTAATCGAACAGCATTCATTTCTTTAGCCCCCCCTCAGGCAAAAACCAAGGACGCAGGGTAACGTTGCCCAAAGACCCCTGTTTCGGCATGCTAGGTGGATGGGAAATTCAGCTCAGATTCACCTGACTTCTGCTCGACTGAAATCAACCCTCCAGCGTTTTCGGCAGCTCCGAATCTTGGTGGTGGGCGATCTGATGCTAGATGAGTTTATTTATGGCCGGGTATCCCGCATCTCCCCGGAAGCGCCTGTCCCCGTGGTCCATGTGGAAAAAGAGGTCTCTTACCCGGGTGGGTCGGCCAATGTAGGGCGCAACTTGGCATCCCTGGGAATTCATGCGGAATTAAGCGGCAGTATCGGCAAAGATAGTTCCGGCGACCGCCTCATCAATCTTCTGCGTCACGGAAAAATAGGCACCTCCGGAATCTGCCGCTCCAAGGCATATCCCACCATCCGCAAAACCAGGGTTTTGGCCCGTCACCAGCAAGTCGTCCGTGTGGATCGAGAATCCCCTGAACACATCTCCGCGAAAGAGCGGGCTGAGGTTCTGAAAAAGACCCTGCAAATCCTTCCCCGTTGCGACGCCCTAATCCTCGAGGACTACGGCAAGGGTCTTTTTGACCAGGATTTTGTCGATGCCCTTTTAACCGCCGCCTCCGAAAAACAAATCCCATCCCTGGTGGATCCCAATATTCACAATCCCCTTCATTGGGGAGGAGCCACCTTGGTCAAACCAAACCGTCTTGAGGCCTTTGGCGCACTCGGTCGACCGGACTCGGGTCGAAGAGAGGACTGGTTATTTGCCGGCGAGGAACTGCTGATTCGTTGGTCTTGCCGCTACCTCTTGCTTACCTTGGGCGAGCACGGAATGATCCTTTTCCAACCTGGGGAGAGACCCTACGCCATCGCCAGTCGGGCTCGGGAGGTCTATGACGTTTCCGGTGCTGGAGACACGGTAATCTCCTTGTTGGCGGCAGGACTGGCCTCAAATCTCCCGGGAGCCGTCACGGCCGAACTTGCGAACTTGGCTGCGGGAATCGTTGTCGGAAAACTCGGCACTGCCACCACTTCGCCCCAGGAGATCTTGGAGGCTGCCCGCCACCATGGGTAAAGCCGCTGTCTTTCTCGACCGAGACGATACGCTAATCGAAAACGTTCCCTACTTGGGCGACCCGGAAAAAGTGCGACTTCTTCCGGGAGCCAAGGAGGCCATGCAGAGACTTTCCCATTGCGACCTTCCCCTGATTGTGGTCTCCAACCAGTCCGGTGTCGGACGCGGCTATATCACCAAAAACCAGGTCCGCTCGGTGGACGCTCGCATGGAGCAACTACTGGACTTCTCTTTTCTGGATTACCGCCACTGTTTTGCTGCTCCGGGTGATCCTTATGATGAAAGCCGCAAACCCTCCCCTCTCATGTTGCAGGAGGCCGCGATCGAGCACGGTCTGGATCTCAACCGCTCCGTCATGGTCGGCAATCGTCTATCAGATATTCAAGCCGGCCACTCTGCTGGCTGCCGAACCGTGCTGTTAAAATTGCGGGTGTATCCCGAAGATGAACGAGAGGCTTCGGCTCTTGCCTCCTTTACCGCCAATACTTGGTCGGAGGCTACAGACTGGATTCTCGCCAACACCAAGGCTGCCTCATGAGAGGAGATTCGATTCTTGCGGTCATTCCCGCCCGCTACGCCTCTACCCGCTTTCCAGGAAAGCCCTTAACTCCAATTCTCGGCAAACCCCTTCTCCAATGGGTCTGGGAGGGTGCCCAAAAAGCCCAAAAGATCGACCGCGTGATCGTGGCAACGGATGATGAACGGATTGCTGTGGCGGCGGAAAAGTTTGGGGCAGAGGTAAAAAAAACTCGTGACGACCATATCTCCGGAACGGACCGAATCGCTGAGGCTACCCACGGCATGGACGCCGCATGGATTCTGAATATTCAAGGCGATGAACCTTTGATCGATGGCCCTCTCCTTGACCAATGGATATCAGCATTTCATCTATCTTTTGGCATGACGACTGTGGCCACTCCCCTTCGCCATCCTGCCGATCTCCAGAAACCCGATATCGTCAAAGTTTCCTTTGATTCGCAGGGTCGGGCCTTGGGGTTTCAGCGCCAAGTTCCGTTGGAGCAGGCCAAGAGGTGGACCCACCAGCATGTGGGCCTTTACGCCTACACCCCAGAAACTCTGCGTAAGTTTGTTTCTCTGCCTCCCAGTCAGGGCGAGCAAAAGGAGCGGTTGGAGCAGCTTCGCGCCCTAGAGAACGGGATTGCGATTCAAGTCCTTCCGCTTACCTTCCTATTCGTCGGTGTGGACACGCCGGGGGACGTGCCACGCGCGGAACGTGCCCTGGCCAACCGCGCCACAAGTGTCTCCAAATGAAATACATCTTCATTACCGGCGGGGTAATCAGTTCCTTGGGCAAGGGACTCACCGCCGCCGCCCTTGGAACCTTGCTGGAGCGCCGCGGCCTCAAGGTCGGACTGATGAAGTTTGACCCCTATTTGAATGTCGACCCCGGAACCATGAGCCCCTACCAGCATGGCGAAGTCTATGTCTTGGAGGATGGCGCGGAGACAGATCTCGACCTGGGTCACTATGAGCGCTTTACCTCTTGCCGTTTGACTCGCCGTCACAATCTGACCGCCGGGCAAGTCTACGAGGAGGTTCTCCGCAAGGAGCGCCGAGGCGATTATTTGGGAAAAACTGTCCAGGTGATTCCTCATATCACCGACGAAATCAAAAACAGGCTTCGCCACATGGGACAGCATGAAGACTGCGATATTCTGATCACGGAAATCGGTGGCACCACGGGAGACATCGAAGGCCTGCCCTTTCTTGAGGCCATCCGTCAGTTCTCGCTCGAGACCGGTCCCGGGCAATGCCTTTTTATCCACGTTACCCTTGTCCCTTTTATTAAGGCGGCAGGAGAATTAAAATCCAAGCCGACCCAACAAAGCGTGGCCAAACTTCGCGAGATTGGCATCCAGCCGCAGATTCTGGTCTGCCGCAGCGAGCACCCGGTCGACCAGGAGACGCGGCAAAAGATTTCCAGTTTCTGCAATGTGCCGGTGGAAGCCGTCATCGAAGAGCAGGACGTCAAACATACGATTTATGAAGTTCCCCTCATGCTCCATCGCGAGCGGTTGGACGAGTTGGTGATTCATGCCTTGGGACTCAAGGCTCCCCAAGCCGATCTGAAAGAATGGGAAAAGTTGGTGGGGCGCATGATTTCCCCCAGATACCGCGCCAAGATCGCCATGGTAGGCAAATACCTCGGTGTTCCGGATGCCTATAAAAGTGTCACGGAGGCACTTTTCCATGCCGCCTCGGGGGAGGATACCGGCGTTGACTTAGTCAAGGTGGATGCCGAGGAAATTGAAAAACAGGGCGCCGATGCCTTGTTGAAGGGCATGGATGGTGTTCTGGTGCCTGGAGGGTTTGGCGAACGAGGAATCGAGGGGAAAATCGCCGCCGCCCGGTACGCTCGGGAAAAAAAGATCCCCTACCTGGGGCTGTGCCTAGGAATGCAGGTCGCCGTAATTGAATTCGCCAGGGACGTGGCGGGACTTAAAAAAGCCCACAGTTCAGAATTCGACTCCCTAACAAAAGATCCGGTCATCACTCTACTACCCGGGCAAGAGGCCAACGGCGCCAAGGGTGCCACAATGAGATTAGGGAGTTATTCTTGCCGTCTGGCCACAGGCTCGGTGGCCGAAAAAGCCTACGCTCAATCAGAAATTTGGGAAAGGCACCGCCACCGTTATGAATTCAACAATGCCCACCGTGCTGTGCTGGAGAAGGCCGGTCTGCGTATTAGCGGGGTGCACCCCAAGGGGGATCTGGTCGAATTGATTGAAATTCCGGATCACCCCTGGTTTGTCGCCTGTCAATTTCATCCCGAGTTTCGCTCCAAGCCCGATGTCCCCCACCCCTTATTCCGCGGCTTTGCCCAAGCCGCCCGATTCCATGCCCAAAACTGAATCGAAGAAGTTTCTGCTCATCGGGGGCCCCTGCGTCTTGGAATCTCGCAAGACATCCCTGCTCATCGGGAAGACTTTGCGGGATCTCTGTCGGGATTTGGGTTGGGATTATGTCTTTAAGGCCAGCTACGATAAGGCCAATCGTACTTCCATTTCATCCCCCCGGGGTCCTGGTTTTCGCAAAGGACTCCAAGAGTTGGCCACCATTCGGCGACTACTCAAAGTACCTGTTCTTACCGATATTCATTCCCCTGAAGAGGCCACTGCGGCAGGACGGGTAATCGATATCCTGCAAGTCCCCGCTTTCCTTTGTCGGCAAACCGACCTTCTTTTGGCGGCCGCCAAAACCCGTCGACCCATCAATGTGAAAAAAGGGCAGTTTCTCGCTCCGGAGGGGGTCGATGCCATTATGGAGAAGTTAAAACGGGGAGGATGCCGTCAGGCTTGGATCACTGAACGCGGAACCACATTTGGCCAGGCGGATCTGGTGGTCGATATGCGTGGGTTTGTCACCATGAGAAATCGAGGCCATCGAATCATTTTTGATGCCACGCACTCCGTGCAACGGCCATCGGGGGGCAAAGTCACCCATGGGGACTCACGGTTTATTCCCGCTCTGGCCAGGGCCGCCGTGGCAGCTGGGGTGGATGGGCTTTTTCTCGAGACCCACCCTAACCCCAAAAAAGCTCTTTCCGATAAGGAGAGCATGCTCCCCCTGGCCCAAGTCGAGGGCCTCCTCCAACAGCTTAACCGAATCCTCTATGCCATATCCTAAATTTACTTTCGCCCTGCTGGTCTGCGCTCTCCCCTTCCTTGCATGGGCCGAAAACGGACCAGATTTCCCCATCGGTTCGGTGATCCAGAACTTCGCACTCCCCCAAGCGGATGCGGCCGGCAAGAAGACTGCCCTAGTTCGCGGCAAACGAGCCACGGTGGTCAGCCCGAATCAATTGAAGATCGAAGAATTGGATGTCGACCTTTACAATGCAGAAGGCAAAGCCGAGACCACGATCACTGCCACTCGCTGTGATTTTTGGAGGAAAGAAAACCGACTGACCACCGATACCGGAATCCTGGTCAAAAAACCCACACTTATGGTATCCGCTAATGGAATCGATTGGAATGTGGCCGACTCCTGCGGAACGCTTTACACCCGGGTTCGTGTTGTCCTCACCTCCGCAAGTCCATGAAGGCTTCTCTCTTCTTTCTTTTACTGTGCGCCTCGAGCGTTCTGCAGGCTGCCCCGGAAGCGGCGGCACCTTCCGGAACCCCTTCTGGCGGGCCCACCACGATCACCAGCGACTCCTTGGATCTGAACCTCGGAAAGAAAATGGGCAATAAACAGGGGCTTTTTCGCGGAAATGTATCTGTCGATGAACCCCGCTTTACCATGACCGCGAAGGAAATGACGGTTTTTTTTGCGGACAACGATGCCGTTCAATCCCTAGAGGCTCGGGAAGATGTCGTGATCAAACGAAAAGACGGATCCTCGGAGACTTGGAGTGAAAAAGCGCTTTACGATATGACGGAAAAGAAGCTGACTCTGCTCAAGGTGGGACGGCAACCCAAAGTCATTTCCAAGGACAAAACGGTCTTTGCCGATAAAATCATCCTCTACCCGGAAGAGGATAAAATGCTCACGGAGGGCGCCAGCCGGGTGATGCTGCAAAAACCCTGAACCAAGAAGCATCCGCCACGCGAACACCACCCACGGGCGAACCCATTCTTTCCTGTAGTGGTTTGGTCAAACGATACGGCGATCGCAATGTGGTCAACGGTGTGGACTTGGGTGTCCGACCCGGCGAGGTCGTTGGTCTTCTGGGGCCGAACGGGGCCGGAAAGACCACGAGTTTCTATATGCTGGTCGGCCTGGTTCGACCAACGGCGGGCGCGATTCAGTTTTCCGGGGAGGATGTCACCGGCATGCCGATGTACCGCCGAGCCCGACGGGGGATCGGATATCTACCACAAGAGGAGTCCATCTTTCGCCGCCTCACCGTGGAGGAAAATCTCATGGCCATTTTAGAGACCCTGCCCATCACCGATCAGGAGCGCCAACAGCGTTGCCACGACCTCCTAGTGGAGCTTGGCTTGGATAACCTGACCAAAAGCCGGGCGATCCAGCTCTCCGGAGGAGAGAAGCGAAGGTTGGCGATCGCCCGTTGTCTCACCACTCGACCCCGTGTTCTCTTGCTGGACGAGCCGTTCAGTGGCGTGGATCCCCTTGCCGTTTATGACATCCAACAGATCATTCTATCCATGAGACGAAAGGGCATCGCGGTACTGATCACTGACCACAATGTCCGCGAGACCCTGTCCATTGTCGACCGCGCCTACCTGATTTGTGAAGGAAAAGTGGAAAGCGAAGGGAATGCTGACTTTTTGATCAACGATCCTGTCGCACGAGGACTCTATCTTGGACCTCGATTCTCCATGTGATCAGCCTAAGAACCGGGCGAAGAAAGAATCTGATCCAAAACCGCTTCGGGGTTGATTGCCTTTAGAACCGGCCGCCCAACCACAATGCGACTCGCTCCATCACCGATGGCCTCCCCAGGTGTTTTGGAGCGTGCTTGGTCGTCCCCCGTTGACCCAGCGGGGCGAACACCTGGTGTGATGATCTCTGCCCCCGCCCCCCACTCATGTCGCTCGGATTTAGCTTCATGGGGACTACAAACCACCCCTGCCAATCCGGATGCCTTGGCCAGTCGGGAGAGCCCCTTCACCGATTCTCCAACTCCTTCCGTCCAACCTACTTCCCGTACGGCTCTGTCATCCAAGCTGGTTAAGACCGTGACCCCCAGAACCTTTGTCTCTCGGGCTGCTGCAGCCGCCGCCGCCTCCATCATTGTTTTTCCACCAGAAGCATGGACGGTGAGAAAACGAGGCTTCCATCGTGTAGTGACGGCCACGGCATGGGCCACGGTGTTGGGTATATCATGAAACTTCAAATCCAAGAAAACAGGAACCCCAAGCCTCTGCAATCCCTGCAGCACCTCGCTTCCGTCACTCAGATAGAGCTGCAAGCCTACCTTAAACGTCCCTACCCGGGAACGGAGGCGGCTGGCCCAAACAATGGCTTCTTGGGCCGAGTCCACGTCCAGGGCGAGGATGATCTGGTCAGGATTCACTTAGAACCATCTAATCGGTAATCTTCCCCTGTGACAATCCGCGCCTACGCCAAGATCAATCTCGACCTGCGACTGGGTAAACGAAGGGCGGACGGCTATCACCCTATCGACACACTCATGGTTCGGGTGGATGTCTTTGACACCCTCGAGGCCCACACTCTTTCAAATGGAAAAATCACCCTCAATATTTCCGGGGATGAGCAACTGACTCCAGGGCCAGATAATCTAGTGGTCCGTGCGGCGCAGGCCTTGCAAAAGCACGCGCTTGGGGCCCCAGGGGCCGCAATCACGCTTCAAAAAAGAATTCCCCAGGGGGCCGGAATGGGAGGAGGAAGTAGCGACGCTGCCGCCACCCTGGAGTTGCTCCGAAGGCTATGGAAGTTACAGGTGGAAGATCAAAAAATGGCAGAATTGGGCGCCTCACTTGGAAGCGATGTCCCTTTCTTTCTCCAACCTCATGCCGCCCGAGGAACTGGACGAGGCGAAATCCTTGACCCTATCCACTTGCAAAATCTTCCCTGGGCCCTTC
>CAZZMY010000021.1:0-18804 GCA_964655385.1 uncultured Akkermansia sp.
AAAGTGGATATTTTGACCTTGGGACAGTACCTGCGTCCGACACCCAAACATCTACCGATCGACCGGTGGGTGACGCCGGAGGAATTTGCCCGATGGAAACAGAGGGCGTTGACCTTGGGCTTTGGAGTTTGTGAAAGCGGGCCGTTGGTCAGGAGTTCGTATCACGCCGAGGAGCAGTCGGCGAAATACACGGGAATCGAAGTGGCCTCAGCGAAAAGCTAATGGCTTCCCATGGATGGCGTGCGTTTGGAGGAAAACGAAGAAGTAAGAAAAACCAAGTTAACTAGCCAAATCAGAGACCGAGGGGCAGGAGCAGATCAGGTTGCGGTCTCCATGGACGGAATCGATGCGGGAGACTGGCGGCCAATATTTCCAAGTCCGCGTCCAAGGGGCCGGGTAGGCGGCCTGCTGTCGAGAGTAGGAACGATCCCAGGAATCGGAGAGGACATCGATGGCAGGATGGGGAGCGAGTTTTAAGGGATTCCTCGTTCGATCCATCCGGCCGGCTTCGATTTCCGCGATCTCCTGGCGGATGGAGATAAGGGCATCGGCGAAGCGATCCATTTCCTCCCGAGATTCTGATTCGGTGGGTTCAATCATCAGGGTCCCGGCCACCGGCCAGGACATGGTGGGAGCGTGGAACCCGTAATCCATCAGTCGTTTGGCGACGTCCTCCACCTCGATTCCGGCCGAGGCCTTGAAAGGTCGGAAATCGAGAATGAATTCGTGAGCCACCCAACCTCCCGCACCGCGATAGAGAATCGGATAGTGTTTCGAGAGCCGGTGAGCGAGGTAGTTGGCATTGAGAATCGCGACTTGGGTGCAGAGGGCCAGCCCCCTCGAACCGATCATGGCCAGATACATCCAGGGAATGACCAGAATGCTCGCACTTCCATAGGGGGCGGAGGCAACCGCTCCGACATGACCGGATTCGGTGGGCAGAATCGGATTCGAGGGGAGGAAAGGGGCCAGATGGGAGGCGACGGCGATGGGACCGACTCCGGGGCCTCCACCGCCGTGAGGAATGCAGAAGGTTTTATGAAGATTGAGGTGGCAGGCATCGACTCCGAATTCACCCGGGCGACAAATCCCCACCAAGGCGTTGAGATTGGCTCCGTCCATGTAGACCTGCCCACCAACGGCATGAACTTTTTGGCAAAGTTCCCTGATCCCGGATTCGAAAACACCATGGGTGGAGGGATACGTGACCATCAAGGCGGCTACTTTCGTGCCATGTTCACGAAGTTTTACATCCAGGTCGGCATGGTCGACATTGCCTTTGGAGTCGCAGGCCACGGGGATGACACGAAATCCCGCAAGAACCGCGCTGGCGGGGTTGGTTCCGTGGGCGGAAACGGGAATCAGGCAAATATCCCGGGCGACTTCTCCCCGTGCGTGTTGCCAGGCACGGATGGCCAGAAGACCGGCATATTCCCCCTGGGATCCGGCATTGGGCTGCAAGGAAACCGCCGGAAGGCCGATGATTTCTCCCAGCCATTTTTCCAAATCCCGGATCACGGTGAGATAACCGGTATTTTGACCGGCCGGAGCAAAAGGATGGGGATCGGAGACGGCGGGCCAAGCCAGCGGGGTTAGTTCCGAGGCGGCGTTTAGTTTCATCGTGCAGGAACCGAGGGGGACCATGGACTGAGCGGGGGTTAAATCCTTTTGCACCAAATATCGGATGTATCGCAGAAGTTCATTCTCGTTGCTGTGGGAGGAGAAGACAGGATGCCGTAGCGCGGCACTCTTTCGTTTTAAGGGGCTGCCGAGTTGAGGAGTGAGAGAGGACTGCCAGGAAGATTTGCCCCCAAAGAACTCCACCAGGCGGTTGATTTCGGCGTCATCGGTTCGTTCATCCAAAGTGATTCCAACCTCGGTATTCGAGAAAGCCCTCAAGTTGTAATTTGCTTGAGCTGCGGTCGCTAGGGCCGAAGAGATGATTTTGGCGGACCCCTGAATGCGAAGGGTATCAAAATAGGATGCGTGCTGAATTTTGAGTCCAAGTTTTCCCAGTTCGCTTGCCAAGCGCTGCGTGTGTCCGTGAATGCGCAGGGCAATGGCGCGTAGCCCTTCGGGACCATGATGAATGGCGTACATGGAGGCCATGGAAGCAAGTAAGGCTTGAGCGGTGCAGATGTTGCTGGTGGCGCGGTCGCGGCGAATGTGCTGTTCACGAGTCTGAAGGGAGAGGCGGTAAGCGGGCCGACCTGAGGCGTCCTTCGACACCCCTACCAGGCGTCCGGGTAGTAGACGCTGATAAGCCAATCGGGTTGCGAAATAAGCGGCATGCGGACCGCCAAAGCCAATAGGAACTCCAAATCGCTGGGTATTTCCCACGGCCACATCGGCTCCAAGCTCTCCGGGAGGGGTAAAAAGGAGTAGTGCCATGGGATCCGCCACGAGAATCGAAAGCGCCCCGGCCCGCTTCAGCTTTTCCAGGTGGGGCCGGGGATTCGAGAGCAGGCCGTCACTATCCGGGTAGCTTAGGATACCGGCAAAAAGACGATCAGCCTCCTTCTCGGGAAAGGTTTCAGAGGTGACGATTTTCCATCCCAAGGCCTCAGCCCGGGTCACCACGACGGCGGCGGTGGTCGGGTGAAGTCCGGGGGAACACCAAAGGGTGTTGCGGGTATCGCTTTGTACGGCAGCGTGGGCGAGTGAGGCAGCTTCGGCAGCGGCAGTTCCCTCATCCAAAAGAGAGGCGTTGGCAATTTCCATACCTGTCAGCTCGATGATCATGGTTTGGAAATTCAGCAGGGCTTCCAGCCGACCCTGGGAAATTTCCGGCTGGTAGGGGGTGTAAGAAGAATACCAACCTGGATTTTCCATGAGATTGCGGCGGAGCACATGGGGTGTAATGGTTCCGTGGTATCCCAAGCCGATGAGGGAGCGTGCTGGCTGGTTCTGGGCGAAAATCTTTTCCAGATCGGCCAAGGCCACGGCTTCCGAACGCGCGGGGGGAAGATCGGGCAAGCGTCGGGCCGCCAGGCCCTCGGGAAGCGATTTTTGAATCAGCTCCTCCAAACTCTCAAGGCCCAGAGTTTGGAGCATCGCCTTTCGGGTCGGCTCATCCGGACCAAGATGGCGCGAAAGAAAGGAAAGATCCTCCTGCGCTGGGGGTGCGGCAGGGGTGGAATCCGTGGACTTGGTCCGGGTACTGGGCGCAGTGACTGGCACCGCTGGAGCGTAATTGACAAGGGAGGCTTGGCAAGGGGCAGGGAAAGTTGGCGGTGAATGAGTTGTTAAGGTTACGCTTACTCCGTGCATCAGATCTCTGTGAAGAACTGTGGTTTGGACGCTTTGGCGCACGTTTTGGCCTCTTCCGAGGCATTGCGTGCGGTTTCCGTGTCATTTCATGAGGGGCGGTTGGAATATGCCACCGCCGGCCAGCAGAGTGGTGAAAAAGCCGGGGTGGAGGTGGCGGAGGCGGTGAGAGGACTTCAGGGGGCGAGCGTTTGCCGATGGGACGCCAAGTCGCCCCGATGCGACACCTGCGGGCGCCTGCTGGATGGCGAGTGGGATGAGGGGGTGATGATCCGGAGGGCTGGGGAGAAGATCGTGCTAGAGAGGGAAAGCTGTCCCACGGCTCCCAAATTCTGGCTGTGGCGGATGTTGAGCGGGGTGAAGCTGGAGGTCCGCCAACTCCCATCCGTGGTGGGGGCTGGAAAGAAATGGAAGGTACCCCTCGCTCTTGCGGTGGTTTGCGGAGTGGCGGGACTCCTGGGGTGGCGGGCGGAGGGATGGCTAGGCAAAGCATTCTTTTTTGTCGCTTATCTGGCGGGCGGGTGGAAGACGGCCGAGGAGGTGTGGCACAAAATTCGTGGGGGAGTTTTGGATATTCACTTCCTCATGTTGGCTGTGGCGGGCGGTGCTGCAGCTGTCGGGCACCTGGAGGAAGGTGCTCTGCTCCTTTTTCTATTTTCCCTGAGCGGGGCGTTGGAAGAGCTGGCGGCTTATCGAACGGAGAGGGAGTTGGCCGGTCTTTTTAAAGCAGCTCCGAGAGAAGCAATTCGCGTCAAGGCGGATGGACAGGAGGAGGAAGTTCCGGTCGACCTACTGGAACCGGGAATGATTGTCCGGGTTAAACCCGGGGATGGATTTCCCGTGGATGCCGAGGTGATTGAGGGCAAGACCAGTGCCGATGAATCCAGCCTCACGGGGGAATCCGTTGCCGTGGACAAAGAGGTGGGCTCCACTGTTCTGGCCGGGACCCTGAATCTCTGGGGTCGGGTGGATTTAAAAGTGTTACGCAAGGCCAAGGAGAGTGCTTTGGAGGGTGTTCTTCGGTTGATTCGAGAGGCCCAGGAGCAAAAAGCACCGGCCCAAAGATTCACGGACCGATTCGGGACCCGGTACACGCAGGTTATTCTGGTCCTGAGTCTGACCATGTTCTTTGTCTGGTGGGGCCTGGGGGGATGGCTGAAATCCGGAGTGAGTCAGGCTTTTTACCAAACGATGACCCTGTTGGTGGTGGCCTCCCCATGCGCCCTCGTGCTTTCCATTCCCTCAGCCATTTTGGCGGGTATCGCCGCCGGAGCCAGGCGGGGAATTCTTTTTCGCGGGGGAAGTCCGATCGAAAGGCTCGGGGGAATTCGCCGGGTGGCCTTGGACAAAACGGGGACGTTGACCACGGGAGAGATGAAGGTGCTTGGAGCGGAGGCATACGGCGGATGCAGCGAGCAGGAGTTGATCCAGGGTGCCGCCAGCTTGGCGATCGAGTCCCTCCATCCGGTATCTTTAGCCATTGTGAGGGAGGCCAAGCGTCGGGGGTTGACTACGGCGGCTTTGGCGGAATTTTCCTCGGCGACCGGGGGAGGGGTTCGGGGAAAGACCACGCAGGGGGAGGAGTGTCGTCTGGGACGAAGAACATTTCTTCAGGATGCCGGCTGGACGCAGGGAATTGCCGCTCCCCCCACGGGGGTGACGGAGGTCTTTTATGAGTCGGGCCAAGTGCGGGGCAGATTTTTATTGGCGGATGAAATCCGGAAAAGCAGCGGTCCCTTGCTGGCCTGGTTGGAAAAGCAGGGACTCAAGGTCACCATGTTGACGGGGGATCGCGAGGCGGCCGCCCGGCATGTGGCGGAGGAAGTGGGGCTCAAGGATTACCGGTTCGGACTGCACCCCGCGGACAAGGTCGCGGCCATCAAGGAGTGGTCGGGTCTGGGGGAAAAAGTAGCCATGGTGGGGGACGGGGTGAATGATGCGCCTAGCTTGGCGGCGGCGGAGATTGGGGTGGCCATGGGAGCTCGGGGAACGGGGGCGGCCTTGGCGGAGTCGGATGTCATCTTAATGAGAGACCGGCTGGAGAGTTTTGCCGAAGCGTATGACTTGAGTCGACGAACTCGGAGAATCATCACTCAAAATCTGGTCATTTCCTTGGGTACCATCGTGGTTTTGGTGGCCGCTGCACTGGGTTCGGCGATCCCTCTAACGGCGGGGGTGGCAGGGCATGAGGGGAGCACCGTGGTGGTGGTACTGAACAGTCTCCGACTTTTGATCGGAAAGAAGAAATTTCGTGCGGGGACCAGCTGATCTGACGGGTTGCATGCCGGGTAGGGTAGAGTGTAGGAATATTGAGATGCGTTGGAGGGCCATTCTTCTCTTTGGGGCACCCGGTTCCGGCAAGGGGACGCAGGGCAAGATTTTGGGATCCATTCCGGGCTTTTGCCATCTCTCCTGCGGGGACGTCTTTCGGGGAATGGATCTCCGGACCAAGGTTGGACAGGCCTTTTTAAAATATTCGAGCGCCGGGAAACTTGTGCCAGACGACGTCACGGTGGATCTTTGGCGACAACACATGTCCAACTTGGTGACTTTGGGTAAATTTAAGCCCGAAATCGACCACCTCGTACTGGATGGAATCCCGAGGAACGCTGATCAGGCCAGACTTCTCGAAAAGGACCTTCAAGTGGATGCGCTCTTTCATCTGGTTTGCCATGATCGAGCGAAATTGGAGGATCGCCTGAAACGTCGGGCTCTCCGGGATAATCGTCTTGATGACGCCAGTGACAAAGTGATTCATGACCGATTGCAGACCTATGAAAAGGAAACCAAACCGGTTCTGGAGTATTACGGCGAAAAAAAAGTGAAAGAGATCGATGCAGAGCAGTTTCCTTTTGAGGTGACGCGGGATATTTTGACCCAGGTCAAGCCGTCGAAGATCGAGAAGACTCAGCGGAAGTTGGCCGGGGCAGGCGTCTAGGCGAGTGCGGATTGTTTTCGCCGGCACGGGGGAATTCGGGGTTCCATGCCTCGAGGCTTTGGTGGCCTCCGATCAGCACTTCGTCCTTTCGGTCCTGACCCAACCCGATCGTCCGGCTGGCCGGCAACAAAAGCTCTTGGCCTCCCCGATCAAGGAGTGTGCCCTGCGTCACCAACTCCAGATCTTTCAACCTGAAGATATCAATACCGCCTCCGCTTTGAGCCAGATTCGCTTTCAAAAGCCGGATCTAATGGTGGTGGTCGCCTATGGGCAAATCCTGAAAAAACCGATTTTGGAGTTACCCGAAAGAGGATGCTGGAACGTGCACGGCTCTCTTCTCCCCAAGTATCGCGGGGCGTCCCCGATTGCCGCCGCGATTCGGGACCGGCAAAAACATACTGGGGTTACGATCATGCAGATGAATGAGGGGTTGGATACGGGGGACATTCTGGACTCCGTGGCCACGCGGATCCGGCCGGAGGAGACCACCGGTCTTTTGCACGATCGTCTGGCCAAAAAAGCCGCCCCTTTGCTCTTGGAGCTTTTAACCAAAGCCGAGAAGGGAAAACTCAGAAAAACCCGTCAGAATCATTCCGAGGCTTCTCTCGCTCCCCGCATGACCAAAGAGGACGGAAAAATCAATTGGGATCAGAGTCCGGAGGAGATCGAGGCACATATCCGCGCGATGCAGCCCTGGCCCGGAGCCTATTCCTGGATTCCAGACGGAGCGGATCAAAAGATGTTAAAAATCTTTTCGGTGATTCTTTCCCGAAGAGCCAAGGGTAAGCCGGGGGAGGTGGTTGAAGTTAATCCCCACGGGATTTTAGTTGCGGCAAAAAAAGGCGGCGTTCTTTTGCGGGAGGTTCAGCTGGAGGGCAGGAAGCGGATGACCGCGGCGGAATTTGGTCGGGGGTCCAGCTTGGGAGCCGGGGTGGTTTTGGTTTAAGGCCCTTTCTTGATCCAGCGCTCTTTTTGCAGGGCAAGGCGGCGGTCCACCAGTTCCCAAGGCCCGGGGTTTTTCCCCGAGGCATAAAGATCCCGACGACGCAGAATCGAGCGGATGTAGGCGCGGGTGGTCGGAAAGTCGATGGATTGGAGAAAATCGGAGGCCCGAAGTGTTTCGTTCTGTTTGGCCCAGCGTCGAGCATGGGTGATGCCCGCATTGTACTCCGCCAAGGCAAAGACTTCCGGCCGATCCGCATTGGTCCAGCGTTTCATGGCTCGGGAGAGATACCAACTGCCGGCCGCCAGATTGGTGCGGGCATCAAACAGGTCTGTGCCTTGGAAGGATCGGTTTCGGGTGGCTTGGGCCCAGTCATGAGCCGCCCCGGGAGTCACCTGCATTAGACCGCGTTCTCCGGAAGTTCCCACTGCCCGGGTGTCAAAATCGCTTTCCCTCCAGACCACAGCCCGGAGCAAGGGTATCGGGATGTCGTGCCGATTGGCGGCCTCGGTAATGAGGGGTTCCAACTGCTGGGAGCGGTGTAGTTCCCCGAGCCAGGAGAAGGTGATCAGGGCCAAAGGGGTACAAATGACAGCCAAAGCAGCCAGGATTCGGGGACGGGCCAAAAGCATGAATTCCCATCCTACAGGCAGGAATCCCTATTGGGAAAGCGAGCGATACTTGCCGAATAGAAAAAAAAGGCGCAGAGCCTAGGGGTGAAATTACCGCGTTATGTCCGGGTAGCACCGGAGCTGGGGTTGGATCGGCTCTTTGATTATGCGATTCCCGAATCCCTATCTGCGCAAATTGAGTTGGGGCAGAGGCTCCGAGTGCCCTGGGGAAAGCGGGACATTATGGCCTATGCAGTGGAGTTTCCCATTCAACCGGAAGTGGAGAAGGTTCGTGAAATCGGTGAGATTATCGGGGAGAGGCCCTTGATCCCTCCAGGACTGTGCAGACTGGCCAGGTGGATGGCGGATTACTATGCATGTGATCTGGGGGCGGCTTTACGGACCATCTTACCCGGGCCAGTGCGCTCCCATGAAGGTGGCGGAAAAATGGCCTGGTGGATTGAGCCGGTTTTGGGCCGCGTGGAGGTCGCCGAAAAGGTTCTCAAGGGGGCCAAATCCCAAAAGAAAGCCTGGGATTATCTTTGTCGTCATGGCGGAAATTGGCTGAACCGGTTGGTGAAAGAAGCGGGGTTGGGCACTGCCGTGTGGAGGGCACTGGTGGATCGAGGATTGGCGGAACGAATGGAAAAACGTTTCGTCCCAGCGGAGGAAAAAGCGGAGGCGGGCTGGGCCGATGCCTCGCGCAAACCGACCCTGGGGGAGGAGCAGGTTCAGGCCTTGGCAGATTGGAACGAAGAGAGAAAAAGGGAGGAAGGTGGCCGACCCATCCTTTTGGAGGGGGTCACCGGAAGCGGTAAGACCGAAGTGTATCTGCAGGCCTTGGACGCCGTATTGGAGGAGGGGCGGAATGCGATTGTGTTGGTCCCGGAAATCTCCCTTACGCCGCAGACGGTGGCGCGTTTTCGGGGTCGATTGGCCGGTCGGCGGGTTCGTCTTTGTGTTCTGCATAGCGGACAAACGGTGGCCGAAAGAAGGGAATCGTGGCATGAGATTCGTGAGGGTCGGGCAAAGGTGGTGATCGGAGCCCGTTCCGCGCTTTTCGCCCCATTGGAACATCTTGGATTGATCGTGGTCGATGAGGAGCACGACGGTGGATACAAGCAGGGGGAGGCACCGCGATACCACGCCAGGGATCTGGCGGTGGTACGGGGACGCATGGAGGGGGCTTCGGTCATGCTCGGGAGCGCCACACCCTCGCTGGAGAGTGGTTATAATGCGGACCGGGGAAAGTATCGGAGAGTTCGTCTGACTCACCGGGTGGATGGAGCCAAATTGCCCAAGGTGCACGTGGTGGACCTACGCAAGAAGGCCAAGCCAAAGTCAGGCGGACCGGTTCTATTATCTGCCCCCTTGCAGGAAGCACTGGAAAATCGTCTTCAAAAAGGGGAGCAGAGCTTGGTGTTGTTGAATCGGAGGGGCTATGCACCCAGCGTGCAGTGTCCGCATTGCGGACGGGTGGAGGAGTGCGAGCGTTGCGCGGTGCCAATGACCTATCATCGCGGGCAGGGGCTTCTCCGCTGTCACTTTTGCGACGCCGAAAAACGTGCGCCCGCCCAATGCACTGCCTGTGGATCGCCGGTGCTTTCCTTCACGGGTGCCGGAACGGAACGGCTCGAGGAGGCGGTGGTTCACGCTCTGCCGGGCGTGCGCTGGACCCGGATGGACTCCGACAGCATGAAGGCGAGGGGAGCCCACGGAAAGGCGCTGGAGGACTTTCGTGAGGGGAGGACGGATATTTTGCTCGGAACCCAGATGATCGCCAAGGGGCTGCACTTTCCCAGGGTGACCTGTGTGGGAGTGGTGGGGATCGACTCCGCGCTCAATCTGCCGGATTTCCGGGCTTCGGAGCGGGTGTTTCAGTTGTTGGTTCAGGTGGCCGGTCGAGCAGGGCGCGGGGAGGTGTCGGGGGAAGTCTTTGTCCAGACGTACACCCCTTTTCATCCGGCGATTCAATTCGCGCGGCACCATGATGTGGACGGGTTTCGGGAGCAGGAGCTGGAGTACCGAAAAGCCCATGGGTATCCCCCCTTCCGTCGGGTTATCCTCATCTCATTCTCTGGAGTGAGCGAGGCCCAGACGCGGGCCTCCATCCAACACGTAGCCGGTCGGTTGAGGGAGATTTGGAAAGGGGAAAACGAGGTGCCGGAGCCGGCTCCGGCTCCGATTGCCCGAGTGGAGGGTAAATTCCGATACCAGATATTCCTCTTGGTGGAGAAAGTGCCGACGGTGATGCGTGACCTTAAGCGGGAGGTTCTGGCACAAAAATGGCCCACAGGAATGAAGGTCTCGGTGGATGTGGATGCCCAGGATTTACTTTAGTTCGAACGCAACCCGAAATGCGTTATAGTGCGGCTGCATGAAGGGACTTTTTCTCACCACGGCGATCGATTACGCCAACGCCAAGCCCCACTTGGGTCACGCCTACGAGAAGGTTCTCACCGATACACTGGCCCGGTTTGAGCGTCGCAAGGGTGTTTCGGTCCGCTTCCTCAGCGGTCTGGATGAGCACGGTCAAAAAGTGCAACAAAGTGCTGCCAAAAGCGGGCAAAGCCCCCAACAGTTTGTGGATGGCATTAGCGCGGAGTTTTTAAAACTCTGGAAACTTCTCAAGGTTGAGCCGGATGACTACCTCAGAACCACCGAGCCCCGGCATCGTCAACTAGTGCAAGGGGTGTTGGCCCAACTCCATGCCCACGGAGACATCGTGAAAGGAACTTTTAAGGGTTTTTACAGTATCCGGGCGGAGCAGTTTCTGACCGAAAAGGAGAGACAACCCGATGGGTCGTGGCCCGAGATTTACGGGGAAGTGGTCGAACTGACGGAGGAGAATTATTTCTTTAAACTTTCGAAATACCAGGATTGGTTGAGGGACCTTCTTCAAAAAAAGCCGTCCCTCATCTTTCCCGAGTTCCGGGCAAAAGAAGTTCTGGGGGCCCTGGAAAAGCCTCTGCCCGACCTCTGTATTTCCCGGCCTAAAACGCGGCTGGCTTGGGGTATCCCCCTTCCTTTCGACGAGAATCAAGTGACCTACGTTTGGTTCGACGCCCTGCTAAACTATGTGACCGGAGCGGGGCGGGGGATGGGAGCGCTCGAAGATTGGGTCCCTGCGGTGCACGTCATTGGGAAAGACATTCTGGTCCCTGCACATGGAATCTATTGGCCCTGTATGTTAAAAGCGCTGGGCCTGCCGATGTTTGAGCAACTGCTGGTGCACGGCTTTTGGACACGGAAAAGTGAGAAACTGAGCAAGTCCACGGGAAACGTGGTCGACCCGGAAATCCTGGCAGCCAAGTATGGGGCGGATTCCTTCCGCTATTACGTGCTTCGCGAGATGGCGTTGGGGCATGATGCGGATTTTGACGAAGAGTCCCTGGCCGCGAGAAGGAAAGGGGAGCTAGCCCACGAGTTGGGAAATCTTTTACAACGGGCAGGTTCAATGATTGGTCGCTATCGAGAAGGAAACATTCCCTCCTGTCCCGTGCCGGATGCGGTTTCGGAGGCCTTTCGCGCCACGGTGCTTTCGGCTCTTCGCAAATGGGATGAGCTCATGGGAGCCCGGCAGATTCATTTGGCCTTGGGAGAGCTTTGGAAAGGCGTCCAAGCAGCCAACCAGATGATTGAATCGAGGGCCCCCTGGAAATTGGCGAAAGATCCGGCCCTGACTTCGTCCCTGGACGCCACGTTGGCCGACGCCATGGCTGCTCTCGAACTGATCCTGGAGGAAGTGGCCTGCGTGATTCCGTTCACGGCCCATGCCGGGTTGCGGCAAATTGGCCATTCAGGGCAAATATCCTCCCGAGCGAAGGACTGGCCCCAGTGGCCCATCCATCAAGGTGGCAGAGCTTTGGGCAAGATTGAGCCCCTGTTCCCGATATTAGAGGAGGAAAAGCGGAATACCTGAAAAGGATGACACGGGACGCAGTTGCATCCCTCGGCCGGTTTTGGCATTTTATCCTTTGAGGAGACTTTCGATTTCCATGAGCCACTCATCTTACGCACATCCTGAAGCCCTGGTAGAGACCGGTTGGTTGGCAGAACACTTGAATGATCCCGCGATCCGAGTGGTGGAAAGCAACGAGGACGTACTCCTGTATGACACCGGACATATTCCCGGCGCGGTGCACATTGATTGGCGACGGGATCTTCAGGATGCCCTGGTGCGTGACTATATTTCGCCTGAGGCCTTTGCGGAGCTTTGTGGTCGGAATGGGATCACCCCTGAGACGACGGTGATCTTTTATGGGGATAAGTCGAATTGGTGGGCTTGTTATGCCCTCTGGGCTTTCCGTCTTTTTGGTCACACCAAGGTGAGAATCCTGAACGGGGGAAGGGATAAATGGGCGGCCGAGAAGAGGCCCCTAACCCGTGATAAGGTCAAGGTTCCCACCGTGAAATATCCGGTGCCTGGCAAGCGGTTGGATGCCGAGATCCGGGCTTTCTACGACGATGCCCTATCTTTCAGCCAAGGTAAAAAACCCCTCATCGATGTCCGCTCCCCCGGAGAGTTTAAAGGCGAAGTGACCCACATGCCTGAGTATCCCCAGGAAGGGGTGCTGCGTGGTGGACACATTCCCGGTGCCAAGAGCGTGCCTTGGAAGACGGCCGTTCGGGAGGACGGAACCTTCAAATCCGCCGAAGAGCTTTCAAAAATCTATCTTGAGGGATGCCAGTTAGCCCCCAATCAGGAAGTCGTGGCTTATTGCCGGATCGGGGAACGATCCAGCCACACTTGGTTTGTTCTGAGCTATCTTCTAGGTCTGAAGAAAGTCCGCAATTACGACGGTTCCTGGACGGAGTGGGGCAATCGCGTTCGGGCGCCGATCGAGCGATCGGACTAATCCAGCTTTAGAAGCGTGCCGGTCCAGCCTGGAAGGGTGACTTCCACTTTGCCGGATCCCTGGTTTACGACGGCATCCTTTAGTTTTCCGTGGGAAATAAATACGGGTACCAGCGGGTTAGGGGCGCTGCCATCGGAGGTTCCAAAATTAAAACGAAACGTCTGGGCTGTTTCGGAGCGGTTAAATACGGCCACTAGGGTTTCTGCACCCCCACGAGCAAAGGCAAACATGCGGGAAGGGTTGTCGGCACCGATGAGCTGCATGCTCCCGTCTGCCAGAGTTGGGTATTTTTTACGCAGGGCGATGGCCTCACGGTAATAGTCGTGAAGGGCACGGTCAAAATTCGCGTCATCATTACGTTCCGGTTGGCCGCCGGGGCTTATTCTCTGGGATTCATATTTTAGATCTTCCCAAACCATGGGCTGACGATCATCCGGGTCGTCGGCTCCCCACATGCCCGCTTCGACCCCATAGTAAAGGTAGGGCGCCCCGGGATAGGTCATCTGGAACAGCACCACCATACGCTGTAGTTTTCGCTCTGCTTCGTTTGGCTTACGGGCGAGATAGGGTTTGTCGCGGTTGCCCGCATGAACATCTGCGTCATAAGAAAAGTCCTGAGCGGATGAGTGGTAGGGCCGGTCCCGATTCACGATCATGGTGGCCATCCGGGCGGTATCGTGGGAGTCGAACAGATTCTGCAGTTTGTTATATTGGTCGGAGGGGAACCTTTTTCTTCTGTCCTCCATCATCTGCACAAACTCCCGTATGGGTAGGGTTCCATCAATCAATCCCCCTTTGACCGGCATGCTGAAGGAATAGTAATTCATCACACCGTCGAATTTGCCTTCCTTCACGAACGTCGGAGCATTCTCGACCCAGATTTCCGGGGTGGTGTAGGCGTCGGGGTTGATCTTCTTGACCCAGTCGTTCCAGTCGGACCAGAAGCCAGTACCCACTTCGTTCGCCACATCCAATCGCCAACCGTCCACCCCATCGGAAGGATCTCCGTTGCCATCAGGATCCATCCATCTTTTGGTGATGGCAAAGAGGTAGGCTTTCACATCCGGGTGGAGATTTTTCCGCCCTTGTTCATCCGTCAGGTCGATAAATTCGGGCATGCTTTTCACTCCCCACCACCCGGCATAGTCGAATTCGTTCTTATCTGGAGTCGAGGGATCGTCGAACTTGTGCACATCAAACCATTTGGCATAAGCCGATTTCTCCTGCTTCTCCTTAAGATCGGCAAAGGCAAAGAAATCGGTGGAGCAGTGGTTGAAAACTCCATCCAGGATGATGCGAATGCCGCGGGCGTGGGCTTGTTTGACCAGTTCCACAAACAGCTTATCGGCAGAGGTCCATTTCCAGGTGGTAGGATCGGCTGTTTCCCCCTGCGTCAAAGTCAGATCGCCTGCGGGATCGGGTCCAAAGTGAGGGTCAGCATGGTGAAAACATCGGGCATCGTACTTATGGAGGGAAGGAGACTCAAAAATAGGGTTTAGGTAGATGGCATTGACGCCGAGATCCTTGAGGTAGTCCAACTTATCGATGATCCCCTGAAAATCCCCCCCGTAGCGGCGATGACCGTTGGATGCATAGACGTCTGGGCCCAACGTCTTTTCCCACTCCTCCAGGGCGTACCACTCCTTGGTCCAAGGAATAATCCCCCACGTATCCTTCACCTGATCCGGAACCTTACTGTATTTTGCGTTCGGATCGTTTTTGGGGTCCCCATTGCGAAAGCGCTCCGGGAAAATTTGGTACCAGATCGCGTAGGTTGGCCAGTCCCCCGAGGAAGGGCTTGGGCTGGGGATCGGATCGGCGGCTCTGGTCTCGGCCCAAGAGCCCACGGTGAAAATGACCATCGGAAGGAGGGCTTTTTGCAGGGGATGGATGTATCGACCTCCGATCATCCGACCAAAATGAAGCATCCCTAGAGGCAGGGCGAGGATGAATCGGTGGAGTTGTCACCCGCTACTTCTCTGGGCAAGATATTGGAAATGGAGTTTGTGCATGCCCCCAATACGACCCCAGCTGAGAGATCGGTTCTCGCTGGAATTCAGATTTTCCGGGTGGTGGGTGGCCTCTTGGTGGCTTACTACTTGGTGGATGGTTTCGGGGCACTCTTCAACCTGCAGTTACGAAATCCCTCGTCGGAGCTTCGTTTTACCGCCTCGATGTCAGATCGAATTCCCATGGGAATCCTCGGACTGGCCCTCTTCTTTCTTCATCCCCGCTTCATCCGAATCAAGGCAGAACGAATTCTCCTGATGGTTCTGGCGTGGCTGCCGTTAGTGCTGGCCGGCATGTACCTGCTCCTGATTCCTGTCTCCATGAATGCCGCCGCCCGCCTTTTTCGTATGAGTTCCTATAATTTGACTGCCCAGACCGAAGAGCAGGTGAAAAAAGTTCGACTGGTTCTAGAAACCACTCTCCATCTGCCTGAAGCGGAACAGCAAAATATGGTGAACCGGTACAATGCGGCGAACGCTAAGAAACCCCCGGTCGACCTCGCCACTTTTCTGAAAAATCTCAAAGACGAGGTTCAGATTCAGGAGGATAAATTAAATCAGGAGCGCCAAGCCGTCATGGGTCGCCAGAAGAAAATCCTTTATGGGTCGCAATTCGGATACTTTCTCCGCTCCAGTCTTGGGATTGCCGCTTTGCTTTTCCTTTGGAAATCCATCGCCTGGGCCCGGAGTGAGGGCCAGAAGCGGCTGGGTCAATCCTTGGCGAGCAGCGGACGACGATAAGCCGAAGAGTATTAAGTCGATTAAGGGGAGGGGGGAGTCGTGGGGGCGGGAGGGGTGGCAGAAGCGGTGGTTGCCCCGTCCACGGGCTGGTAGTCGGCCATCACGCTGGTTTGCCGTTGGGCCATGCGGTATCCCATGATGTTGAGGTCGAAATTCATGAGGAAGTTCGAGGGAACGGGAATGTTGAGGTTGGGTAGTTCACTTGTCTGATAACTAAAGTCCAAGCCTTTCATGGTGGCCAAGAACCAGGCCACATCGACTTCCTCAGTTAGTTTACCCCGGGTCTGGACAATGCTGAAATCGCTCTGGTCAATCCAAAGGGTGCCTCCCACCTTGTTGATGACCTTCTCCTCGCGACTGGCGAACGGCTGGTCTTTTTTCGGGGAAAACTTGATGACGTAGCAGTTCCGGTTGCGAATGGTTTCATCGCCTTGGCGTGAATATTTGAAGCGAGGTGCAATTTTTCCCATATCAAGCATGGCATTCACCTTTTTTGCGTCCTCTACGTCCTTGTTGGAGGAGTCATCATCGTCATCAGAGGACTTTTTGTGCGATGACTTCAGACCGCGACCTCCGGTGGCTCCGGCGTAACTTGTCTGAGGAGAAGAGGCTTTTTCGTTGTCTTTGGAATCGTCGTTGAAGTCGGCACTGAAGGTGATGTCCTTGCCTGGCTTGATCTTGGCGGTCACGGTTTTGGTCTTATCCGGAATGACCTTGTTGTCGTCATCCAAACGCTCTGTCACCAGCTTGAGTTGGTAGGTGAACCCCTCCCGAAGCTCTCTTAACTCCTCGTCCCGGCGGATGGCATTCTTGATGATCTGATCCACTGTGATATCGGGGGTGCCCGAAGTGGACGGCGTAACCGGTTGGGCCGGCATGGCAGTCGGTGGGTTGTCCGCGGGCTGGACAGCCTGAGCCTTGGCTACCGGCTCGTTGTTGATCTCATTATCACAGGTCGTCTGGAAGGTTGGGCTATTCTGGGGATCCCGTGAATTGACCTGAGCGCTCAGGGGGTAGTGGCCGAGAAAAGCTGGAGCTAGAAAAAGGATAAGTTTGCGAAAAGTCACAGAATCCCTATCTACCCTAATCATGCCTCATATCAAATTGTTTATCCCCGGGCCCGTTGAAATCTCTGAACCTGTGCGAAAAGCGTTTGGGGGCCCGATGATTGGTCATCGGGGAAAAGGCTTCCAGGATCTCTATGCGCGGGTGCAACCCGGATTAAGAAAACTCTTTCAGACTCAGCAACCCGTGTTTTTGGGGACTGGGTCGGCCTGGTCGGTGATGGAGGCTTCGTTGCGCAATCTCGTGCAGAAGAAGGTGCTCGTCTGCATGAACGGGGCATTTTCCGACAAGTGGTTCGATGTGGCCCAAAAGTGCGGCAAGGAAGCAGGCAAAGTGCAGGTGGAGTGGGGCCAAGCAATCAAACCGGAGATGATCGAAAAGGAACTATCCAAGGGCGGATATGACGCCCTAACCCTGATCCATCATGAAACCTCCACCGGGGTGCTGAGCCCCTTGGCGGAGATCGCCATGCTGATCCGCACCAAGTTTCCTGAAGTGATGCTGATCACCGACACCGTTTCCTCCTTCAGTGTGACGCCGATTCCCTTTGATGAGCTGGGACTTGATGTGATGCTTTGCGGGACCCAGAAGGCCCTAGCCTTGCCTCCAGGCGCCGCCCTCTTTTCCGTTAGTGAACGGGCCTATCAAAGGGCGGAAAAGGTGAAGGATCGCGGCTACTACTACGATTTTCTCGAATTTCGCAAGCAGGCGGAAAGCAACATGACGCCCTGTACTCCCTCCATTTCCCATCTCTACGCCCTCGAGGTCAAAATCGCGGAAATTGAAAAAGAGGGAATTGCTCAGAGACATGCCCGGCACAAAAAGAATGCCGAACGGGGACAGACCTGGTTGGCGGCGAACGGATTCGAAGTTTTCCCGGAGAAGGGATACGAGTCCCTAAGCCTAACCTGTGGCAAAAACACCCGGAGCGTGGATGTGGCCAAGTGGATTGCCTGGCTCAAGGAGACCCACGGGGCAATCTTTGACGGCGGTTACGGCAAGCTCAAGGGACAAACCTTCCGCGTTTCCCACATGGGTGATGAAACGGAAAAAGGAATGGAGGAGCTCTGGGCTCGATTGGGGGAAGGGTTGAAAAAAATCGCCTAAGCGGCTTTGCGCGATTCTTTGCGTTTGATGATCGGTCCACGCTGACCCTCGGCTACCGCGCGGTTGATAATGACCTCTTCCACGTCGTCGCGGGAGGGAATGTCGTACATCAGGTCCAGCATCATTCCTTCCAACAGGCTGCGCAAAGCCCGGGCGCCGGTACCTTTCTTGAGCGCCGCCTCGGCGAGGCAACGCAAGGCATCCCGGGTAAAGTTGAGTTTCACCCCTTCCATGCCAAGGAGCTTGGCATACTGTCTCGTCAGGGAATTCTTGGGGTCGGTCAGGACACAAATCAGTTCATCGGCAGTCAATGGGCTGAGGTGGGTTAACACCGGAAGGCGGCCGATAAATTCCGGGATCATGCCAAAGCGAAGCAGGTCGTCCGGCTCGGTGTAACGCAGCAGACCCAAGCCGTCTTCCTGAACATTCTTGGAGGAGCTGAGGTCGGAGCCAAATCCCAAGGCGCGACCCCCCAACCGCTTGTGGACGATCTCCTCCAACCCGACAAAACCGCCTCCACAAATAAAGAGAATATTCTGAGTGTTTACCGCTATGTGATCCTGCTGAGGGTGCTTTCGTCCTCCTTGGGGTGGAACTTGGCAAACAGTGCCTTCCAAGATTTTTAGCAACCCCTGTTGAACTCCCTCTCCCGAGACATCCCGGGTAATGGAGGCGCTGTCGGATTTGCGGCCAATCTTGTCGATTTCATCGATGTAAACGATACCGAGTTCCGCCCGTTTTACGTCGTAGTCGGCGCTCTGGAGAAGACGCAGGATGATGGTTTCCACATCTTCCCCGACGTAACCCGCTTCGGTCAGGGAAGTGGCGTCCGCGATGGCGAAGGGAACATCCAGTATTCGGGCGAGAGTGCGTGCGAGGAGTGTTTTTCCCGAACCGGTGGGTCCGATCAAGAGGATGTTGCTTTTCTCCAGCTCCACATCGGCATGGTCGGTGGGAAGGGTGTCGGACTGGTCCCCGCGCACGCGCTTGTAATGATTATGCACGGCCACAGCGAGTGTGCGTTTGGCGCGATCCTGGCCGACCACGTGCCGATCCAACTCCGCCCGGATCTCGCGGGGTTTGGGGAGGTTCTTGAGTAGGGGTTGTTTGGTGGGGTCTCCGGCGGTTTCCCGGTTTAGGATATTGGTGCAGAGGGTGATGCAGTTGTCACAAATGTAGACACCGGGACCGGCGATCAGTTTTTTCACCTCCGCATGGCTCTTTCCGCAGAAGGAGCAGAGGGTGAGGTGGGTGGGGCGGGCCA